>NZ_CALGYW010000058.1 GCF_937934665.1 uncultured Anaerococcus sp.
TGTCGAAGGAGATTTTAAAATTGATACATTATATAAAATAAAGCTTATCTATGATGAATCAAGTAAGGAATATAAAAAAGATGATAAGGGGAAACTTGCAATTACTTATTTTAAAACCCTAGAATATAACGATAAATTTTCTCTTATAGAATGTGATATAAAAACAGGTAAAACACATCAAATTAGGGCAAGTCTTAAAAATTTAGGGCACCCTATAGTAGGTGATAAGCTTTATGGATCAGATTATGAATTTGATAGATTTCTTCTTCACTCATATTATTTGAAATTTACTGAATTTATCAGTCAGGAAAGTATTATCCTTAAGAATATTCCTGATTTCAAGCCTTTTTTGTCGGATTTATGAAAAGATTTATCTTGCAAATTCATGAAAAATATATTATAATTAAGGTATCCTAAGGTACAGGTCCAATTTAAACCTACAAACTTTATAAGGGATTGCGGAGTTTCAACTTTGATGACAAGCCTCCATTGAGTGGAAGTCAGAGATTTTGGACAGCTTGCCCACCTTCACATACGGGAAGGTCTTAAGTTAAGGACCACCTTAGGATTAAATTAAGTTTTAAAAAAATATTTTTGGGTAATAATTAGTAAGACTAAAATAAAAGGAGATTATATATATGTCACTATCAGATTATATTGAAAGCAAAGCAAAAGCAAAACAAAGAGAAATCAAATATGAAATTTGGAAAGCGAAAAATCATGATTCAAGAATGAGAGGTCAAGGCCTTTTAATAGGTGCTTTAGCTGGAGCGGCAGCAGGTATCTTACTTGCACCAAAATCAGGAAAACAAACTAGAGAAGACTTAAAAGAAGCTTTTAATGATACAGTAGAAACTGTAAGAGATACTACAAATGACGTAATTGACCAAGCTAAAGATGGTTATGAAGACTTAAAATACAGAGCTTATACAGATCTTCAACCAATCAAAGATGGTATTGAATATGGATCAGAAGTAGCAAAAGATACAGGCATACAAATCAAAGATGCTTCTAAAGGAGTAAAAGATTCACTAGCTGATGGCGCTAAAGACGTTAAAGAAATAGTAAAAGAAAGTGCCGGAGAAATATCTAAAGTTGCTGATGAAAAGAAAGAAGAAGTTTCAGCTGAAGCTAAAGATGCAAAAAAAGATGTAAAAGCAGGTGCTAAAGAAGTTAAAAAAGAAGCAAAAGATACAAAAGAGAAGGTAAAAGAGAACGATTTAAAAGTTAAACATAAAAATATTTAGTCAAGGAGATATAAATGAGTGTAACCATAGATTTTGATCTTCTGGGCAATATTATTATGACAGTCTTAGCTATACTAGCCCTTGTATTTTTAGTGCTAGTATTAGTTAAGGTGAACAAATTGTTGGGAAGCGTTCAAGGAATACTTGATAAAAATTCAAGTAACATTGATAATGTAATTACAAAATTGCCACATCTTACAAATGAAGCAAGTAGTTTAGTTGAGAATGTGAATAATGTAGTAACAGATCCAAACTTAAAGATGGCAATAGCAAAGGTAAACGACACTATGACAAGCGTAAATTCTATAGCTGACGATGTAAAAGATACAGTCAACTATGTAGGTATAACTGCTGTTGACAGTGTTGATACTTTCGGAGCTGGAGTTGCATCAATTACTGACTATTCATCATTAATCATAGATGTAATAGATATTGTGAAAAACGTAATTGCAGGTTAAGCTAAGGCCATCTATATGATGGTCTTTTCTATAATGGAGGAAATATGGGACAACCAACAATTAAAGACGTTGCTAAGCTTGCAGGCGTATCAATATCTACAGTTTCAAGGGTTATGAACAATTCAAAACCTGTAAGTCCAGAAGCAAGAAGAAAAGTAGTAGATGCAATTAACAAGCTTGACTTTAAACCTAATGAATTAGCTAGGTCTTTGGTAATGAGAAAATCAAACCTAGTAGGTGTCATTGTTAAGGATATCGGTATAGAATATATGGCTCAATTGATAAGAGGCATTGAAGAGATAGGTAGGGTTTATAAGTATGATATTTTACTTACAAGCTCCTATGGTGATGATAAACAAGTAGAAAATTCTATTGACTTTTTGGCTACCAAGCAAGTTGAAGGACTTGTAATCATTACTGAAGATATTTCTACAGAAATTCTAGTAAAACTAAGAGAAACTAGGATTCCTTTCGTCTTACTTGACAAATATCATAATTATAAAAATATAAAAACAGTAAAAGTTGACTATGAAAGTGAAGAATATAAGCTAGTAAATAGTTTAACCGAAGCTGGCCATGAAGACATTTTACTAATAGCTGGTAGCGAGCAAAATGTTATAAATGAATCAATGATTAAAGGATACGAGAAGGCTGTGGGAGAAGATAAGTCCCATATCCTTAGAATAGATGGCATGCTAAGCGATGATGGATATACTAACGCAGATAAGGCTATTGAAATTATTAAGAAAGAAAAAATAAGTGCAGTAGCTTGTGTTAATGATGAGCTAGCAATTGGGTTTATGAATTATTGTGTCGATCACGGAATAAAGGTTCCTGACGATCTTTCAGTCGTCGGTTTTGGAGATAATAAAATTGCAAGTATTTACAGACCAAAGCTAACAACAGTATCTATTCCATATTATGATATCGGCGCTATTTCAATAAGAGCTTTGATTAAAAGAATCAAGCATGAAGCAGAAATCTTAGAAAATGATTGGATTATTGAAGCGCAAATTCATGAACGAGAATCTAGTAAAGTTATTAGTTAAAGTATTGTTAAATTTCTAAAATATAGTAAAATATAAGTATAAATATAAATCAATTAGGAGGATTTTATGGCAGAAAGAACAGTAGTAGTTACAAATGAGACAGGTTTACACGCTAGACCAGCAGCATCATTAGTACAATTTGTAAAAAATTACCCAGGTGAAGTTACAATTATTAAAGATGAAAAAGAAGCAAACGCTAAGAGCATCTTCAATGTTATGAGCCTTGGAATTGCTAAAGGAACAGAAATTAAACTAATCGTTGAAGGCGATGATGAAGAAAAATTCGCTGATGAATTAGTTGAATTTGTTGAGAATTTAGCTGAATAAAATCAAGTCTATAAAGGATACTTTTACAGTATCCTTTTTTTAAAACATAATTATAAAGGAGAATAAGTTATATGACTGAAAGATATGAAGGAATTAAGGCTAGTAATGGTTATGCTATAGGTAATATTTATTTATTTACCAGAGAAAAAATAGATATTAACCAAGCTAAAATAAAGCCAGAAGTTGCTGATAGTGAATATAAAAAGGTAAAAGACGCTATTGACGCTTATTTCAACGATTTAAGCAATCTTGATAACCCAACTGAAGCTCAACAAAATATAGCAAATGCCCATAAAGAATTACTCCAAGACCCATACTTTTCAGATACCATTGAAGGCAAAATCAAAAATGAAAACAAAAATAGTGAACTTGCCTTAGATGAAACTATTAAGGAAATGGTAGAAATAATGAGTGCTCTAGACGATGAGTACCTAAAAGAAAGAGCAAGCGATTATCAAGATATCGGTTTCCAAGTAATGTATAAACTAAAGGGAATAAAACCAAAAGATCTATCAAATCTTGATAAGGGAAGCATAATTATATCAAAGGAACTTACTCCATCTGATACAGCTAACATGGATAAGAAAGCTGTTGTAGGTTTTGCAACCGACTTAGGTGGTAAAACAAGCCATACATCAATAATAGCTCAAACACTTGATATGCCAGCACTCGTAGGTATGGCGGATGTATCTACTAAACTAAAAGGTGGAGAAAAAGCTATTATAGATGGTTACGAGGGTATATTAATTATTGATCCAAGTGAAGAAGAACTTGCTAAATACGAGAAACTAATCGTTGAACAAAGAGAAAAGAAAGAAAGACTCAAAACTATAAAAGATAAAGAAGCTGTAACTAAAGATGGCAAAAAAATAGAAGTATCAGCCAATATAGGAAACATTGAAGATTTAAGACTTGCCATAGAAAATGGTTGTGACGGTGTTGGTTTATTTAGAACTGAATTCCTATACATGGAGAGTTCAGAATTCCCAAGTGAAGAAGTACAGTTTGAAGTTTATAAAGAAGCTACAGAAATGTTAGGTGAAAAACCACTAATCATAAGAACACTTGATATAGGTGGGGATAAGGGACTTGATTATTTTAAATTCCCAGAAGAAGAAAACCCATTCTTAGGATACAGAGCAATACGTCTTTGCTTAGATAAAGAAGATATCTTTAAAACCCAGTTAAGGGCCTTAGTAAGAGCTTCTGCCTTCGGTAACTTAAAGATAATGATCCCATTTGTAGTAAATATAGATGAACTGAAAAAATCTATCGACCTTATTGAGGAAATTAAAAAAGAATTTGATAAGGAAGGTATTGACTACAATAAAGATTTAGATGTAGGGATCATGGTTGAAACTTCAGCTTCTATAATTATGGCAGATAAGTTTATAAAATATGCCGATTTCTTCTCTATCGGTACAAACGACCTAACCCAATATACCTTGGCTGTAGATAGAGGAAATGAAAATATAGCTCATATGTACTCAAACTATAACCCAGCAGTTCTAAGAGCTATAAAACATGTAATTGATGTATCTCACAAAGCAGGTAAATGGACAGGTATGTGCGGAGCCTTCGCAGGAGATACTGAAGCAACTAAACTTTTATTAGGATTAGGTCTAGATGAATTTTCAGGATCTTCAGCAAAAATAGCTGAGATAAAAGATACTATCCTAAAATCCAATTTAGAAGAAGAAAAAGCTTTTGCAGAAAAGGCTGTTGATTTAGAACTTGCAGAGGAAGTTGAAACTTTAGTAAAAGAACATAATAAATAAGGAATGAAAAATGACTAGTGATATTAGAAATATCCTAGGTCATACTAATATTTTTAAAAATTTAGATGAGACCTATGAATTTCAAAAGATAGGTTCCAGTAAATATAAAGTAGATAAAAATGATAAATCTTATGTTTTCGCGGTTTATGATTTTGATCAACTCGATGAAATAGAAAATGAAGCATTTATAAACGAAGTATTAGAAAATGCTGGTCTTAACCCTTTAAAGATATATGAAAGAGGTTTAATGCCAGATATAGAGAAATCTTTTAAAGTTTACGAATATAGGGATGAGACTGCTTTAAAAGATTTTCTGGAAAAAGCAAGTGAAAAAGAGCAGGAAAAAATCGGTAGCAAATTTGGTCTTGCTCTTAAAAAGCTTCATAGTATAAAATCAAGTGAGAATATAGATTGGCAAAATTATTTTTTGATAAAGTCTAATAAGATTTTCTACAGACATGGCCTAAGTGAAATCGGTGATAGAGATTATATATTGGTCGATTTTATCAATGCCAATAAGTATCTAACAGAAAATACTGCAATAAATTTGCTTTATAAGAATATTAGTGATAAAAACATTAGGATATATAAGAAAAACTCTTTAGACTTAAGGGGAATTAAAAAGCTAGAATATGGGGATGGTATAATAGACTTCGTTGAAATAAACAAAATAGCTATTAAATATCCGATATTTGCAAGATCTGCCCTATCTTCTTACCATGAAGAAGGCAATCCTACTAGAAAATTTTTCCGACTATTAAGTCTTTATCAGGCAACAGCTGTCCTAGATAGCATCATAGATATAAGAAATAAAACGGAATCATATTTAAGTAGTGAAGAAATAGATTCTTTACTTCGAATGTATGATGACTTTAATGAGATAATTCCTAAGTGGCTAGATTGACAAAAGGGTGGCAATATGAAGTATAAGTCCCTAGCAATAGAATTATTAACAAAATATTTACTAAGATAAAAGTTTAATTCTAGTGGGATTTGTATTTATATTTGCTACCTTTTTTATTTGACTTTATTGAATAAATCTCCAATTTATGATACGATTTTATTATAATATAAGGAGTTTGTATGAAAAAATACCTTTGGATCTTTTTTGGATCCTTTCTTATAGCTAGCGGTTTTTTTCTATTAAGTCAAAATATAGCGGCTGGAGGACTTTATGGCTTTGCTTTAGTATTATCAAAAGCATTTCCGTTTGTAAACCTAGGAATAGTTAACCTAAGTTTAAATATTCTAGTATTATTAGCGGGTGTGATTTTTATTGGATTTGATTTTGCAAAAAAATCTTTAATATCCTCCTTAGCAGTTTCAGCCTACATCTTATTATTTGAAAAATTAATACCGAATGTTAGACTTGGTGAGGATAAGATAATAAACATTTTGTTTGGATCAATAATAGTATCCTTTGGACTTGCTATTGTATTTAATCATGAAGCCTCTTCTGGGGGAACTGATTTAATAGCAGCAATTTTCAATAAATACTTTAATGTTCCCCTCCATGTTTGCTTATTTTTTGCAGATTTTACTGTAGTTCTCCTTTCTGCTTTTATATTTGGTATTGAACTTGCCATGTATGCTACCCTTGCTATAATGATTTAATCCATGGGATTTGATTATTTTATGCAAGGATTTGGCAGAAAGATTTCAATTGTAGTTATTTCAATAAATACAAAGAAATAAATTATATGCTTATTAATAAACATGCTAGGGGGAGTTACCTTACTTGAAGCTGAGGGTGGATTTTCGCACAATAGTAAGAAAGTTGTAATGACTATAACCAGCATTAGAACATTTCCAGCTATAAAAGATGATATACTAGAGATAGATGATAAAGCCTTTATATTTACCTATACAATTTCGGAAGTTCTAGGAGAAGGCTTTATCTATAATGAGTTAAATTAGGAGAAATATTATAAAAGAATTTACAATTAAAAGATTTACAAAAAATAAAGCATACTTAAAAACAAAACTTGGTGATGCTGTAATAGATAAAGACCAGGTCAAAGACTTAAAACAAAATGATAAGGTTAAAGCGTATCTATATAAAGATTTAAATGAAGTTTTAAGGGCTAGTAGGGAACTTCCTTATAAACCAGGTGAGATATATTCTTTAAAGGCAGTAGAGGTAACAAAAAAAGGTGTTTACTTTGAAATAAAAGGAGGACATGTTTTTTTACCCTTTGAAGAAAGAACATATAAAATTATCAAGGATATGGTATATCCTGTAGCCTTTAAAGAAGAAGATGGATACTTATATTTGACAAGTAAAATAAGAGAACTTTTATCTATAAATCATAATTTTAGGGAAAATGATATAGTAAAAGGAAGGATTTACTCTATAAATAAGTCTATTGGAGCCTTTGTAGTTATAGATAACAAGTATGACTCTTTAATAAGGATAAAAGAATTAAAGGGTGTATATATTGAAGGTGAGGAAATAACTGCTAGAATAAAAGAAGTCAAAGAAGATGGAAAGATAGAATTAACTTTAAGAAAAAGAGCCTATTTAGAAATAGATAATGACAGCGATAAGATACTTGATTATCTATATCAAAATGGTGGGACATGTGATTTATCTGACAAATCATCTCCTGATAAGATATATTCTTATTTTGCCATGAGCAAGTCAGCCTTTAAAAGAGCCATTGGTCGTTTATACAAAAATAAGGATATAAAGATATATAAGAACAGAATTGAATTGAATGAAAGGTGAATATGGAAAATAATAACAAACTTTTAGCGGAAGTTAACGGAAAGAAAATTTATAGAAATGATGTCATTTCTTTTATGCAAAATATAGAAGAAGGACAAAGATTTCAAAATGAAGAGGGAATAAAAGTATTAACTGATGAAATGGTTAATCAAGAAATTGTTCTTGCTGATGCATACAAAAACAAACTAGATGAAGAAGAAGAATTTAAAAATGAACTAAGCCTAGTTAAGGATAATATGTTAAAAAATTATGCCATGCATAAGATTTTTGAAAGTGTAAATCCTACAGATGATGAGCTTAAGAAATACTATGAAGAAAATAAAGAAGTAATAACACCTAATAAAACATACACTGCAAGTCATATTTTAGTAGATGATGAAACTAAGGCAGAAGATATTTATAAGGAAATAGAAGATGGACTTGACTTTAAAGAAGCAGCTAAAAAATATTCAAAAGATCCTTCAGCTGCAAGTGGTGGTTCACTAGGAACTTTCCCAAAAGGTGTGATGGTTAAAGAATTCCAAGATGGGCTTGATAGTCTAGAGATAGGAGAAATATCTAAACCAGTTAAGTCTCAATTTGGTTATCATTTAATAAAATTAGAAGATATTAATGATGCTGAAGCTAAACCATTTGAAGAAGTAAAAGATCAAGTTTACCAAACATATCTAATGGTAAAAAGACAGGAAAAATATTTAGAAAAATTAAACGAAATCTCAAAGGATGCTGAGGTTAAAAAGTATTATTAGGCGGGCCTTATGGCAAGTGAAAGTGGAAATTCAAATTTAAAAAATTATATAGAAAAATTAAGAGCAACCAATGAAGATAGGATTACTTTACCTACTATAGTTGAAAATATACTTAATACAGCTAGAGAAAAAGAATGTAAATTAATAAGTTTTGAGAAGTCTTATTATATACAAAAGGGTAATAATCCTGTAGCTCTTTTTCATTTAAATATTGATAATCCATCAGATGTTTCTTTTTATTACTCAGATAGCCATAATAAAGAATCTGTTTATAGCGAAACAAATATAAATTTAGTATCATCCGCTCTGATAGTAAGTTATTTATTGATGTATTCAGACTCTTCTTTTGATATTTTGATTTCTTATAGCAATATTCAATCAAAAATTGAAGACTATAAGGAAATCACAAGTATGCTAAGGACTGATAATGTTATTAATTTAAATTTAAGACAGGCTGATGCACTTGCAGATGAATTTTCAAACCTGCTCTTATCTCTAACCACTATTCCAGTAAAAAGGTTTAAACCAGACTTTGCTTATAAGACTTATAAGTTATCTTTAGATAATCTTATGGGAGGGCATGCTGGGGATAATATTAATAAAGTAAGAAAAAATTCTATAAAAATGATAATAGGATTTTTTAGAAAACTAAAGTCAAAAGTAGATTTAGAGATGGTATCAATAGCTGGTGGAGATAGGTATGATAATATACCAGCCTTCGCCAGCCTGGAATTCATTATAAATACTGTTTTTGAAAACGACCTTATGAATGCTTTTGAAATATTTAAGAACGAAGCTATAGAGAAAAATTTACGTTATGAACCAGATATGGTATTCAGGTGTGAAGAAATAGAAAATAAAGAACTTCTACCTATTACTTCTGAGTCTTTTAGCCACCTTGCATCTTTTGTTGAACTTTGTCCATCAGGAACTTTTGCTGTAAATAGTATTGACAATCAAGTCATATCATCTTCAAACTTAGCTACAATTAGGAGCCTTAAAACGTCAATTAACATGATTGTAGTTTTAAGATCTTTGACTGAAGAAGGTATAAGGCAGATGCTAGAAAAAAGCAACCTAGCTGCTAATATAGCTAATTCAAAGTTTGAAGAAAAATTATTTATACCAAGTTTTAAAAATAAAGATAACAGTTTGACTAGAGTTTTCTCTAATGCTTATAAAGAATTATATGATTGTGATATAGAGGTTATTAAGAGCCAATACTCCTTAGATTCAAGTATCGTTTTTAAAAATCTAAATGTGAAGATGATATCATTAGGGGTAAAATATAAACAAGATGAAAAATATTTTTACAGTCAATTAGATGATATAAGCAAAATTATAAACCTAATTGAAAATGTATTATATAGAATAAGACAATCAAGGAGTGACTATGACAGAAACATTTGATATACACGGCCATGAAGTAATATTTAATAAAAATGAAGGTAAGGCAGTAATAGCTATCCAATTAGGTGAAGGTGAAGAAGAATGTATTTTAATCGATATTTTTAGTGTCGATGATAAAGAATACATTGCCTTATTATCTGGTGAATCAAAGGAAATTTATTTATTTAGATATACTGACATATATGGAGATGAGAATATAGAATTAACTATGATAGATGATGAAGATGAAATTGACGATGTATTCCACATCTTTAGCCATTATTGGACTGATGATAAGATAGACGAGCTAATCGAAGAATATGACTCAGAGGCTAATGGCGAAAATTACTAATGGCTGAGGTTTATTATAAGATTAGTGACTATTATAAAAAGATTTATAAGGAGAAAGTTTATAAACTTCCAATAAAACTTTCCTTAACATGTCCTAATAGAGATGGTGCCTGTGGCTATGGAGGATGTATTTATTGTTCTGAATTAGGTGGTTCCTTTGAAAATCTTCCGTCATTCCTATCTGTTGATAGCCAGTTAAATAAAAATAAGGACTATATATCTAAAAGATACAAAGCCAAGAAATTTATTGCCTATTTTCAAAACTTTTCTAATACCTATATGCCATTAGATCAGTTTAAGGAAATAATTAAAGTTTGTAATAAAGATTATATAGTAGGTGTATCAATCGCAACAAGGAGTGATTGTATTACCGAAGATAAGCTTAAATTTCTAAAAAAATGGCATGATGAAACTGGTAAGGACATTACTATAGAGTTAGGACTTCAAACAGCCAATTATAAAACTCTAAAGATTTTAAACAGAGGAGAGAGCCTAGCAGATTTTATTACTGCATGCAATCTTATAAACAAATATGGCTTTAGAATCTCGACCCATGTAATTTTAGCTTTACCTTGGGATGATATTAATGATACAATAGAGACAGCAAGGATATTAAATGCCTTGAATGTTAAGGAAGTTAAAATTCATTCGTTGTTTATTGCAAGGGGTAGCAAGCTTGCAAAAATGTATGAAGAAGGAAAAGTAAAACTTAAGACTAAAGAAGAATATCAGAAAAATGTTATCGAATTTTTAAGATACATTGATTCTGATTGTGCTATAGCAAGACTTGTAGGTAGGGCTCCAAAAGAAGAAACAATTTTTTGTAATTGGGATAGGTCATGGTGGCTTATCAGAGATGAAATTGTATCTTTTATGGAAGAAAACTCTATTATACAAGGTGATAAAAGTAAAAAAATAATTTATGAAAAAATTAAGGGGGATAAATTATGATTAATTTAGTAGTTGGAGAACAAGGAACAGGTAAAACAAAATATCTAGTGGAAGAAGCAAACCACGAAAAAGAACTTGGTAATGCAAATATTATCTTTGTAGACACAGATGATAGCCAAGTAAGAATCTTAGATCACAAGATTAGACTTATAAATGCAAAATCTTACAAGATTAATAACGTAGAATCATTAATAGGATTTGTATCTGGAATACTTGCTCGTGATTATGATATAGGAAAAATTTATATCGATGGTATCTACGATGTAGTTGATATAAATGAGGACAATATCAAAGACCTAATTGAAAGATTAGACAGTCTATCAGAATATTCTAAATCAGATATTTACTTAGGATTAGATTGGAAAAAAGAAGACGTTCCTCAAATAGGCCAAGCAGAAATTATTGAACTAAAATTAGAGGATTAATTTAAACCGTCTCTTTGAGACGGTTTTTTATTATGATTATTGAACAAAAAAAATTAGATATATTTGAGGATTGGAGAATAGAATCTATTGACTTGCTTTCAGATTCAAAGATAAATAAGGAAGAGTTTCTGGAAAGGAATTATAATTTTTTAATAGATTTGGGCCTTAAACCTTTTTCTAATATCAGACAGCTTGAAGAGGCTATATACAATTACCAGTATTATAATATAATGGCAAAATTTGCTAATGCTAAAGCTTTTAAATGTCAAAATTTGCCTAGGAAGAAAAAGATACATACAAGGCTTATAAACGATAGGGAAAATTATTATTATCTAAAGGATATAGCAACTGCTTCTCTTATTGACCTAGTTGGTTATGAAAATATAGAGTCATATTTTATAAATTTGAGGTCAAAAAGACTTACTGGACAAATTTTTGAGATATCTGTTAAGACTTGTGATAAATTAATTCTTCATTCTAAGAATAAAAAGATATTAGATAAATTAAGGCTCGAAAACGCCTTTTGCGAAGAAATTAGAGAATCACTTATAGATTCTTATGTAAATAGAAGTTATTAAAAATGATAGAAATAGAAATAAGTAAAAACCAGGGGAATCAGAGATTTGATAGGTTTCTAAGAAAATATTTTGAAAATGCACCTTTATCGGTAATTTCTAAAAATATAAGAAAAAAGAATTTTAAGATCAATGATAAGAGAGCTAAAAATAATGATTTTGTGTATGAGGGAGATAAGGTCAAAATGTATATCTCTGATCAAAATTATAATAAGCGGCTAACTAAAACTGATTTTATACCAGCAGACTTTAATCTAGATATTGTTTATGAAGATGATAATATTATAATAATGGATAAGGATTATGGCCAGCTCACCCATGCAGCAAGTAAAAAAGATTATGGCAAAAACTTAGTTGATAACATGCTTTCATATCTTTATAAAACTAGATCATTTGATATGTCAGATAAAACCTTTAAGCCTGCTGTTGTAAATAGACTTGATAGAAATACAGCTGGACTTGTGATAGGTGCTAAAAATAGTCAAGCTCTCAGGATTTTAAATAAATCTATGAGGGAAAATAATGTAGATAAATATTATTTAACTTTAGTAGCCGGAAATATTGATAAAGATTTTAAAATAGATAGTAGTATAAGTAAAAATGAGAATAAAAATAAGGTAAAAAAGAATAAGAATGGTAAGGATATTCTAACTTATTTTAAAGTTCTAGAAAACAATAAAAGATATACTTTTTTAGAGTGTAAGCTTATAACTGGAAGGACTCATCAGATTAGGTATTCCTTAAAAGAAAATAATACTCCAATCTTAGGAGATAGGAAATACGGATTAAGATCTGTTAACAAGGAAGTTAAAGATAAGTACGGTGTAAATAATCAAATATTATTATCATATAAGCTAGTATTTCCAAAAATAAAAGGTTTAGAATACCTAGAAGGAAAAGAGTTTGTATCAAAAAAATACGATGAAATGATAAAATTAAAGGAAAGAATAATAGGAAGGCAAATATGGCAAAAGTAATAGGAATTGATATTGGTGGAACAAAGATAAATGCATGTTTAGTAGATGAAGAAGGCAATATCATTGAAAGACATATGATGGATACAGAAGCTAGCAAGGGTAGGGATGTGGTATTAGAAAATATCAAAAAATCCATTCAAACTCTTTCATATAGGGAAGCTAGCGCTATTGGAATTGGTACTCCAGGTTTTATTGATTCAGAAAAAGGAATCATCACCTTTGCTGGTAACATAAATGGATGGACAGGATTAAACTTAAAAGAAGCCATAGAAGAATACGTTGATGTACCTGTATTTGTTGAAAATGATGCAAACATTGCCTTAGTTGCTGAAAAGTGGATTGGGGCATGTAAGGATTGTGATAATGTTGTTATGATTACACTTGGAACTGGACTTGGTGGAGCAGTAATCACAAAAGATGGAGGACTTTTATCAGGGGCTCATTTCCAAGGAGCTGAGCTTGGACATATCATGCTTCATCCAGGTGGAAATTATTGTACATGTGGTCAATATGGGTGTGCTGAGGCTTATTGCGCTGGTCCTGCTATTAGCGAAGATTATTTTAGGCTAACAGGTAAGAGACTAGAAGGTAAGGAAATTTTCTCGCTAGTTGATGAAGATGAAAAGGCTAAAGAAGTTTTAGAAAATTACCAATCAAACCTTGCATATTTCTTAACAAGTCTTAGAAATATTTTCGATCCTGAAGCAATTGTAATTGGTGGAGGAATCATTAACTCTAAAGAAATATGGTGGGAAGGCACTGTTGAGAAGTTTAAAAACTATTGTAATAAACCTTATAATATAGAAATTAGACCAGCTGAATTTTTAAACGACGCAGGTGTAATTGGTGCTGCTAAAATTGCCTTTGAGAGGATGGGTAATGAATAATAAAATCCTGATTTTAGATGATGAAGATCCTATTAGACAATTTATGAAAATAAACCTTGATTATCAAGGTTACCAAACTTATGAAGCAGCAAGCGGAGAAGAAGCACTTAGAGTTTTTGATGAGGTCAAACCTGCGGTAGCAATTTTAGATATAATGTTACCTGGTATTAGCGGTTATGATGTCTGTGAGAAAATAAGAGATAAGTCTCCTATGACTGGTATTATTATGGTTTCAGCAAAAAGTCAGGATATAGATAAAATCCTAGGTCTTGAAAAAGGTGCGGACGATTATATTATAAAGCCCTTTAACCCCCAAGAACTGATTTTAAGGGTTAAATCACTAATGAGAAGAGTAAATTTAAAAACAGAAAATGAAAGTGAAAAAGAAGTAAAAAGTCTAAAAGATGGACCTTTCACCTTGGATATTTACTCTAAGACATTCTATAAAGATGATAGGGAAATTGATGTAACACCGACTGAATTTACAATTCTTGAATATTTTATAAAAAATAAGGGAAAGGCTATGACCAGGGATGAAATTATGAAAGAAACCTGGGGAGAAAACTATAGCAACGATACCAAAATTGTCGATGTTAATATAAGAAGGATCAGGGCTAAGATTGAAGAAAACCCTGCTAAACCACAATTTATAGAAACGGTTTGGGGAACAGGATATAGATGGAAATAGGTAATAGTTTAAGAAAAACTACATCAACAACCAAAAAATTAATAGAGTCAAAAAGTGTGAAATATACTGTTGTTAAGATAATAATGCTTTTTGTACTCACTACAGTTATTGGTTTTGAGATTTTTGCCTATAACTCTATAAAAAACTATTATGAATCCTCGCTTATATCTTCTATGAAAAATCAAGCGAGGATTAGTCAACTTCAATATGCTTCATATATGTCAAGGTATGACCTCCAAGAAGTAATAATAGGAGATAAGAATTTATTTTATAGGCAAAACGATAGTCAGGTACAGATAATTGATAACTCAGGAGTTGTTCTTTTTGACTCTATAGCTTCTTCTCAAATAGGATCTGTCATAGACACTAAGGATGTAAAGGAAGCTAAAGAGGGAGCTACTGGTATAAGTAAGGATACAAATATATACTCTAAAGAGCAGGTTTTATCAATATCCTATCCCCTAAAAGCTTCTGAGCAACAAGTAGGGATTTTAAGATTAACAAGTTCTATGGATAGAGTTAATAAACAAATTAACGAGGATGTATTTATATATTTATTATTTGGAATTATTGTTAGTATTTTAGCTTTATTAGTATCATTTATAGCTGCAAATAGTTTTATAAAACCAATAAAAAAACTAATTGGTGTTTCAGAAGTTTTAGCTCAAGGTGATTATACAATAAAGGCTGACGATTCACGAGGAGATGAAATTTCAGAACTTGCTTCTACTCTAAATCTACTTAGTGAAAATATAGTAAAAAGAGAAGATATGAAAAATGAATTTATATCTTCTGTTTCACATGAACTTAGGACACCGCTAACTTCTATAAAAGGTTGGGCAATAACCTTACAGTCAGAAACTATACAAAAGGACCCGGATATGGTTAGTCAGGGCCTAAAGATAATAGAATCTGAAGGGGATAGACTATCCATGATGGTAGAAGATTTGCTTGACTTTTCAAGGTTATCTTCTAGTACATTTAAATATGAAAAAGAAAAAATAGATATAGTTGACCTAGTAAAGCAAGTTCACATTCAACTTTATCCAAGGTGTCAATCGGACGGTATAAAATTCACCTTTACAACCTACTATAAGAGCTTATTTATAAATGCTGATACTAATAGAATGAAAGAAGTGTTTATAAATATAATCGATAATGCAATTAAATTTACCGATTTGGGTGGAAAAATAGATATAGTAGTTGATGTAAATGAAGATAATATAGAAATAAGTGTAAAAGATGACGGTGAAGGCATTAAGGAAGATGAGATAGCATTTGTAGCTAGTAAGTTTTATAAGGGTTCTTCTTCTAAGTCCCAAACTGGTCTTGGTCTTTCTATATGTGAAGAGATTGTAAAAGCTCATGGAGGAAAACTTATAATTAAGTCTAAATATGGAGTAGGAACAGTCGTAAGTGTAGTATTACCGAGGTTAGAAGATGAAAAAAATATTTAATTTATTTATAATTTCAGTTTTAGCTATAATATTTTCTTCATGTGCAAATGCCAATAATGATGATTTGAGTGATTTGATTCAAACACCTAAGCAGGATAATCCTATAATTGAGGGAACGTGGGAGGTTATTGAAATAAAGAGCAATAAATTAGGAGAAAAATCTGATAACATTAACTTAGGTGATAAGCTCTATATAAATAAAAACTTAGTAGCAATAAATGATTCTTATGCTTTCCCTCCAACTTTTAATTCTAAGTATGTAAAATTATTGGATTATTTAAATAACAGGGGTATAGAAACAGATAATGACTTTAAAGATAGAAATGTTATAGTTATTAATGCTTCTCAGGGGCAATTATTTTCTAGAGACTTTATAATCACTGGAGATAAATATCTGTTTTTGATAAAAGATGAAAATATTATCAGTCTTAAGAAAATATCTGACAAGGTAGACTCTAAAGTACAAGATTCTTACGCTAAATTAGCTTCTAAGGAAAGAACAACAACTGATGAAGGTGAAGACATTGCTGAAGATTTATCTCTCCTCCTAGGAGTGAGAGAGAGGGTAGATCCAGAAAGTGACAATGCTCTATATAAATATTACACTTACCTAATAAGAATAGAACCTGATGAAACTATAAAATATCAAAAAGCTGAAGACATTTTTATCAAAAACAAGGATGAATATTGGAGAGTATCCCTTGATATAAATAATTTCACTGATCTTTATGATGAAATAAAGGCATATCCTGTAAAAATTAAAGATAAAGAAGATAATGAGGAATTACTTCTTAAAAATTATATTTTTAAGGATATCAATCTAGATATGAGAATGAATTTCATATCTAGGGACTTTATATCTATAGATTACACTAATGATGATAACACAAATCCTATTAGAAAATACGCGTTGATGGCTACAAATAATATAGCAGAGAATAAATTTATGTCTCTTGAAGAATTTACAGGGGAAGATCAAAGTGACTTAATTTTTAAGGAAAAAGTCAAAGATGAGATAATTAAAAACTTTTCAAAAACAGATGCTGATGATATAAACTTTGACAATACAAATTTCGGTATTGTTAGAGGTCAAGGTATTTGGACCTTCCAATCTTCAATCTCTAAAGGAGACGGAGATGAGTTTGTTCAAAACTTCTTTAATGTAGATATAGCCATAGGAGATTCTATCTTAAATCCTAATAATGCTTCAATAAATAGAGACCAAGTGTATAATATTAATACACAATTTAAAGATTATTTGGTACTAGCAAACCAAAGATATATTTTAATACAAACACCAGATGAAATATTGATTCATAGGATAAATGATGGAATAATAGAAAAATCGCCAGTCTATGCAATTGCGACAAGAGTTCCAGCCACTATAGTAAGTATCGATCAGTATTTGGGATCTAGTGCTGCTGATGTAGAAAAAGCTTTCGATAAGTATAACTATATTATTGAGAAATAAATTTTGACTACAAGGCTTAATATTTGATACTATTTTTATTAGGAGATGTTATGAAGTTAGTTTTTGCAAGCAACAATGTAAATAAATTAGAACAAGTAAAGTTACTATTAGATAACGATCAAGTTCTTATGCCAAAAGATATTGGAATAGATAATTTTGATGTAATAGAAGATGGTGAAACTCTAAAAGATAATGCTTTTAAAAAAGCAAATGAACTCTATAAGTTAAAAAAAACTAAGGTGTTTTCTGATGATACAGGTCTTTTTGTTAAATCTCTTGATAATAGGCCAGGTATCTATGCGCACAGGTATGCGGGTGAAAATGCAACAGATAAAGACAACAGGGATAAACTTTTAGCTGAATTATCTGGTAAGGATAACAGAGAAGCTTATTTTTTAACAGTAATATGCTTTATAGATGACGATGGTAAGGCTTACTATTTTGAAGGAAAACTTAACGGTACAATAGCTAAAAATGAACTAGGAGATGGCGGTTTTGGTTATGACAAGATTTTTTATGTAGATAAATATGATAAAAGTCTTGCCCAAATGGAAATAAATTTTAAAAATAAAATAAGCCATAGGGGACTGGCTATGAAAGAATTTAAAAAATTCTTGGAAGAAAAATATGAAAATTTTAATAACTAGCGATACCCATGGGTTCTATTCTAATATTTCTGATCTTATTTTAAGTCACGGAGATTTTGATCTTTTAATTCACGCCGGAGATGGCGTGGAAGATTGCAAGTCAATTAATTATGAGACAGGAATCCCTTATTATGTAGTAAAGGGTAATAATGACTATTTTTCAAATGAACCCTATAATAAATTTATAGATCTTGAAGGCTACAAAATACTTTTAACTCATGGCCATAAAGAAAGTGTTGATTTTTCCATAGGATCCTTAGTAGGGAAAGCTAGGGATAACTCTTGTGACATTGCTATATTTGGACATATCCATAGGTATGTAGAGCTTGAAAGTTTAGGAGTCTTAGTTTTAAACCCAGGATCACCCAGCCTTCCTAGAGATGGCCTTGCTTCCGCAATGATAATGACAATTGATAATAGTATAAGAATAGAAAAAGTCTTATTTGACTAAGGAGAGAAAATGAGTGGATTGATAAATTTAATAAGTGAATATTCTTCAAGGCTCGCGATATTACCTATTCTTGTAATAATGAGTGCTATAATAACAGTTATTATTCACTATATTAACAATAGTAGAAAAATACTTAAATTTTTACCATCCCTAATAATAGGAATTTTTGCCCTACTTATTGGTATTTATGCTATTACTAAGTTTAATACTCCAATGGGGCTAAATATGGCATGGATAGCAGTTTTTTTAGCCTCATCAGCCCTAGTAGGAATCTGTGTTGGATTTATTATTGATTTAATAGTTTCAATAAAAAGAACTACAGGTCATGAGGTAAAACAAGAGAAAAATAAATTAGGAACTTATAAAAATGGACAAAAGACATTTAAAGCGCAGAGAAAAAGAAAAAAGGTAAAAAATAATGAGTAGAGCTGCTTTTTTTGATATAGACGGTACACTTTTTAGAAATTCACTTTTAATAGAACATTTTCTAAAACTAGTAGAAGCTGGCATAGTAGATAAAAAAATTTGGACTGATGAAATTGGCCCCCTATATAGTAAATATGAAAATCGACAAGGGGCCTATGAAGATTACCTTGAAAAATCTTCCTTAGCCTACCAAAAATCAATGGTCGGGCTAGATAAGAAAGTAGTAGATCATTATGCCCAAATAGTACTTAAAGAAAATAAAAATAAGGTTTATAATATTACTAGAAACGCTGTTAAAAAACATTTAAAAAACGGAGATTTGATTTTCTTTATATCAGGTTCTCCAGATTTTCTGGTAGATGACTTTTCAAAACTATATCAGGCGACTGATTCTATATCAACAACTTATATTTTTGATGAAAATAATAAATTTTCTGGTAAAGTATTACCTATGTGGGATGGAAAAAATAAATTAAAAGCTGTTGGAAAGTTACAAGAAAAATATAACATTGATCTTGAAAAATCTTTTGCTTATGGAGATACAAACGGTGATATTACAATGTTTCAACTCGTAGGTAACCCGCATGCTATAAACCCATCCTTTGAACTTATTGATAATTTATATAGGGATATAGAATTAAGAAATAAGGCAGTAATTAATATTGAGAGAAAAGATGTAAATTATAATTTTTCCCTCAAGGATTTATCTTTAGAATTTATGAAATTTTAAAAAAAGTTTTAATGAATTTTAATAAATTTAATTTTTGATAAAAGCTAAAACAACTAGAAGAATATTCATTAATTAAAAATCAATGAATATTTTACCGACCATTTAGCTTTTTTTATTTTCTTTGCAAATATATCTAAATAAATGACATGGATTTTATGCTAAAATAGTAGTCGAGGTAGAATAATGAAGGCAGAATTAAGGAAGTCTATTCCAGTAATCGAAAAACTTGAATATAATTATTTAGTAGATGAAGATATATACTCTTTAAACACACTTATGTCTTTGTTATACGATAGAAATTTTATGAATTTCTCCAAGCATACTTACTATGCCAAAGAATATTGCTTTAAAAATTTAAAGAAATATTTTTGGAATCTGGTAGACATTGATGAAATAATCAATAGTTTGAGTAGAAATATAGGCGCAGATATAGATAGATATGAGTATCTTATATCTATAAAAGCTCAATATAGAGCTTTTAGATCAAAAAAATCAGTAGATAAGTTAGAATTTCTGTTGATAGACGCCTTTGGAGTTGATTTTCTATTAGATGGGGCAAATCTGTATTACAATAGAGATGATAAAGAAATTGTAAAGATTGGTCATGTTATGAAAGATATTATTTTTTCTAATAGAGATTTGGTTGCCTCCCTAAGAAGAGATTTATATAATTTTTCTGACCTTGTTTTAAAGAAAAAAATTTATGCTATAGATATGTTAACTCATAAACAGTTAACATTTAATACAGAGAGTATTTTTACAGAAGATATAACAACTAAACAGATCCAAAAAATATACGATAAAACAATCAACTACCTATATAGGTCCATGGTTGATACATACGCAGAGTATTATTATAGAGGTTTGATTAGAGAAGTATTTGAAAGGTATCAATAGGGCTAAACAAGCCCTTTTTATTTTGTTTATGATAGTTTTAGGAATAGATCCCGGCATAGCCATCATGGGTTATGGAGTGGTTGAATTTAAATCAAATAAGGTTAAAGTATTAGAAAACGGTGTACTTACAACATCATCAAAGACTAAAACACCAGAAAGACTTAAGATATTATATGATAATTTAGATAAGATTATCAAAGAATATAAACCGGATGAATTTGCTATAGAAGAGTTGTTTTTCAATCAAAATGTAAAAACGGCAATTACGGTTGGTCATGCTAGAGGTGTACAAGTTTTATGTGCCCAAGATAATAACTTGGATATTTTTGAGTATACACCGCTACAGATTAAGCAAGCAATCACAGGTTATGGGAGGGCTAGTAAAAAGCAGATGCAGCTTACTGTAACAACCCTTCTTAACTTAAAAAAAGTACCAAAGCCAGACGATGCTGCGGATGCTTTAGCGGTAGCTCTTTGTCATGTGCTTAGTCAAAGATTTAAAGAACAGTATAGGATGAATTAATGATTTCTTACATAAAAGGCGACATAAAGGCTATAAGTGATAATGGATTTATAATTGAAAATAACAATATAGGTTATTTTATAAATTCAACTCTTACTAGTCTTTCTAACATTCAAATAAATAACGAATATAAGATATATACCTCTATGCAGGTAAGGGAAGATGATATTTCCCTTTATGGTTTTTATTCTCAAGAAGAATTAGAAATGTTTTTACTTCTTATATCCGTATCGTCAATCGGACCAAAAATTGCTTTGGGTATGCTTTCATCAATAAGTAGCGACGAGATTAAAATTGCTATAGTAAATAACGATATAAATACCCTTACCAAAGCTAAGGGTATAGGTAAAAAAACTGCTTCAAGAATAATTCTTGAATTAGTAGATAAGGTCAAGAAAATGGCCCTACCAGAAGTAAGCAAAACTAATGAAGTAAAAACAGAAAGCAATGATAATTTAGAGGTAGCAAAAGAAGCACTTAAAAATCTAGGCTATATGGAAAATGACATAGCGAGGGTTTTAAATGAATTACGAGATTCTGAATTAAGCTTAGAAGCATTGATTAAAGAAAGTTTAAAGAGACTTATTTAGGTGGTTAAATGTTTGATGAAAATGCAAGAATAGTTGGGTCTAACGAGCAAATTGAGGACCTAAAACAAGAAAATTCTATAAGACCAAGATGGTTAAAAGATTATATAGGTCAAGATAAGGCTAAGGAGAAACTTGAAATTTTCATAAAGTCATCACTATCAAGAGAAGAACCTCTTGATCATGTTTTACTTCAAGGACCTCCAGGACTTGGTAAGACAACTCTATCGACAATAATTGCAAATGAACTTGGGGTAAACTTAAGAGTTACAAGCGGACCTGCTATTGAAAGACCGTCTGATCTTGCGTCAATTCTTACTAACTTGGCTGAAGGTGATGTATTATTCATAGATGAGATTCACAGAATAAATAGGTCTGTAGAAGAAATATTATATTCAGCCATGGAAGATTTTGTTTTAGATATAATTGTTGGCAAGGGACCAAACGCCCAGTCAATAAGAATAGACCTTGAGAAATTTACTCTTATAGGGGCTACTACGAGGGCTGGTATGCTATCAGCACCTCTAAGAGATAGGTTTGGTATCCTTCTTTCATTGAATCTATACGATAGTAAGGATTTAACGACTATAGTCAAAAGATCAGCAAATATCCTAGAAATACCAATTGATGAAAAGGGAGCAATAGAGATTGCAAAAAGGTCGAGAGGAACGCCTAGGATTGCCAATAGACTATTAAAAAGAGTAAGAGATTACGCTATTGTCATGGCTGACGATAAGATAGATTACGAAACAAGCAAGAAGGGACTAGAACTTCTTGAAATTGACTCTATGGGTCTTGACACTATGGATAAAAAAATAATACTAACCATGTATGAAAACTTCGCAGGTGGCCCTGTAGGTGTAGATACCATTGCAGCATCAACTGGTATAGAAAATGTCACAATAGAAGATGTTTACGAACCATATTTACTGCAGATTGGATTTATATCAAGGACACCAAGAGGAAGAGTTTTGACAAGAAAAGCCTACGAGCACTATGGCTTAAAATATGAGGAATAGATGAAAACAAGCGAATTTGATTATTATTTACCAGAAGAATTAATAGCCCAACATCCAAGTAGCAAAAGAGATGAAGCTAGGATGATGGTTTTAGATAAAAACACAGGAGAAAGCGAAGATAAGTATTTTTATGATATTATAGATTATCTCAACCCAGGAGATGTTCTTGTAATGAATGATACAAGGGTAATACCTGCCAGACTTTTTGGACATAGACCCGATAAGGAAGAAAAGATTGAAGTATTTTTATTAAATAATACTGAAGGGTCTAAGTGGGAAGTTCTAGTTAGACCAGGTAAAAAGATGAAAATCGGAACTGAGGTAATCTTTTCAGATGAATTATCTTGTAAGGTTATAGATATAAAAGAGGATGGAAATAGGATTGTAGAATTCTATTTTGAGGGGATTTTTAATGAAATCCTTGATAGACTGGGAAATATGCCTCTACCTCCATATATAAAAGAAAAATTAAAGGATAGCGAAGATTATCAAACTGTTTATTCTAAAAATCCAGGTTCTGTAGCAGCTCCAACTGCTGGTCTTCATTTTACCAAAGAATTACTTAAAAAAATAGAGGATAAGGGCATAAAATTAGCCTACTTAACCTTAAACGTCGGTCTTGGTACCTTTAGACCAGTAAATGAAGATGAGATAACTGACCACAAGATGCATTCAGAATTTTGCACCCTAAGTAAAGAAACAGCTGAGATTATAAAAAAAGCAAAAGGTGAAGGTAGAAGGATAATAGCTGTAGGAACTACATCTATTAGAACCTTGGAATCTGTATATAAAAAGAACGGTAAAATATGTGCTGATTCAGGTTGGACAGACATTTTTATCTACCCAGGATTTGACTTTAAGGTTGTAGATGCAATAATAACTAATTTTCACTTGCCAAAATCAACCCTAATAATGCTAATAGCAGCCTTTACAAGCAAGGATATAATCTTAAATGCTTACAATGATGCAGTAAGTAAGAAATATAGGTTTTTCTCTTTTGGAGATTGCATGTTCATAAAATAGGAGGAAAAATGCCTTTAAAATACGAGTTAATAAAAAAAGATAAATACACAAATGCTAGAGTTGGGGTAATTCATACAGCTCACGGAGATATACCTACCCCTATATTTATGCCAGTAGGAACTCTCGGCACTGTTAAAACAATGACAATAGATGATCTAAAGGAAATGGAAGCTAAAATAATTTTAGGAAACACCTACCATCTTTATCTAAAACCAGGAATGGATATCATGAAAAAAGCAGGTGGTCTTCATAAATTTATGAATTGGGATAGACCCATCCTTACTGACTCGGGTGGATTTCAAGTATTTTCTCTTGCAGATAATAGAAAAATTAGTGAAGAAGGTGTTATGTTTAGGTCTCACATTGATGGGTCAAAACACTTTTTTACTCCAGAAAAAGCAATAGAGATTCAAAATGATATTCACTCAGACATAATGATGAGCTTTGATGAATGTGTTGATGCTAACGCTGATTATGACTATGTCAAAAATTCAATGGAAAGAACTCTAAGATGGGCAAAACGAGGGCTTGAATATCATAAGGAAAATTCACACTCTGACCAATCTCTTTTTGGTATAGTCCAAGGTGGTATGTTTAAAGACTTAAGAGAAAAGTCTGCTAAGGAAACAGTAGCTATGGGTTTTGATGGCTATTCGATAGGTGGACTTTCTGTTGGAGAAACTAAGGAAGAGATGATTGACATCCTTAATTTTACAACTCCACTTCTTCCAGAAGATAAACCTAGGTATAACATGGGTGTTGGTACACCTGATTACCTTTTAGAGTCATTCGAAGCTGGTATTGACATGGCAGACTGTGTTCTACCAACTAGGATAGCAAGGAATGGTACCGCTCTTACATCTAAGGGTAGGGTTGTGGTTAAAAATGCAACTTATAAGGAAGATTTTTCACCACTTGATTCAGAGTGCGATTGCTATACTTGTTCAAATCACTCAAGAGCTTATCTGAGACACTTGATAAACGCTAAAGAAATTTTAGGGGCTAGACTACTTTCTTATCACAACTTATATTTTCTTTTAAAGATGTGTGAAAATGTAAGAGATGCTATAATGAATGATTCCTTCCTTGATTTCAAAAAAGAATTTTATGAAAAATACGGTTATTAATGAGACTTGAGTATATAATTTTAATAATTCTTGCGGTTGGATTTTTTCATACAAATATTATTGAATATAGAAAAGATAAGAATAGAGAAACTTTTGTAAACGATAATTTAAAAGTTTCTTCTAAAGTAATGACGAAATCAGGCCTTATTGGCTATGTAAGTAAAATAAATAAGAACGAAATTATTATTATAACAGGTGATGGTGAAAATACATCTCATATCACAATCGATAAGTCGTTTATAGATAACATTTTAGAATAGGGGCCTAGGCCTCTTTTTCTTTATAAAAGTATATAAAAGAGTATAATTTATCTGAAAGGAAATTATGGCAAACTGGTTTATTTATAACAAAAAACAAAATTATATAAACAATCTTAAAAATGGAAATATTGCTAAACTAGATGCACTAATCTTAGGAAATAGAGATATAATAGATCCTAAAAAAGTAGATATGTTTTTAAATCCAGATCTTAGCAAACTCCACGATCCATTTTTATTAAATGATATGGATATAGCTGTTTCTTTGGTAATAGAAACTATGAAAAAAGGTGGAGAAATAAGAATATTTGGTGATTACGACCAAGACGGGATAGCATCAGTCATGACCCTAATGGATGGTCTTTTGTTTTATTATGATAATATTTCTTATGATATACCACACAGGGTTGATGAAGGTTATGGGATATCTTCTAAAATGAGTGATAAGGCTATAAAAGATAAGGTTTCTTTAGTAATTACTTGTGACAATGGTATAACTGGCTTTGAACAAATAGATAACTTAAAAGAAGCTGGTATAAATGTAATAGTAACTGACCATCATCAAATCCACAAGGAAGAAAATGATGAATGGCTTGATCAGATCTTGCCAAATGCTGATGCAGTTATAAATCCTAAAAGACTAGATTCAACTTATCCCTTTGATGATTTATGTGGAGCAGGAGTTAGTTTTAAGCTAATAGAAGGGCTTTATCAAAAACTTGACGGTGATAAGTTTTATCTATATTCATTGCTTGAATATGTAGCTATGGGGACCGTTTGCGATATTGTCTCCCTAACAGATGAAAATAGAATATTTGTAATAGAGGGGCTTAAAAGATTAAATCAAACAGAAAAAATTGGTGTAAGGGCCCTTCTTGATGAATCAGGTTGGGATAGGGAAGTTGATGAGTACACCTTAGGATTTATCCTAGGACCTCTAATGAATTCTACAGGCAGACTAAAAAGTGCTAAACTTGCCATAAATCTGCTAATAGAAGAAGATATAGACAAAATTTATGAGATGGCAAGAGATTTGGTGAAGCTTAATAACGAAAGAAAGACCCTTACCGAAGATGCTTTTAATAAAACAATAGAAATCATTAAAGAAAATTCATACGATAAAAATGATGTGATAGTAGTTTTTGCCCCAGGTATAAATGAATCTATTTGCGGAATAGTAGCCGGTAGGATTAAGGAAAAGTATTATAGGCCAACTATCATTCTAACAAACGCAAAAGAAGATGGAATTGCTAAGGGATCAGGTAGGTCAATATCGGCATATAATATTTATGAAAATATAAATCCCTTTGCAGATAAACTTCAATCTTTCGGTGGCCACCCAATGGCGTGCGGTTTATCAATAGCTATTGATAAAATTGATGAATTTAGGAACTATCTAAATCAAAATTCTAAGTTATCAAAAACTGATAAGGAAAAATCCATAAACATAGATACTCAAATTCCTATCTCTAAACTATCTCTAGAATTTGCAGAAAGTTTAGATAAGTATAAACCCTATGGCAAAGATAATTCAAGGCCAATATTTGCAAACAAAGGTGTAGATATAGCATCCTTGTCAATGATAGGTAAGGATAAAAACACCTTAAAATTATCATTGTTCCAAAACGGAAAATATTATAACGCTATAAAATTTCAAGCTGAAGATGACTACAATTATTTAAAAGAAAAATTTGGTGGAGATATACTTGGAAAAAAAGTAGATATTGTTTATTATCCAGATGTAAATGAATTTAGAGGACAAAGATCTCTACAATTAAAAATTATAGATATTAGGTGATATTATGGCAACCGATTTTAATAAAGAATTTATAAAATTTAAAGAACTTATTCTAAGAAATAATCCTCAAGCGGATATAGACCTTATTAAAAAGGCCTATGATTTTGGTGTTCTACACCATGATGGGCAAAAGAGAAATTCTGGTGAAGACTATTTTATTCACCCAATAGCTGTTGCTTCTAATTTATCTAATATGAAACTAGATGATGAAACCATATGTGCAGGCCTTATGCACGATGTACTTGAAGATACAGATGTAACAAGAGATGAAATGAAAGTAGAGTTTGGCGAGGAAATAACATTTTTAGTTGATGGGGTCACTAAGCTAAAAAAGCTTAACTACACATCTAAAGAAGAAAAGCAAGCTGAAAATATCAGGAAAATGGTTATGGCTATGGCTAACGATGTTAGGGTAGTCCTAATAAAATTAGCTGATAGGCTTCATAATATGAGAACTCTCGAATATATGACAAGGGCTAAGCAGCTTCAAAAAGCAAATGAAACCATAGAAATATATGTACCTTTAGCTCATAGGCTTGGTATTTACTCTCTAAAATGGGAATTAGAAGATCTTTGTTTTAGGTATCAAGAACCGGAAAAATATTATGAACTAGCTGAAATGGTAAGTGTAAAAAGACGTGAAAGAGAAAATTACATCAATGAAATAATTGAAACTTTAACAAAATCTCTCAAACCTACCAAGATACATTTTGAAATTTCTGGTAGGCCGAAGTCTTTATATTCTATAAACAAAAAAATGGAGAGAAATAAGATAGCCTTTGAAGAAATTTATGACCTCACTGCTATAAGAGTAATAGTAGATACCATAGCAGAATGTTATGCTGTCTTAGGAAAAGTACACTCTCTATGGAGACCTATACCAAATAGGATCAAAGATTATATAGGCCAACCTAAGCCTAATGGCTACAGGTCACTTCATACGACAGTATTTGGAGAAGACTCAAAACCATTTGAAGTTCAAATTAGAACACGAAAGATGCATAGGGAATGCGAATTTGGTGTGGCTGCCCATTGGCGCTATAAAGAAAACAAGAAAAGTAAGTCAGAATTTGACGATGCTATGAGTTTTCTAAGACAGATTGTAGAATGGCAGCAAGAAGGCGGCAAGGATGTAAATAATGAAGAGTTTATGGAAACTCTTAAAACCGATTTTTTCTCAAGAGAGATTTACGTATATTCTCCAGCAGGAGAAGTCTATAACTTGCCTATGAATTCATGTTCAATCGATTTTGCCTATAAAATTCATACGGAAGTAGGAAATTCATGTGTAGGAGCTAAGGTAAATGGAAGTATGGTTCCTATAACCCATCCACTTAAGACAGGTGACTTGGTTGAGATTATTACAAGTAAAAATTCTCAAGGACCAAGTAGGGACTGGTTAAATATTGTTAAGAGTAACCAGGCTAAATCAAAAATCAAACAATTTTTTAAGCGCTACGATAAAGAAGAAAATATTGAAATAGGAAAAGCTTCTGTAGCTCGTGACTTAAAAAAATATAAGCAAAATTATAAGCACTTACTTAAAGAAGAATGGCTACTAGAGATTGCAAGTGATTTGGGTTTTCTAACAGAAGATGAGATGTATGCTTCAGTTGGCTATGGAAAAACAACTGCCGAGCAAGTTAGCCAAAAACTTATTAGAAAAGATAAGGAAGAACTTAAAAAGCAAGAATCAGAAAAGCCTTTTGACATTGGAAAAAAGGAAATTAATACTCAAGTTACTAACGAGATAAGAGTATCAGACCTTGATAGTGATGTAGAAGTTAAGTTTGCTAAGTGCTGCACGCCAGTACCAGGCGATCCAATAATTGGTTTTATTACCAAGGGAAATGGAATTTCTGTCCATGTTAAAACCTGTCCTAACATAATTAATTCTAAGTCTCCAGAAAGGTTAATAGATGTTTACTGGCAAAATTTATCTACTGATACTTTTCCAGTTAAAATTCAAATTATATCAGTCAATGGTCCATCTATTTTATATGAAGTATCAAAGATGATGTCTACAGTTGATGTTAATATTTTAAATATTAATGCAAGAACTGATAGTGACTCTGGCATTATGGACTTGGTTATAGAAGTTAAAAGTACAGAACAATTAGATGATGTTATAAAGAAACTAAAGACAATTAAAACTGTCTCAGATGTATTTAGGGTGAAAAGTTAATGAGAGCAATTATACAAAAAGTTACTAACGCAAGTGTCAAAGTTAGTGGTGAGCTAATCTCTGAAATAAGTGATGGTTACTTGGTTCTACTCGCAGTTAAAGAAACTGATGATAAGGATGACCTTGCCTATATAAAAAGAAAAATATCAAATCTAAGAATATTTGAAGATGAAGATGGAAAGATGAATCTAAGTTTAAAGGATACTGGAGGAGAAATTCTCTTAGTAAGTCAATTTACTCTTTATGGAGACGTGCGAAAAGGCAATAGACCATCTTTCACCGAATCTGCCGGCCTTAAAAAAGCAAATGACTACTATGAAAGACTTCGCGATGAACTTATAGATGAAGGATTTAATGTAAAAACCGGTAAATTCCAAGCCTATATGCAAGTAAGTCTAGTAAACGATGGGCCTGTTACAATTATTCTAGATAGTGAAAGGATTGTTTAATGGAAATTAATAAATTTACTCTAGGACCAGTTATGACAAACACCTACCTGGTTCATGAAGATGGTAAGGGTTTTATTGTTGATTGTCCCTACCCATCCAAAGCGCTTGATAAGTTTATAGAAGACAATAAAATAAAAATAGAATTTATTATACTTACCCATACACACTTTGACCATGTTACAGGTCTTAAATATTATAAAGACAAGTTTAAGGTTGATGTATATGCTTCAGAAGATGCTAAAGAATTGGCGGAAAATCCTAACTTTAATTTAGGTCACCATATTAGTAAGCTAGAGGTTCCAATAGATCATTATCTAAAAGATGGGGAAGTTTTTAGTAAGTATAAGATAAAGGCCATAAAAACACCTGGTCATACAAAAGATTCTATATCTTTTGTTTTAGGAAATGATATTTTTACTGGCGATACCTTATTTAGGCTATCAGTAGGAAGAACAGATTTTCCAGGTGGGTCCTTTGAAGAGATTAAAAGCTCTATTCTAAATAAATTGGGTAAATTTGATAGGAGTGCCAAAATTTACCCGGGTCATAACGAAGATAGCACTCTTGGATTTGAATTAGATAACAATCCATTTTTACAATAATGGGAGGAAGTATGGAATTTAAAAGAACACATATGTGTGGAAGCTTAAGAAGCGAAGACTTAGGCAAAGAAGTAGTTTTAATGGGCTGGGTAAGTAAAAAACGTAACCTAGGATCCCTAGTATTTATAGACTTAAGAGATAAGACTGGTATAAGCCAGATTGTAATAAGGGAAGATAATAAGGATAATTACGAAAAGGCTCGTGAAATATCTGCCGAATACGTCCTTGAGGTAAAGGGAAAAGTATTTGAAAGAGAAAGTAAGAATCCTGACCTACCAACAGGTGATATTGAAATCATCGCTGATAAGATCAATATTCTTGATAAGGCTAAAACTCCACCAATTTATATCAAGGATGATGATGATGTTAGCGAAAATCTAAGATTAAAATATAGGTATCTAGATATGAGAAAACCATCAGTTCAAAGAAACCTTAAGCTTAGATCAGATATAGTAAGAACAATGAGAGAATATTTCTATGACAATGATTTTACAGAAGTAGAAACTCCATTTCTAACAAAACCTACTCCAGAAGGAGCAAGGGACTATCTAGTGCCATCAAGGATAAATGAGGGTAAATTCTATGCTCTACCGCAATCGCCACAACTACTAAAGCAGATCTTGATGATAGGATCACTTGATAGGTACTTCCAAGTTGTAAAATGTTTTAGAGATGAAGATCTAAGAGCTAATAGACAACCAGAATTTACTCAGCTTGATCTTGAAATGAGCTTTTCAGATCAAGATAATGTTATAGCTATGAATGAAGGACTTTTGAAGGTACTATTTGATACCTACACAGACTATGATTTAAAATTACCTATAAATAGGATGGATTATAGCGAGGCTATGGAATCTTATGGTTCTGATAAACCAGACCTTAGGTATGGCTATAAGATAAAAGATGTGACAGAAGTTTTTGTAGATAGCGAATTTAAAGTATTTAGAGACAATACTTCAGAGGGCAGATCTGTTAGGGCTATCAATTTTACAGGACTTGCTGAATCATACTCAAGAAAACAATTAGATAAGTTAACTGATTTTGTAAAAGACTATGGCTTAAAAGGCCTATCTTATATTAAATTTAATGAAAACATGCAATCATCAATTAAAAAATTCTTAACTGATGAAGTAGTTGACCAACTAAAGGATAAATTAGATGCTAAAGAAGGTGACTTGGTATTCTTAGCAGCTGATAAGGATAGGACTGTTCTAGAAGGTCTTGGTGCTTTAAGGGTAAAGATAGCCAAAGAAAATGATCTAATTGAAAAAGAATATGCTCTAACATGGGTTGTTAACTTCCCAATGTTTGAATATAGCGAGGAAGAAGATAGGTATGTAGCCCAACACCATCCTTTCACTATGCCTAATGAAGAAGACATAGACTTGCTTTTAACTCATCCGGAAAAAGTTAGGACCCAAGCTTATGATATTGTTATAAATGGTGATGAAATGGGTGGTGGTTCTGTAAGAATAAATAATTCTGACTTACAAGAAAGGGTATTTGAAGCATTAAAACTAAGTGATGAAGATATTAAAAATAAATTTGGATTCTTTATAGAAGCGCTTAAATATGGTACCCCTCCTCATGCTGGACTTGCCTATGGGCTTGATAGGTTGTTGATGCTATTTGCGAAAACTGACAATATCAAAGACATAATAGCATTTCCAAAGACCCAATCTGCAACTTGCCCTCTTACAGAAGCTCCAGCAATAGTAGATGAAAAGGCACTTGAAGAACTTAATATAAAATTGAGGTGATATAATAAATGGCAATGACTAAAGAAGGTTTAGTACTTGAAAATAATAATGGCAATTTAAAAATAAAAGTAGATCGTAATGGCGCATGCGGGTCATGCGCTGCAAACGGATCATGTGCAGAAAGAAAATCCACTGTAATAGAGGTTTTTTCTGCTGATAATATAAATAAGGGAGATAAGGTAATCTTAGAAAGCGATGCTAATGAGATTAATAAAATGTCCGCATTGGTTTATGCAGTTCCAGTAGTTTTAGTAATGATAGGGGCTCTAGCACCTACATTTTTACTTAAAAATTCAGGTGTCGATACTAACCTAATAAGTTTGGTATCTATTAGCCTTATGCTTGCCTTATCTGTACTTTTTTTCAAAAAACTTGATAAGGGAGTCCAAAAAGAAAAACTTATGAAGGTTAGAAAAATCTACTAAAATTTTAAATTATAGAATTGGAGAAAATATATGGCTTTACCAATAGTAACCCTAGTAGGTAGGACAAATGTAGGTAAATCTACACTATTTAATCGCCTAGTTGGAAAAAGAAAATCAATAACAGAAGATGTATCTGGAGTAACCAGGGACAGAATTGTTGATAAGGCTGAGTGGCAAAACAACGAATTCTTACTTGTAGATACAGGCGGTATTGATATATCTAGCAAGGATATGATGGACGTTGAGATAAGAGGCCAAGTTGAGAAGGCCCTTATGGAAACTGACCTAATCTTATTTGTGGTAGATGGCAAGGAAGGTGTAAACCCTCACGATGTTGATATAGCAAATGAGATTAGAAAATATAATAAACCTGTAATCATAGTAGCAAATAAGGTTGATAATATGAAAACACCAGATGACCTATACGATTTTTACTCATTTGGATTTGACAATCTTATTATGATTTCAGCTGAGCAAGCCAAGGGTCTAGGCGACCTTTTAGATGCTATAGTTTCTTTTATAGATTTTTCAAAATATGAAAACCAAGAAGATGAAACTAGAATAGCAATCATAGGTAAGCCCAATGCAGGCAAGTCTTCTTTGGTAAATCTATTACTTAATGAAGATAGGATGATCGTAACAAATATAGCTGGTACAACCCGTGACGCGGTAGATAGTTACTGGACTTATAATGATCATAACTATGTTTTAATAGATACGGCAGGTCTTAGAAGAAAGGCAAAGGTTAGAGAAAATGTTGAATATTATGCTAACCAAAGAACCTTTGATGCTGTAGATAGCTCTGATATTTGCCTATTTTTAATAGATGCAACAGTAGGTGTGACTGAGCAAGATGCAAAAATAGCAGGTTATGCCCATAATAATAAAAAAGCTATAATAATAGCTGTAAATAAATGGGATTTAGTAGAAAAAGATACTAATACTATGGCAAATATGGAAAAGGATATAAGAAATACCCTATCTTTTGCCCTCTATGCACCAATAGTTTTTATATCTGTTAAGGATAATGCTAGAATCGATACCCTCCTTGAGATGATAGAAGTAGTTGATAGTAACTACAGGATGAGAATTAAGACAGGGGTATTAAATACTATCTTACAAGATGCTATGCTTTTGAATCAACCACCACAAGATAAGGGTAAAAGACTTAAGATTTATTATATGAGTCAGGTAGGAACATGCCCTCCAAAATTCCTTTTGTCAATCAACGATAGGGAACTATTACATTTTTCTTACACTAGGTATTTGGAGAATCAAATTAGACAAAATTACTCCCTAATTGGAGTCCCATTTAGCTTTGTCTTTAAGGAGCATAGGGATAAGAAATGAAATACTTAATAATTGCTTTACTATCTTATTTGTTGGGAAGTTTTCCTTTTGGTTATTATATTGGTAAGTACGCTTATAAAAAAGATATAAGAACCATGGGATCTGGAAACATTGGTACAACCAATGCCCTAAGAAACTTTGGGAAAATAGCAGGGCTTGCTACTTTTGCCTTAGATTTTTTTAAGGGATTTATAGCTTGTCTTATAGGAAATAAAATTGCTGGCACTAATGGTATGACTATAGCTATGTTATTTGTAGTACTAGGACATATGTATAGTTTCATCCTTAAATTTAAGGGTGGAAAGGGAATTGCAACTGTATTTGGAGCCTTGGTTTATATAAATCCAACTTTTGCTCTATGTATGTTTGGGGTATTTTTAGTTATTGTTCTAATATCAAGGATGGTATCTCTAGGTTCCGTATGTGTATGTCTAGTTGCTATAGTTGTGAGTCTTATTAAATTTGGATTTACTTATTTTAGCATAAGCTTATCTATACTAGCTATTATTATAGTTATAAAACATAGAACTAATATAAAAAGAATTATAAACGGTAAAGAAAGTAAATTATTCTAGGGGAAAAGATGACAATTTCTATTTTAGGGTCAGGTTCATGGTCGACAGCTATAGCTGATTTACTTGCTGAAAAGGAAAAAGTTTTAATTTACGCAAGGGATGAGAAAGTTGTTTCATCAATTAATAAGGATCATATAAATAAAAAATATTTTCCGAATATTAATATCAATGAAAATATAAAAGCTACTAGCAATCTAAAAGAAATTTTTGAAAATAAATATATAGTTAACGGCATACCAACTCAGCAAGTAAGAAATGTCTTAAATAAGGCGAATGAATTTTTAACTGATGATCATGTGATAATCAACTTATCTAAGGGTCTTGAGCTAAATACTCATAAGAGAATTTCAGAAATTTTCTATGAATTTAATAAAAATATTTCATTTGTTGCTTTAAGCGGTCCTTCTCACGCTGAGGAAGTTATCTTAAAAATGCCAACAACGGTAGTAGCGGCAAGTAAAGATTTAAACCTTGCTATTGAGGTACAAAATATTTTTGTAAGAGATTATTTTAGGGTCTATTCATCAAATGATCTTATAGGTGTTGAGTTAGGTGGAGCCATCAAAAACATTTTAGCTTTTGGAATAGGAATTGCCCAAGGGCTCGGATACGGAGATAATGCTAAGGCAGCGCTCATAACTAGAGGTATCCATGAGATGAGTAAGTTTGCTTGCGAGTTTGGAGCAGAGTTTAAAACTATAAACGGCCTTGCTGGAGTAGGGGATTTGATTGTAACAGCTACAAGTAAACATTCTAGAAATAACAGAGCAGGTATCTTAATTGGAGAAGGGCTAAGCATTGATGAGCTTAGTGATAAAATCAACATGGTTGTCGAAGGTATACCAACAACTAGGTCTGTTTACGAACTTGCAAAAAATAAAAATATTGAACTTCCTATTACTAATGAGATCTATCAAGTTCTTTTTAACAACAAAGATTGCAAGGATTCTGTAAATGATTTGATGATGAGAGACATAAAAAGTGAGTTTTAAATTTTTACTTTACTGTTAATTTAGTATATAATGATAATAAAGAAAACGAGCAAAGGATGATGTAAATGTTTGACAGATTTAAAGAATTCATTGGTATAGATGACAATTATGACGATTATGATGATGAACAAATGTATTATGATGATGAAGAAGTGGAAGATCTAGAAAAAAATAATAGCAGGACAACTTATAGTGATTTATTAGATGACGATAGTAAGGACAGCACTTACTCTATAAATTCATATAAATCTAATAAATCAAGTTTGACTGATTTTTCTGATGATTTTTCTCTAGGAAATTCACATAAATCAGAAAATACAGAAGATAATGTAGTAAGCATAAATAGTAGCAGTAGCTTTACCAGGAGTAGTAATATGAGAATATCAATACAAGAGCCTTTAGACTATGATAATGATGGTCCAGTGGTTATAGAAGAAATCCTTAAAAACAGAGTTGTAGTTTTAAATTTAGAAATGGTAGATAACGACCTAAGGATGAGAATATTTGATTTTGTAAGTGGAGCAGTTTATGCTCTTAAAGGTAATATGAGAAAGGTTACCAAGGGAATTTTTGTCATAACACCAAATGGTGTTGAAATAGATTCTTACGTAGCTGACCAAATTTCAGAAGGAAATTATAATCAATTATAGATCGATTAATTTCGGTCTTTTGTTTTTATGGCATTAGTATATAATTTAGATCATATAAGTGATAAAGGGAAAAAGACAAATATTAGAAAAGCCTTATCTATTTTAGAGAAGGCTTTTTATAAGAAAATAGAAACAAAGTCATTCTTTCTAGATCCCTTTGAACAAAAAATAATTGGTGAAATTGCGGAGAAAAATTCAATTGATATATGCTTTTTGGGAGGAAATCCAGATTCAGAGAGAAAAATATTTGTGGCAAACTATTACTACGAACCTCTCTACACCCCCAATTATATAAACGTATTAAGCTTTAAATCCGAAAATATAACTCATCCTGATGTCCTAGGTGCGCTTTTAAGTCTTGGTATAGATAGAAATGATATTGGCGATATTTCAATTCTTGAAGATAGGGTAGAGTTTGCTATTAGTATAGATCAGGCAAGTTTTGTTGAATTTAACCTCAACAAAATTAGAAATGAAAGTATAAAAATAAAGACTAAAGAAGGTAGCAAGCTTGATTTGATAAAACCTAGTTATGATCTCCTTAGTGGTTTTGTATCAAGCTTAAGGTTAGATAATATACTAAGTCTTTTTCTTTCAATTTCAAGAACAAAAGCTAAGGAAATAGTAAAATCTAAACTTGTTAAAGTTGATTTTCAAACTATTGAAGATCCCTCTTATCAAATTGATGAAGAAAGCTTAATTTCTGTTAGAAGATTTGGAAGATATATTTTTGACGGCATAGATGGCATAAGTAAAAAGGGAAATAACCACATAAGATATAGGAAAATAAAATGATATATATAATAATAATTATCCTTGGCCTTATTCTAGATAGGTTAAGTAAGGTATACGCAATCAACAATTTTATAGAAAACCCAATAGAAGGACCCTTAATAAACCTAACATATTTGGAAAATAGGGGAGCAGCTTTTGGTATTTTACAGGATAAGAGGGTTTTCTTTCTCCTAATAACAATAGCCATAGTCTGCTATCTTCTATATTATTTTTATAAATCATATAAGACTAATCCAACAATTTTAAATATAAGTCTTTCGATGATTATCGCAGGAGCTTTAGGTAATTTCTATGATAGGCTTATTAATGGGTATGTAGTAGACTTTATTGAATTTTCATTCTTTAATTTTCCAGTATTTAATATTGCTGACATTTTTGTAACCTTGGGCTGCGCCTTAATGATAATATATATAATTTTTATCCATGAAGATAAGTAATGATTGGGGCCTTATCCTAAAAGACGAATTTGAAAAAGATTACTTTAAAAAAATAGAAAGTTTTTTAGATAAGGCTTATAAAGAAAATGTGGTCTTTCCACCTAGAGATGAAATATATAAGGCTTTGGAATTATCAGCTTTTAAAGATACTAAAGTTGTAATTTTAGGTCAAGACCCTTATTACAATTACGGTCAGGCTCAGGGTTTATCTTTTTCAGTAAATGAAGGAGTAAAATTACCTCCTTCTTTAAAAAACATATATAAAGAACTGGGAACTGATCTTGGAATCAAATATCCCTCAAGTAGTTCTTTGATTGCTTGGGCTGAACAGGGAGTCTTATTATTAAATGCAAGTCTTACTGTTGAAGAAAAAAAGCCTAACTCTCATAGTAAGATAGGTTGGCAAATATTTACAGATAAGATTATATCTCTATTGAATAATAGAGAAAAGCCGGTAGTATTTATTCTCTGGGGCAATTTTGCTAGAAGTAAGAAAAATCTAATAACAAATCATAGGCATTTGATAATAGAATCAGTCCATCCATCACCGTTATCTGCTAGGCGTGGATTTTTTGGAACAAGGCCATTTTCAAGGGCGAATGACTTTTTAAAGTCAAATGGCATAAAAGAAATAAATTGGAAAATAGAGAATCAATAATGATTCTCTATTATTTTTTTGCATAAATTTAATAAGTTTTTGAAATTATAAGTAGAGTTTTCCCTAATTATGAGCAGGCCATCGTTGATATCAATCTCAGATTCATTTTTTATATCGAAAGTATTTATGCTGACAAAGCCATTATCTACCTCGTTAAATTTTCCATACAATACGTGAAGATTCAAAGTTATTGTCTTTTTTTTGATACTGATTTGGTAGTTATTTTCAGCAACAAAAAGATCATTTAAAATATTTTCTGACTGATATTCAAAATTTCCTATATCTTTATTAATATTTGCCCTGCTAAGCCAAAATTTTCCAATCTTACTTTCTATGCTCAATTTATTAATATATAAATTTTCTATATAAGATAAAGCTTCGGTTGCTATTAAATCATTTTCGTTATGTTTTAGGATAGGTTGTGGCCTGTCTCTTGTAATGATATCGTCTGTAAGTTTACTTATGACCTTATATCGGCTAGGATCATCTCTATTAATTCCTATAAGCTTTTCTATATTCACAAGCTTCATAGATTCATAAGAAAAAAACTTTGAATTCTTCTTAATAATTTTATAGATATCAAGACTTTCTTCTATAAAAACAGGCATTAATTGATGGGCTATGAGTCTTGAATTTAGAAAGGGAATATCAAAAGTATCACCGTTAAAGGTAATTAGCCTTTTTCCTTTTATTTCTCTTAGGAATATTTTTAATAGCCTAATTTCTTCATTATCATTTTCTGCAAAATATTGAAAAATATAGGACTTATTATTTTCCTTTTTAACTAGACCCAATAATACTAATTTATCTGTCTTAAAATCAAGTCCTGTAGTTTCTATATCTAAAACAAGGTCTTTATTATTTAGTTTTTCTCCTTTTATTCTTATTTTTTTACTAATCATAGCTACACTATACTATTTTTACCAACTAATATTAGTTATGAAAAAAGCAATCTTGTATTCTATAAAAGCTCTAATATAATGATATAATTGAGGTGTATATATGATATATTTAGATAATGCTGCAACAACTAAGATGTATGATGAGGCCCTAGAGGCCTATGTGGATGTTTGTAAAAACTATTTTGCAAATCCAAGCGCTCTTCACTCATATGGGATGGATGCAGAAAATTTAATTAAAGATACAAAAAAATATATAGGAAAATTAATATCAGCAGACGAGTCAGAAATATTTTTTACAAAATCAGCAACAGAATCAAATAACATAGCTATAAAGTCCTTTGATGGCCTAGCTCTTACAAGTAAAATTGAGCACTCTTCTGTTTTCAATACCTTTAAAAATGCAAATTTTAAAGAAGTAAGATATATAGCAAATGATAGGTATGGCTTTATAGATGAAGAAGACCTAAGAAATAAATTAGATAAGGATGTAAATTTTGTATCTTTTATCTATGTAAATAATGAAATAGGTACAATTCAAAATATAAAAAAATTAACTAAAATTATTAAAGATTTCAATAAAGATATAGTTATTCACATAGACGCTACCCAAGCTATGGGTAAAATTCCATGTGATGTAAACAATTTAGGTGTCGACATGATGAGCTTTTCTGCTCATAAATTTCATGGTCCTAAGCAATTAGGTGGCCTTTTTGTTAGAAAAGAGATTCAAGGTAAAATTAAACCTATTCTAGATGGGGGATACCAAGAGATAATATCATCTGGAACAAATAATCCACCTGCTATATACGCTTGTGGGATTGCTCTTAAAAAGCAAGCAGAGTCAAATGAATACCAATATATAGAAAAATTAAACCAATATTTAAGAAGTGAGATCGAAAAAAATATAGAAGATTCATATATTATTTCACCCTTAAAATCATCTTCTCCCTATATACTTGATGTAGCCTTTGCCAATATAAAGTCTGAAGTTCTGCTACATATGCTTGAAGAAGAAGAAATTTATGTATCGAGCGGTTCAGCTTGCTCAAAGGGTGATTATAGTAGGATTTTAACAGCTCTTGGCATTGATAAAAGATATATGGATGGGGCGATTAGATTTTCTTTTTCAGCTGAAATAACAAAAGAAGACTTAGACTTTACTTTAAAAATACTAAAAGATAGTATAGAAATGATAAGGATGGTAATTTAATGGAATGGATGTTAGCAGTAAGCTTTGGAGAAATATTTCTCAAAGGAAAAAATAGACATGTTTTTTATAGAACAGCTATAGATAACATAAAAAGAAATTTAAGAGATATTCCTTATGAAAAAATGTATTCAGAATCTTCTAAGCTTTATATTAAAGCTGATAAAAAAGATTTTGAAAAAATAAAGGATAATATCTTAAAAGTATTTGGCATATCTTATGTTGCCTATGTAATTAAAACAAATAAAAATATAGAAGACATATATAAGGCTTGTAGGATTGACCTAGAAGAATATTTTTCAGATAAGCCTTATACTTTTAAAGTTGAAACAAAAAGAACTGATAAGTCCTTTAAATATAAATCTCCAGAACTTTCCAGTAAGCTAGGGGGCTTTATTTTGAGAGACTTCCCAAATTTAAAAGTTGATGTGCATAATCCTGATTTTAGGGTATTTGTTGATGTAAAAGATAATGTTTACGTTTATTCTAAGAGGTTTGAAGGATTAGGAGGACTACCAATAGGTTCTTCTGGTAAGGGGCTTTTACTACTGTCAGGTGGAATTGATTCACCAGTTGCGGGTTTCATGGTTGGAAAAAGAGGTATGAAGATAGATTGTATTCACTTCCACTCATATCCATTTACCTCAAAAAGAGCCCTACAAAAAGCCTTAGATTTAGCAGAAATTATGTCAGCCTATACTGGTAGAATGAAGATTTATTCAGTGAATTTAGCAAACATTTATAAGGCGATAAACCAAAATTGTGACAGAAGAGAAACAACTATCTTATCTCGTAGGTTTATGATGAGAATTGCTAATAAGATTTCTGAAGAAAATAGCTATCAGGCCCTAATTACGGGAGAATCATTAGGACAGGTGGCAAGTCAAACTATAGAATCTGTATCTGTAATAAATGATTCATCAGAAAGACCTATCCTAAGGCCACTAATAGCAATGGATAAGAAGGATATAATAGAAATTTCAAAGAAGATTGGTTCCTATGAAAAATCTATCGAGCCTTATGATGATTGTTGTTCAATTTTTGCTCCAGATAGTCCAGTCACTAAACCTAAGCTTAAATATATAAAAAAGAGTGAAGAAAATCTTGATATCGAAGCTCTAGAAAATGAGGCTATAAGCAAGATGGAAATCATAGAAATTGCTTGACAAAATTATAATAAGGGAGTAGTATATATGAGTAGACCGCTCAGCTAGGGCTCTGATCCCCGAACGCTGGCGAGAATATAAGAATTAGGAGGCTTTCCATGTACGCAATTATTAAAACAGGTGGAAAACAATACAAAGTATCAGAAGGTGACTTGGTAAGAGTTGAAAAACTTGCTTACGAAGTTGGTGAGACTGTAGATTTTGATCAAGTACTATTAGTATCCAATGACGGTGAACTTAAAGTTGGTTCTCCATTAGTTGAAGGTGCTAAGGTATCAGCAACAGTTGAAGATCAAAATAAAGATAAGAAAATTGTTGTTTATAAATTTAAACCTAAAAAACAATACAGAAAAAAACACGGCCACAGACAACCTTATACTTTAGTAAAAATTAATAGCATAAGTCTTTAATGATCGTTATTGATTTATTAATCAATAAGAAAGACGAAATAGTAGGTTTTGAAATAAGAGGTCATGCCAACTATGATGAATACGGCAAAGACCTTGTATGTTCAGCTGTAACTATACTTGCCTATAGCTGTGTAAATACTCTTGATAAATATACAGATGATACTGAATTTTCTGATGATGAAGTAGTTATGTCATTAGAGATTTATAATCCAAATAGGGATACAAGTATTATCTTTGATTACTTTAAGACAGGTATAGAAACACTTTTAGGTAATTATAGCAGCTACGTAAAATTAAATTATAAGGAGAAATCATGATATTAAATATTAATTTACAAAGATTTGCAAGTAAAAAGGGAGTTTCATCTACAAAAAACGGTAGAGACTCAAGAGCTAAAAGACTTGGTGTTAAAAGAGCTGATGGTCAGTTTGTAAACGCTGGAACAATCATTGTTAGACAAAGAGGAACAAAAATTCACCCAGGTAATAACGTTAAAAGAGGTGCTGATGATACTCTTTATGCATCATGTGAAGGTGTTGTAAAATTTGAAAGAAAAGGCAAAAGCAGAAAACAAGTATCTGTTTATGCACAATAAGAGATAAAAATTAAGCTTGCCTTTGGCAAGCCTTTTTTTATGAAAGGAAACCTATGATTGATATAGCAAAAATAAGGCTTAAGGCAGGAGATGGTGGTAATGGTGCTGTTGCCTGGAGGAGAGAAAAATACGAACCTACCGGAGGTCCTGCAGGTGGAGATGGCGGTGACGGTGGCTCTATTTATATAAAAGCAACAAGAAACCTATCTACACTAGAAGAATTTAGATATAAGAAAGATTTTAAGGCTCAAAGTGGAGAACAGGGTGGAAAGAGTAAAAAATTTGGCAAAAAAGGCGAAGACCTTTATATACCAGTCCCTGTTGGTACACTAATTAGAGAAGCTGAATCTAATACCATAATCAAAGATATGAAAAAAGATGGGGAAGAATTTCTAATAGCCAAAGGCGGTAGGGGAGGACGTGGTAACGTCCACTTTAAAAACTCTATTAGACAGGCACCTAGATTTGCTGAATCTGGAAAAAAGGGTCAAGAAATTGATTTGGTTTTTGAACTAAAAGTCCTTGCTGATGTTGGTCTAGTTGGACTACCTAATGTAGGTAAATCAACTCTTCTATCCGTAATTACAAAGGCTAGGCCCAAAATAGCAAACTATCATTTCACTACCATTGATCCTAATTTGGGGGTTGTTAAAGTTGATAGAGAAAGAAGTTTTATAGTAGCAGATATAGCAGGACTTATTGAAGGTGCAAGTGAGGGCACTGGATTAGGACATGATTTTTTAAGACATATAGAAAGGTGTAGGGTATTAATTCATATAGTTGATATATCTGGCATTGAAGGACGAAATCCAATAGATGATTTTAAACTAATAAATAAAGAATTAGAACTCTACAATAAAAACTTGTCTAAAAAACCTATGATTGTAGCACTTAATAAATCAGAACTAGATAGCAATGACAATGCTAGTAAATTTATCGAAAATTTTGGAGATAAGTATAAAATTTTCAAAATTTCTGCTGCAACTACTTCGGGTATAAAAGAAATGATAGATTATGTTACAGAAGAACTTGAAAAATCAAGTGAAGAAGAATTTAGTTTATATGAAAAAGTAGATGAGGACTTTTTAGATGAGTTCTATAATAAAGAAGTAGATTTTGATCTAAATATAAAAAGAGAAAATGACATTTACCTTGTATATGGTAAGAGGGTTAATAATCTCTTAAAGAAAGTCAATATAGATGATTACGATTCAATGATTTACTTTGAGTCTACTCTACGAGAAATGGAAGTATTTGATAAACTAAAAAAAATGGGAATTGAAGACGGAGATAATGTTGCAGTAGGCGATATTGTCTTTGAGTATTATGAATAGGAGGAATTATGTTGACAGGTAAACAGAGAGCTATGCTAAAGCAAGAAGCTCACGATTTTAAACCGATAATAAATATTGGTAAGCTATCTATATCAGATAAACTACTTGAAGCCATTGATGAAGCTCTTGAAGCTAGAGAACTTATCAAGGTAAAAATTTTAAATAATAACCTAGATGATGCTGATTATATTATCGATACTATAATTGAAAAATTAAACTGTGAATTTATATCACATATTGGTTCAATAATAACTATCTATAGAAAAAACGATAATAATTTTTATAATCTATAATGAGAATAGGTTTATACGGTGGGACTTTTGATCCAATTCACTTGGGTCACTTAATAGTAATTGAAAATGCAATTAATGAATTAAATTTAGACAGGGTAATAATTCTTCCAAGTTCAAACCCGCCTCATAAAAAACACAAGGATAAAACCAAGGCAGATATTAGAGTAGAAATGGTAGCAGAGGCTATTAAGGATAATCCCAAAATAATTTTATCCAGCTATGAATCTGCCAATAATAAGGTCATCTATACCCACGATACCATGGAATATTTTATAAAAAAATTATCAAACCATGAGATATTTTATATTATGGGCGAAGATTCATTTGTGACCATAGATACATGGAAAAATTATAAAAAAATTCTTGATTATAATATCATCGTCTTTTCTAGAGAAAATATCGGAGATAATCAAGAACTTATTAAGAAAATTGAAAAAGTTAAAAAAGATAATCCAAATATATTTCTGATAGATTTATTAAATATCAATATATCTTCGACACTTATAAGACAACTAGCTAAGGAAGGGAAAAGTATAAAGTATTTAGTAAAAGATGAAGTTCAGTATATAATTAATAGCAGGTGTTTGTATGAATAAATTAGAAGAGATGAAAACTAAGTTGAGAAATGATATAGGAGAAAAAAGATATAAACATAGCCTAAGAGTAGCGGAGAAAGCAAGAGAACTTGCTGGGAAATTTAACGTAGATAGCAAAAAAGCCTATCTTGCAGGTCTTATTCATGACTGTGCAAAATATAACGAGAAAGCCTATATAAGAGAGCTTAAAATTGATCTTTCAAAATATCCTATCAATTCAACCAAGGACCCTGTCTTGCATTCATTTTTAGGAGCAGAAGTAGCAAAAAAAGTGTATAATATATACGATGAGGATATATTAAGGGCTATAAAATATCACACAACTGGAAGAGCTAATATGAGTGATTTGGAAAAAATAATCTTTATTGCTGATGCTATAGAACCAGGAAGAGATTTTAAAGGAATTAGTAAACTTCGTAGCATTTCCTATAGAAATTTGAATGAGGCAATGCTAGCCTTATTAGATAACAATATAATTTTTTTGATAGGAAGAAAAGCTTTAATAAATCCATTAAGCTTTGATGCGAGAAATTACTTTATTGAGGAGAAAAATGGAAAAATTAGATATAATAGTTAAAACATTAGAAGATAAGTTAGCTGAGGATATAAATGTTATAAAGCTTGAAGATTCATCTGTAGCTGATTATTTTGTAGTTGCTACAGGTAATTCTATTAATCAAACTAGAGCCTTAGCTGATTATATAGAAGAGGATCTTCACAAGGAAGGTTATGAACTTTTATCAAAAGAGGGACTCCGTGAGGGAGAATGGATTTTAATTGATGCAGGTGATATTATTATCCATATATTTACTCAAAAACAAAGAAAGTTTTATGATTTAGATAATTTGTGGGAGAATTAATCTCTCACACCTATTATAGGAGTTAGTATGCCTAAGGATAAGAAAGATAAAATAATTTTTGCAGGAGTAATAGTTCTAGTCTTTCTTTTAGCAAATATTTTGTCAAATGATAGTATAAAAGATATATTTACTAAAAATGAAGACGAGATTATAATGACAAATACTACAGAAGAAAAAGATGAAATCAGTGAAAAAATCGAAGAAAGTTCAAATAATTTATCTAATGAAGATAAAAAAATTTATATATCTGGAGAAGTAGTTAACTCTGGTGTGTATGATATTAAAGACGGAGATAGGCTAGATGATCTTGTTAAAAGAGCAGGAGGCTTTACTGAAAAAGCTGATTTAAATTCTATAAACCTTGCCATGAGGTTAGAAGATCAGATGAAAATATACATACCCAATATTGATGAAAATCAAAACAAAAGTACATCTGATACTAACCTAGCCATTGGCGAGATTAATACTAGTAATGCTCATACGCAAAGTCAAAAGATAAACCTTAATCTAGCGACTAAAGAAGAGCTTATGAGTCTTCCTAATATCGGAGAGAAAAGAGCTCAGGCTATCTTAGACTATAGGCAAGAAAATAAATTTCAAAAAATTGAAGATATAAAAAATGTTAGCGGAATAGGTGATAAGTACTTTGAAGCTATGAAAGATTTGATTACAGTATAGGGGTATATATGAAATTATCTACTAGAGGTAGGTATGGCTTAAGAGCAATATGTTATATAGCAGAAAATCAAGAAAAAGGGTTTATACCTGTCTCTGAAATAAGTGAAAATTTAAATTTATCAGAAAATTACTTAGAACAATTAGTAAGAATGTTAAAAAAAGACGGCTTGATCAAATCAAGCAGAGGCCCAAAGGGTGGTTATAAGATCAATAGGGATTTAGAAAGTATAACTATAGGTCAAATTCTAATAAGTTTAGAAGGAGATATGACTACAAGTGAATGTGTAAGTGGTAAGGTAAATTGTAATGATAAATGCGATGCCTATGATCTTTTCACCAAACTTGATTACCTAATAAACCAAGCTGTTGATTCCATTACTTTGGAAGATATTGTTAAGCATGAAATTTAAGGAGAACTAATGAATAACTTAGGAATGAATGAGCTTAGAAAAAGCTATTTAGAATTTTTTGGAAATGATAAAAACCATACAGTATTAAAATCATTTCCATTAACACCGATCGATGACGATACACTTTTATTAATAAATGCGGGTATGGCGCCACTTAAAAGATATTTTACCGGTGAACTTAAAATTAAAAATAACAGGGCTACTTCATCACAAAGATGTGTAAGAACTGGCGATATTGAAAGAGTTGGTAAAACAGAGCGTCATGGTACCTTCTTTGAAATGCTTGGAAATTTTTCGTTCGGAGATTATTTTAAAAGAGAAGCCATTACCTGGGCTTATGAATTCCTAACAACAAAACTAGAGATTAGCAAGGATGATTTATGGGTTACTGTATTCTATGAGGATGATGAGGCTTATAATATTTGGCATGATGAAATAGGAATGCCTGCCGAAAGAATCTTAAAACAAGGTAAAGAAGATAACTTTTGGGAATTAGAAGTAGGTCCTTGTGGTCCTTGTTCTGAAATTTTCGTTGACAGGGGTGTAGAGAAAGCTATTGATGAAAATGATAATAAACCTGGAAATGACGACTCAGATAGGTTTATGGAAGTATGGAATTTAGTATTTACTCAGTTTAATAAAGATAACCAAGGTAACTACACAGACTTAAGTCACCCTAATATAGATACAGGCATGGGTCTTGAAAGAATAGCTATGGTTCTTCAAGGTAAGGACAATATTTTTGAAATAGATGTAATGAAAGAAATCATATCAGAAATAGAAAAACTTTCTAATAAGACCTACAAAACTAACAAAGCTGATGATGTTTCAATGAGAGTAATTGCAGACCATGCTAAGGCGATGACTTTTTTAGTATCTGACGGTGTTATTCCATCAAATGAGAAACGCGGTTATGTTTTAAGAAGACTTATAAGAAGAGCCTATAGACACGGTAAACTTTTAGGAATAGAAGGAGCCTTCCTAAATAAAATTGTAGATAAGGTTATAGAAACATACAAGGCTGAATATGATGAACTAATTACCAATAAGGAAAATATCCATCAAATTATTAGTGATGAAGAAGACAGGTTCCAAAAGACAATAAACCAAGGTCTAGAAAAACTTGATGATCTTATTTCCGATATGGAAAAAAACAGTGAAAAAGTTTTAGATGGTAGTGAAGCCTTTAAGTTATACGATACTTATGGATTTCCACTTGACCTTACTAAGGAAATTTTAGAAGAGAAAAATCTAGATGTAGATGAAGATAAGTTTGAAACTGAAATGGAAAATCAGAGAAATCTTGCAAGAAATGCAAGAAAGACTGATAACAACCATAAACATGATAACTTAATTACTGACCACTTAGAAAAGACAGAATTTGTTGGATATGATAGTTTTGATATAAGTGCAAATGTTATAGCTATATTTGAAGAGGGCGAGGAAAAAACTTCGATAAAAGCTCCAGGTAAAGGTATAATAATAAGTAATAAGACTTCATTTTATCCAGAAGGCGGCGGAGAAGTTGCCGATACAGGATTCATCAAATCTTCTGATGGATACGCAAAAGTTGTTGATGTACAAAAGAAAAATGATATTATTTTTCACTATGTAGAACTTACAGAAGGTGAAATTAATAAAGATACTGAAGCTCAATTTGTTATAGATATAGAAAGAAGATTAGATATTCAAAGAAACCATTCTGCTACCCACCTTTTAGACAAAGCTCTTAAAAACGTCTTAAAACAAGACATCAAACAGGCAGGGTCTTTAGTAGATGAGAATAGATTAAGGTTTGATTTCACTTATAACAAGGCACTAAGCCAAGATGAATTAAAGGCTATAGAAGAAGAGATTAACATCAAAATCAGAGAACAATTACCTGTAAAAAAAGAATACATGGATTATAAAAAATCTGAAGAGTTGGGTGCAGTTGCTCTATTTGAAGATAAGTATAAGGATGTTGTAAGGGTGGTATCAATGGGAGACTACTCAATAGAACTTTGCGGTGGTTGTCACGTAAATAATACAGCAGAGGTTTTAATGTTTAAGATTAAATCTGAGACATCTGCTGCAGCTGGTGTTAGAAGAATAGAAGCTATAACCGGTAGGGCAGTTTATGAAGATTTAATAAGAAAAGAAACAACAATTAAAGAAATTGCAAAGAGTCTAGACACTAAAGTGAACACCATTTTATCTAGAATTAATTCTCTAAAATCTGATATTGATGAGAAAGATAGTGAGATTAAAAGACTAAAATCTCAATCAAATAAAGATGTATACGGCGAATTAAAAGATAAAATAAAAAATATAAATGGTGTTAACCTACTAATAGCAAAATTTGATAATGCGAGTATTGATGAATTACGTGATTTAGAAAACAGGTTTAAAACCGAATATGATAATTTAATCATTGTCTTTGCTACAGTTAGTGATAAGATTGTCTTTACTGTTTCGGTTGATGATAATTTAACTGATAAGTACAACGCAGGCAAAATAGTAAGAGAGATAGCTCAAATAACAGGTGGTAACGGTGGAGGTAGAAAGAATTTCGCCCAAGCCGGAGGAACTGATATTGATGCCTTAGCCAAAGCCTTAAACAGAGCTTATGAAATCATAAAGGAGTAAAGGATGACTGACAATAAGCTTAATGAAACTATGCTTTTCAAAAGAGAAGATATAGAGAAGAATAATATTAGAGAGATTCTTACAACAGTTTACAAGGCCTTAGAGGAGAAGGGTTATAAGCCAAATTCCCAGATAGTAGGTTATCTATTATCTGGTGATCCAACATATATAACAGGTCACAACAATGCTAGGAAGCTTATTAGAGCAGTAGATAGAGATAAGATTATAGAAGAATTATTAAATAATTACATCAATGACTAGGATAATGGGATTAGACGTTGGGGGTAAAACAGTAGGTGTCGCTATTAGCGACCCTTTGTTTATAACAGCCCAACCTTACGAAACAATAAAAAGAACTAAGGCAAAATTTGATATAGATAGGATTGAGGAAATCATTAAAGAAAAAGACATTTCTTTAGTAGTAGTAGGACTACCTAAAAATATGAATAATACTATAGGACCTCAATCTATGAAAGTTATGAGCTTTGTAGACCTTATAAAAAAGAGAATTGATATAAAAATTGTTTATGAAGATGAAAGGCTTACAACAGTTCAATCTGAGTCTGTGCTTATCGATATGAACGTTAGACGAGAAAATAGAAAGACACATATTGATAAAATAGCAGCCAGCTTTATATTGCAAAGTTATTTAGACAGGAGAAGTAATGGATAGTATCTTTTTACTGGATGAAAATAATAATGAAGTTGAATTTAATATAATAGATACATTCGGAATAGATGATAAAAATTATGCCGCACTAGAAGAAATTGGTGATGACATGATTATGATTGTGGAAGTTATAAATGAAAGTGACATTATAACATTTAAAACAATCGAAGATCAAAAAGAACTAGATGAAATAATAAAATTTTACGAAGAGATGAGAAGAGATAATGATAAATATTGAAGAAGTAAAGAAAATTTTCGAACGAAATAATCAAAAATTTACTAAGCAAAGAGAATTGATATTCAATGTTTTAAAAAACTCTTCAGAAAAACATCTAACACCAGAACAACTATTTTCTATAGTCCACCAAGATTATAAGCAAGTAGGTATAGCAACTATTTATAGAACCTTGAATATTTTTGAGGAACTAGGAATAGTAAATAAACAAGAGTTTACAGATCAAGCCTATACCTATGAGCTAATAGACCCAGAAAGTGATCACCATGATCATATAATCTGTACATCTTGTGGAAAAATTTTAGAAGATGAGTTTTTAAATGTAGAAGATGTTAAAAATTCGCTAAAGCAAAATTACGATTTTGATTTATCTTATTATTCTTTAAGGATTTATGGAATCTGTTCCGATTGTCAGAATAATAAGGAGAAATAATGGCAAATGAAAAAAAATTAAGAGTAATCCCTATAGGAGGATTACACGAAGTAGGAAAAAACTGTACCTTAGTTGAATACGGCAATGACATGATAATGATAGACTGTGGTCTAACATTTCCTGATGAAGAAATGTTAGGAGTAGATATAGTCATTCCAGATTTCACTTATGTAGAGGAAAATAAACATAAGCTTAGGGGTATATTTGTAACCCATGGTCACGAAGATCACGTGGGCGCTATCCCATATTTTTTAAAGAATGTGGATACCAATGTATATTGCTCTAAATTAACAAAAGGTCTTCTTGAAAATAAATTTAAAGAACATGGTCTTAATCCTAACAAGATTAAGATGGTAAATGTCAATAATACTGTAAAAGCAGGAACTCTAAGTGCTGAATTTATAAGAGTAAGCCACTCTATTCCAGATGCTTGTGCTATAGCAGTAAAATCACCATTAGGTACAATAATCTTTACTGGTGACTTTAAAATGGACTTTACACCAATAGATAATGACCCAACTGACATACAAAGACTAGCTGAACTTGGAAGAAGAGGAGTACTTGCCTTATTTGCAGATTCTACAAATGTTGAAAGAGAAGGCTTCTCACTAAGCGAAAAAGTAGTAGGGGAGACTTTCGTCAATATTTTTGGCCAGGCCAAATCTAGGATAATAGTTGCAACTTTTGCTTCAAATCTTCACAGAGTTCAGCAAATAATAACCGCAGCAGAAAAATATAATAGAAAAGTTGCCCTATCAGGTAGGTCAATGTTAAATAACTTTAGAATAGCAAATGAATTAGGATATTTAAAGATAAAAAAGAATACTCTTATAGATATGAAGTCTATTAAAAAATATGCTGATGATGAATTAGTTATTCTATCAACAGGGACCCAAGGAGAACCACTAAGTGCTCTTACAAGGATGGCTAATAGAGAACATAGACAAATTTCATTAAACGAAACTGATATGGTAATCTTATCCTCATCTGCTATACCAGGCAATGAGATGGCAATAAATACTACAATAAACAACCTAACAAAAATAGGCTGTAAGATTATTTATTCATCCCTAGCTAAGGTGCATGCTTCAGGCCACGCTTGTCAAGAAGAAATAAAACTAATGTACCAATTGATTACACCAAAATATTTAATCCCTGCCCACGGTGAAATTAGACAACTACAAAAGCATGCTGATATCGCTAAAGATATGGGTCAGCCTAAGGAAAATATCTTCCTATGTGAAAATGGAGATATAATTGAGTTTACTAAAAAATCAGCAGGTGTAAAGGGCAAGGTTCAAGCAGGTAATGTTCTTGTAGACGGATCTGGTATTGGTGATGTAGGTAATATAGTCCTTAAGGATAGAAAACACTTATCTGAGGACGGTCTAATGGTAGTTTCTATTACCTTTGATAGACATACCCAAGAATTATTAGCAGGTCCTGAGATAGTATCCCGTGGTTTTGTTTATGTAAAAGAAAACCAAGATATAATAGAAAATGCTAAGGATGTTGTGATAAGGTCTATAAGTAAATGTAAGAAACAAGATATTAAGGCCTTAAGTCAAATCAAATATCAAATCAGAGAAGATTTAAAATCATATATATATAACGAACTTGGTAGAGACCCAATGATTTTACCAGTTATATCAGAGATAGAAGATGGGAAATATTAATTATAAGCACACCTCCCTTTTCATAGAAGATTTGCTTAACGATACTGACTTTGTCGATTTGAGAAAATATGCTATAGAAAATGATGTTCCAATTATGAATAGCCAAACAAAAGAGCTTATAATCAGCATTTTGGAAATAGCAAAACCTAAAAAAATATTAGAAATAGGAACTGCTATTGGTTACTCTTCACTTTGCTTCAAAAAATATACTGGAGCAGATATCACAACTATAGAGCTAGATAAAGAAACTGCAGATATCGCTAGAGAGAATTTTAAAAAATACAATGTAGATATAAATCTAATAAATGATGATGCAATGAAAGCCTTGAGAGATATTAATCAAGGCTTTGATTTTATTTTTATAGATGCAAATAAATCTAGATACTTAGATTATTTTAAAATAACAAGCAAGCTTCTTAACAAGGGTGGAATAATAATTGCAGATAATGTCTTATTTAGAGGTGAAGTCTCTAATGATGACATAATGGAAAAAAGAAAGAATACTTTAGTTAAAAGGCTTAGAAATTTCCTAGCCTATATTACAGATTTAGAGGATTTTACCACATCTGTAGTACCTATAGGCGATGGTCTTACTCTAAGCGTTAGGAGAGATAATGATTGATAAAAAAGTAGAATTACTAGCCCCCGCTGGGGATTTTGAAAAATTAAAAACAGCAATTAAATTTGGTGCAGATGCTGTTTATCTTGCAGGAGATAATTTTGGATTAAGAGCAAATGCAAAAAACTTTGACAATGAAGAGTTAGAAAAAGCTGTTGCCTATGCTCACGAAAGAAACGTAAGAGTCCATGTAACTATGAATATTATGCCTCACGATGGAGACATGGATGGTATAGTTGAGTATCTAGAAAATCTTAATACTATTGAAATAGATGCACTTATAATATCAGATCCTGGTATCTTTTCCCTTGCAAAAAAACATACAGATATTGACTTGCACATATCTACTCAAGCTTCAGTAACAAACTCAGCTACTGTTAACTTCTGGTATGAAATGGGAGCTAAAAGAATAATTTTAGCTCGTGAGCTCTCTTTAAAAGAAATCACAGAAATTAGAAAAAATACACCAGACGATATGGAAATAGAATGCTTTATCCATGGCGCAATGTGTATTTCTTACTCAGGAAGATGCCTTTTATCAAGTTATATGACAGGTCGTGATGCCAATAGGGGGGATTGTGCACAACCATGCAGGTGGAAATACTCCCTTCAAGAAGAAACCAGACCTGGTGAGTACTTCCCTATAGAAGAAGACGGTAAAGGCGGAACCTTTATAATGAATTCTAAAGACTTATGCTTAATTGATGAAATAGATAAGTTAATAGAAGCAGGTATTGATAGTTTTAAAATTGAAGGAAGGATGAAAACTCCTTTTTATGTAGCTACTGTTATTAGATCATACAGACAAACTATAGATAGCTATTATGAAGGTAATTTTAATCAAGATATAAGTGAAAAATATTTTGATGAAATAAACAAAGCCAGCCACAGACATTTTACTAAAGGTTTCTTTTATAATAAACCAGATGAAAATGATCAAATTTATACTACATCTTCTTATATAAGAAATTATGATTTTATAGGCATTGTAAAAGGCTATGATGAAGAATCCAAGGTGGCAACAATTGAACAAAGAAACAGGTTCTTTAAGGGTGATGAAATAGAAATTTTTGGAAATAGTAAAGATTTTTACACTTATATTGTTTCTTATATGGAAGATGAAAAAGGCGATGAAGTAGAGATAGCTAATAGACCAAAACAAATTTTAAAAATAAAGATAGATCTACCTTTAGAAGAGGGCGACATTTTAAGAAAGAAAATAGAAGAACAAAAAAGCTAGCCAACAGGGGCTAGCTTTTTAAAATACAAATTAGTCTTCAGATGGATTTTCTGAGAAGTCAGCTCTAGTTCTTCTAGCTTCTGCGCCTACGTTAGAGTTTTCATCTGCTTCATCAGAAATTGATCTAAGGTTTTCTTGGTCAGGGCTTAGTTTCTTATCTAAAGATTCACCACCAGCTTCCTTATTTTCTTCTCTTACCTTTTTATCAAGTTCATCATTACCTCTGTATTGATTTTCATTTGAAATTTTTTGATTTGCCATAATATCTCCTTTTTTAATGATTTATATATTTCCTATATAATTATGATAACATATTTTTAGAAAATTTACAATCCTTTTCTTAGTTGGCTTCTTCTACTAACCTTATTATTTCTATAATTACCTCGCTTGCTTTTTTCATATGCTCTATTGGGATTAGTTCATATATACCATGAAAATTCATTCCACCAGTGAATATATTTGGACAAGGTAATCCCATAAATGATAATTTGGAACCATCTGTTCCGCCTCTAATAGGGCTTATAAGAGGTTTTATTCCTAGGTTTTCCATAGCCTTTTTTGCATTGTTTACTATATCCATGTGATCTTTTATGATATCACCCATATTGTAGTAGCTATCAGAAATTTTTATATCTACGATATTACCATATTTTTTATTTAAGAAAGCAGCATTTTCTTTAATTTCTTCTTTCATTTGTTCAAAAACTTCTCTATCATGGTCACGAATGATATAATCCATTTTTGTAGTTTCAATATCACCGCTTATATTTATAAGATGAAAAAATCCCTCATAGCCTTCTGTATGTTCAGGACGTCTTACATAGCCCAACAGTCTATCAAATTCATTTGCAACTGTTATAGAGTTAATCATTGTGTTTTTAGCTGATCCTGGGTGGATTGATTTACCGTGGATTGTAACTTTAGCATCAGCTGCATTAAATGATTCATATTCAAGTTCTCCAAGAATACCACCATCTATAGTATAAGCAAAATCAGCATCAAATTTTTCTACATCAAAACTGTCACATCCAGTTCCAATTTCTTCATCTGGAGTAAAGGCAATACTAATATCTCCATGCTTAAAATCATCATTATTTACTATATACTCACAAGCATTCATTATAGCAGCAATTCCAGCTTTATCATCTGCACCAAGGAGAGACTCACCTCTAGTAGTAATTAATGTAGTTCCTTTAAGCTTATCTAAATAAGGAAAATCTTCTACTTTTATGGATTTTTCCTCGCTTAGTTTGATATCTCCACCTTTATAATTTATTATCAGGGGATTATCGATTTTACCATACATCTCTGGAGATGTGTCCATATGAGAAATAAAACCGATTTTAGGTAGGCTTTTACTAGTATTAGCTGGGATTTTTGCAAATACAAATCCTTCATAGTTAATTTCGGCTTTTATACCTAAGTCTAATAATTCCTTTTTAAGTTCTTTAGCAAGCACTAACTGTCCTTCAGTCGATGGTTTTTGTACTTCACCCTTTTCTGGATTACTTTTAGTATCAAATGAAATATACTTTAAAAAACGTTTTGTTAAATTTTCCATAAACACTCCTTTACATATATTATACTTGCAATTGTAATATGTGGCTAAAATTGGTATATTAATTTAAGAAGGTGAGTAAATGAAAAAGAATATTTTAAAGATAAAAACAGACGGAAAAATTCCAGCTTATGCAACGGAGCATTCTGCTGGTATAGATTTATATTGTAAAAGTGATGATAAAATTATTATAAAACCTAAGGAGACCCAAAAGATTCATACAGGTATTTATGTAGAGATTCCTGAAGGATATTTTGGTGCAGTTTATCCAAGATCTTCAACAGGAGTAAAAAAACACCTTATGCTTGCAAACTCCGTAGGTATAATTGACTCTGACTATAGGGGTGAGTTAATGATATTTTTCTATAATTATGGTGAAGAAGACCAAGTTATAGAAAATGGTGATAGACTTGCCCAACTAGTAATAACACCATATCTAAAATGTGAAATTAAAAAAGTGGATGACCTTGCTGAAAGTGAAAGAGGTAAGGGCGGATTCGGTTCAACTGGTAAGTAAGACTATGAATAAATTTTTGAGGAAAAATAAGTATAACCTATATCTTTTAGTTATAGGACTTGTTTTAATATTATTCTTAGGTATCTTTGCAAAATCAAAAATAGATAATTCCAAGATGGCTAAGTATGATAATGATATAGTCATAATTAAGGGAAATGGTGATGAAATAAAATCTTTTTCCATAAAGGAACTTACAAAACTTGCTAGTAAGAAAGACGTGTATGTAAATAATGGTCTAGAAAAAGTAAAAATTGAGGGCGTATCACTTGAAAAACTAGTAGGAAATCTTGATTATAATTTAAGAGAGAGACCAATAATATCTATTGAAGATACAGATGGCAACTCAAGTAGATTTCCAATGTCAATCGCCCTAGAAGTTGATAGAGTCTACTTGGTTTATAAAATAGATGGAGAACCAGTATCAGAGTATAATCCTTCTTATGGTACGCTTGCTATAATAGATACAACTACCAAGAGTGCTAATAGCTGGATTACAAATGTAAAAACTCTTAATATTCAATAAAAAAGCTGTTGCATTAATTGTAACAGTTTATTTTATTAAAATAGAAATTAGGTAAATAATGACTAGTAAATTTAAATACGAAAAATTAACACCAATGTTAAAGCATTATGTAGATGTCAAAAATGACTTTAAAGATGCACTTTTACTATATAGAGTTGGTGATTTTTATGAAACATTTTTTGATGATGCAATTATAACAGCCAAAGTTTTATCTCTTACCTTAACAGGTAAGGAGTGTGGCCATGTCGATAGGGCGCCTATGTGTGGCGTCCCACACCATGTTATAGATACTTATGTGAATAGGCTTGTAAAAAAGGGTTATAAAGTAGCCTTATGTGACCAGATAGAAGATCCAAAAGAGGCAAAGGGTCTTGTAAAAAGAGCCATTACCAGAGTAATTACTCCTGGTACCCTTACGGATATTGAAAGTCTTGAAAATAAGGAAAATAATTATCTCTTATCAATTTTTGAAAACGACTATGGACTTGCTATGGCCTATTGTGATATTTCCACAGGTAAGCTTGTAGGTCTTGAAATAAAAACCTTGAGTGAAAATATAGGGAAAAAATCAATTGATCAAATAGAAAAGATAAATCCCTCTGAAATAGTTTTATCAAGTAATTTTAAAAATGAAGATATAAAAAAATATCTGAATCTTAACAATCAAATATTTATAAACTATATTGATTTTACTACTGACTATGATAATAGGGTTAAAACTGTAAATACTTATCTTGGAAAGGATAATTTACAAAAAATAAAGGATAAAAGACTTATAATTATAGCCTTGGCCAATCTTTTAGATTATATTTATAAATACTATGAAAATAAACTTGACCATATAAACAAACTTGAGATAATTAAAATAAATGATTATATGGAAATTGAGGCTAATACAAGGAAGAACTTAGAGCTTACAAGAAATTTATCAACAAATAAAAAAGAAAATACTCTAATTAGTATCCTAGACAAAGCTGATACAGTTATGGGTTCTAGAATGATACATGATTGGCTAGAAAGACCTCTTATTGATAAGGAAAAAATAAATAGAAGGTTAGACCTTGTAGATGGTTTTTATAAGGATGGTATTCTTTCAAGAAACGTTTCTAACCTACTAGATAACGTATACGATCTTGAGAGGATTCTTGCGAAAATTTCTTATAAAAGATCCAATGCCAGAGATTTAATAACACTAAAAAATTCTTTAAAAGATATACCAGCTTTAAAAGAAATACTAATAGGATCGTCAAATGAGTTGATAAGAAATCTGGGAATAAATCTACCCGATATAGAAGATGTTTATGAGCTAATAGATAAATCGATAGTTGATGAGCCTCCTATAACTATAACTGAAGGAGGAATAATAAAATCTGGATTTAATAAAGAGCTAGATAATCTAAAAGAAATGGCTAATAATGCAGAAAATGAGCTTTTAGACTATGAAAAAAAGCAAAGAGAAATAACCGGAATTAAAAATCTTAAAGTCATATATAATAAAAATAATGGTTACTCAATTGAGGTTACAAAGGCTAATACTGACAAGGTAGATCCATCTTATATTAGAAAGCAAACCTTGAAAAATCAAGAAAGATATACGACAGAAGATCTCGAAAAAATATCATCTATGATTTTAAATGGTAAAGAAAATATTAATGAACTTGAATATAATATTTTTACTAAAGTTATCGAAAAAATCCTAGATTCAACAATAAAGCTACAAAATCTTTCTAAAATGATAGCTAACATTGATAGTTTAAATTCCTTAGCTAAGATAGCCCATGCCTATTCTTACTGTCGACCTGAAATAACTGATTCTAATGAGATTTATATAAAAGATGGAAGACATCCAGTAATAGAGTTAAATCTTAATGAAAATGAATTTATAGCCAATGATACCAATATAGGTGAAGATAATAACCTTATTCAAATAATAACAGGTCCAAATATGGCTGGTAAGTCCACTTATATGAGGCAAATGGCTCTTATAATAATTATGGCTCAAATTGGGTCCTTTGTACCAGCTACTAGTGCTAAAATAGGTATTTGCGATAAAATTTTCACTAGGATTGGGGCGAGCGATAATATTTCAAAAGGTGAGTCTACCTTTATGCTCGAGATGAATGAGGTATCTAATATTATTAAAAATTCTACAGATAAATCCTTTGTGATCTTAGATGAGGTAGGTAGGGGTACAAGTTCTGATGACGGCCTAAGTATAGCTATGGCCCTTGTTGAATATCTTTCAAAACATAAAAAAGTTAAAACGGTTTTTGCCACCCACTTCCATGAGCTAACAATACTTGAAAACGAATTATCTAACGTGAAAAATCTTAAAATAGAAATACTAGAGGAAGATAATAACTTAGTATTTTTAAGAAAAATCAAAGAAGGAAAATCAGATAGATCTTATGGTATAGAGGTTGCCAAGTTAAGTGGTCTACCAGATGAAATCCTAGATAATGCAAAAAATATCATGGATAAACTATCAAATGAAGATTTTTTTGAAATAAATAAGAGCGAAGAGATCAAAAATTCCCTAGATGACATTAAGGATAAAAAGATAGAGGATTTAAAAGATTTATCAAAAAAACTAAATATCAACGAGTTAACACCATTAGAAGCTTTGAATAAACTTAATATTCTAATAGAAAAAATAGGGGAGATATAATGTCTATTGTAAAATTAGATAAGGATACAGTAGAAAAAATTGCAGCTGGTGAAGTTATAGAGTCACCTTTATCTATTGTTAAAGAGCTAGTAGAAAATTCTGTTGATGCAGGTAGTAAAAATATAACTGTTGAAATAAGAAATGGTGGTAAGTCATTTATAAGAGTTACTGATGATGGAGAAGGTATGAATGAAGATGATATAGACCTTGCCTTCGAAAAGCATGCCACAAGTAAAATAGAAAAATTTGATGATCTTTATACAATAGCATCTCTAGGATTTAGAGGAGAGGCTCTTCCCAGTATAGCCTCCGTAAGTAAAGTGACAGCTATTTCAAAAACAAAAGACGCAAGTGTTGGAACAAAACTTGACCTAAAAGGACGAGAAATAAAGAAAAGTTCAATTGCCACTAATAAAGGGACAAGCATTGTAGTTGAAGATTTATTTTATAATATGCCTGCCAGGAGAAAATTTTTAAAGTCTGATATGGCTGAAACAAATAAAATAAGTAAACTGATGTATGCCTTTGCAATTGGTTACAAGGGAGTGTCTTTCAAATATATAAAAGATGATAGGGTTCAGTTCCAATCAAATCCTAATTTGGAAAGGAAATTCAATATATCCGACCTTCTTGATAGCTTACTTGAAGAAAATCTTATATATATAGAAAATAAAAATAAATCCTATAAAGTAGAAGGAGAAATAGGTCTTCCGAGTTACTATAGAGGTAATAGATCCATGCAGTATATCTTTGTTAATAATAGACTTATTGAAGATGAAGAGATCACAAAGGTTATAGAATACCAATACCAAGGTCTTATACCTCAGAGTAGATTTCCTGTGTTTTTTATCTTTATTTATACTGATCCAAAAAATATTGATGTAAATATTCATCCTAATAAAAAACAAGTTAAATACTCTTATGAAGATGAACTACTAGACTTAATTGCTGATGTAATTAGATCAGAACTTAAAATTAAACAAGAAATAAATTCTATAAGCATTAAAGAAAATAAAAAAGAAGAAGTAATAGATTTTACTGATTATAAAGCTATTTTAGACAAGTATTCTCCATCACAAATGGTAGTCAAAGAAGATAAAAATGAGTACGAAGCAAATTTAGAAAATAATGAGTTTTTTAATGATGTCGAGCCTTTAGACTTATCCTTTTTAGAAGAAAAACAAGCAGGTACTGATGTCAAGGAAGAATCATACATTAAGGACATAGAAATACCGGCATACAAAACCTCTATTTTTAGAAGATATTCTATTTTTGAAGATAAAGATAAAGTCTATATCTTAGACCATAGAAGAGCTGAAGAAAAGTTGAAAATGACTAAATTTATTGAGGAATTTAAAAATAAGGAGGTTGCAAGTCAACTTATTTTAAATCCTATAAAAATAAATCTAAGTAAAATCGATATAGAAAGGTTCGAAAGTAAAAAAGACCTTTTTAATAGATTAGGATTCGATGTTGAAATGATTTCTGAAAATTCACTACTTATTAGGGAAATTCCTATGATATTTGAATTACCTGAAGACGATAAATTTTTCTATGATATACTGGATCTAGAGAATAATTTTAACGATGACCTACTTATAAATAAATTAAAAAAATTAGTCAATAATATATCATTTAAGAAGGGGCATGTAATCAACAAAGACGAAGCTATTTTACTGTATAGCAGGTTATTAAGTGAGGATAACCCTTATAAAACTTATGATGGTAAAGATACTATTATTTCAATAAAAGATAAAGATTTGGAGAAGTATTTTGAAAAATAAAATGATAATAATAACCGGCCCCACAGCAAGCGGCAAGAGCGATATAGCAATAAATATAGCCAAAAAAATTAACGGTCAAGTAATATCCGCTGATAGCCAACAGGTTTATAGAGAGATGGATATAGGAACCAATAAAGTTATAGACCCAAATGTGGTCAACCATCACCTATTAAATATGGTTAATCCAAACGAGGAATTTTCTGTTGATGATTTTAAAAAAGATTCTGAGGAAATAATATCAATATTGAATCCAAGGCAAATTATGCCTATAGTAACTGGGGGAACTGGTTTTTATATTGATTCATTATTATTTGATATGAACTATGGCCAAGTAAAAAAAGATAATAAAATAAGAGAAAATCTCCAAAATCAAGCTAATACCCACGGTAAGGAGTACCTATATAAGAAACTTAAGGGAATAGATCCTGATACGGCTAAAAAATATCATCCAAATGAAGTAAATAGAATAATCAGAGCTCTAGAAATATATGAGATAACTGGTGAAAAGCCATCTGATAAAAGAACAGGTGAGAGGAAATTAAAGAAAAATATAGAGCCGATGTTATTTTTCTTAAATTACAATGATAGACAAATTCTATATGATAGGATAAACGATAGGGTAAACGACATGATTAATCTAGGGCTTATAGATGAGTTTAAATATTTGGTTGATAAATATAATCTTAATGAAGACTCTCAATCTATGGCCGCTATTGGCTACAAAGAAATATTTCCTTATATAAAAGGCGAAATAAGTTTAGATGAAATGATTAACTTAATTCAGAGAAATACAAGAAGATATGCAAAAAGACAGGTTACTTGGATGAAAAGATATCTTAATTATTCATTTACCAGAGAAATCATGATGGATAATTTAAGTAAAGACGATGCAAGTATGGTAATAGAAGATTTAATAAAGGATATGTATGAATTTTAACGATGTTTATAGTAATTATGAAATAGACGGTAGGTATGATAACTTAATTAAGGAATCAGAAAAAGAGCTTGAAAACTTATTTAGAAGATATGAAGAGGTAGCTGAATATAATCAAATGAAGGTAATGAAGGCTTTTAATGAAAACTCTCTACAATCTTCTGACTTCTTTACTGCAACAGGCTATGGCTACGCAGATACTGGTAGAGATAAGGTAGAAGCTATTTTTTCATCCATTTTTAAGGCTGAAGATAGTCTAGTTAGGCCATCTATAGTATCAGGTACCCATGCTTTATCAATAGTATTATTTTCTCTTTTAAATTATGGGGATAAACTTGTTTCAATAACAGATGATCCATACGATACTATGCAACAAGTAATAGGAATAGCTGGGGATAAAAAGGGAACCCTTATAGAAAAAGGCGTTGTGTATGACAAACTAGATCTTGATGAGAATAATAAAATACAATATGAAAAAATAAAAGATAAGGTCGATCAAAACACAAAGGTAGTATTGATCCAAAAATCAACTGGTTATACTGAAAGAAGAGCTTTTACTATAGATGAAATAGAGGAAGCTATTAGGGAAATAAGGAAAATTTCTAAAGATGTTATTATATTTATAGATAACTGTTATGGGGAATTTACAGAAGATAAAGAACCAATTGAGGTAGGTGCTGATATAGTAGCAGGGTCATTAATCAAAAACCTTGGTGGAGGATTAGCTATTACAGGAGGTTATATAAGCGGTAGAGAAGATTTAATAGAGTATTGTTCTAATACTTTAACTGCACCTGGTATTGGTAAGGATGAGGGACTAAGTTTTGGTACCAATAGACTAGTTGTTGAAGGCTTATACTTTGCTCCTCATGTGGTAAAAGAAGCCTTGAAGGTTGCTTTGTTATTTGCAAGTGTCTTTAATAAACTTGGATATGAGGTAACACCTAAATTAGACGATCCTAGGTCTGATGTCATTCTAGCTATTAAATTAAACGACCCAGAAAAATTAAAAACTTTTTGTAAGGCAATTCAAGAAGCTTGCACCGTTGATTCAACATTTGTACCTGAAGCTTATCCTATGCCAGGCTATGAAGATCCAGTTATAATGGCTGCAGGAGGTTTTGTGGAAGGTGCTACTTCGGAGCTATCCGCAGATGGTCCTTTAAGAGAGCCTTATATGGCTTATTTACAAGGTGGGCTTAACTACTACCATGGTAAACTCGCTTTAAAAATTGTTTTAAATAGGTTTGCCAAAAATAATTTCATATAAATATAAAAAATCTTTCTAATTTTAAAATTAGAAAGATTTTTTATTTAAAATTCTAATCCAGATAAAGGATTTTTATTAACTGCATTTTTAAGATCTTCATCATCTAAGTGGGTGTAAATTTGGGTAGTAGATACTGAAGCGTGCCCTAAAATATCTTTTAGAGCTCTTATATCAACATCACCATACTTATACATTAGTGTTGCAGCAGTATGCCTTAATTTGTGGGTAGAGTAGATTTTAGTATCGAACCCCGCCTTAGCCAAATATTTGTCAATAGTAGATTGAACAGCTCTTTTTGAGATTCTTTTTTTTCTTGTAGAAATAAAAAGCGCATCTACGCTTGCGTCCCTTAAATATTCTGACCTTATAACTATATAATTATTGATAAGATTTTGACAATTTTGAGTTAGGTAAACAGTTCTTTCCTTGTTACCCTTACCAATAATATTGAAACTATCTGTATTCACATCAGAAAGATCTATTGATATTAATTCGGATAGTCTCATACCTGTGGTAAGGAAGGTAAAGACTATAGCAATATCTCTAGACCTTAAAAAGACGTTTTTTTCTTGATTAATAGTTTCAAGAAGCTTTTCTGTTTCACTCAAGGTGAGATAAACTGGCTGTCTTTGGCTTATTTTAGGGTTTGTTAGTTTATCCGCTATATTAGTGTCAATTACTTCGATTTCGCTATACATATACTTATAGAAAGATTTTAAAGCGGAAATCTTTCTCGACCTAGTAGCAGCTGTATCATTTTTTCTATTATCAAGGAACGATAAAAATGCGTAAAAATCCTGAATAGAAAGTTTTTCAAAAAAATTACTATCAATATAATCATTTATATTTTTAAAATCAAAATTTGCCTTATAATCATCTTTGTTATCATTAAATAACTTTCTTACAATTTGATATTCGATAAACATCTCTAAGTCATAAGCATATTCTTTAATTGTAGATTCTGATAGGCCTTTAATTGATTTTAAGTAGTTTAGATAATCGGTTAGTATAAGGGGTCTTATAAATTTTTCCATAAAATTCTCCGTAAACAAAATATTAGATCATGTAAAAGGTTAAACAACCCTTAAAATAGAAAATATTTTTAACTATATTAGAATTATACCTATTTTTATCAAATTTACAAATTATTGCACAAAATTACTATTTTGTGCAATAATTTACTTCCAGCAATGCCTCCTCTTTTATCAATTTGGCATATATAAACTTTAAACAATTAATTATAAGAGCTAATCTCTTATAACACCATATCATCTTTACAGCTTTCTTTTTCATCCTTTGTTTTATAGGCATATTCTATTTTAAAAATTAAAAATAAAAATACTCGTTTTTATATTACTAAAGTCTTTACCTAAATATCTATTTATTGATTTTGAGTTTTAAGTCCACTATATTATTCAAAACCCTATAAAACCAAAGCTCTATTTTGCGTTTTAAGCGTTTTTATAAGTCAACTAATACTAATACACCTACCTATATTTATATTAAAAAACTGCCATTCGCATGGCAGTTTGATTAATTCCTTATTTTGCGTAATCTATCGCTTTGGACTCTCTTAATAAATTAACTTTAATTTCACCTGGGTATTCCAATTCATTTTCGATTTTCTTTGCAATCTCTCTAGCAATTACAACCATCTCATCGTCTGAAATTTTTTCAGGTTTCACTAATATTCTCAATTCTCTACCAGCTTGTAGGGCAAAAGATTTCTCGACACCTTCAAAAGAATTAGCGATTCTCTCTAAGTTTTCTAGTCTCTTAATATAGTTTTCCAAACTTTCACGTCTAGCTCCTGGTCTAGCAGCACTAATAGCATCTGCAGTCTGAACCAAAATAGATTCTACACAGTTTGGCTCTACATCACCATGGTGTGATTCAATAGCATTTATTACATATTTATTTTCACCATACTTACTAGCCGCTTCTACACCTAGGGCTATATGAGTTCCTTCTTGTTCTTGGTCTATTGCCTTTCCAAGATCATGTAGTAAGCCACCACGTTTTGCAAGTTGACTATCAGCTCCGATTTCATCTGCAAGCATTCCCGCAAGCAAGGCAACTTCTATAGAGTGTTTTAAGATGTTTTGCCCATAAGATGTTCTAAACTTCATCTTTCCAATTAATCTAATCAATTGAGGATGTAGGTTAATAATTCCAACGGTTTCAGCAGCTGCTTCACCATCTTCTATTATTCTTGCTTCTACTTCATCGCTTGCCTTTTGAAGCATTTCTTCTATTCTTGAAGGATTTATCCTTCCGTCTTGAATCAATTTTTCTAAGGCAACTTTCGCAATTTCACGTCTAAATGGTTCGAAGCATGAAATAACTACCGCTTCAGGAGTATCGTCAATTATAAGGTCTACACCTGATGCCTGTTCGAAAGCTCTAATATTACGGCCTTCACGACCAATAATACGACCCTTCATTTCATCGTTAGGTAGAGATATAACAGAAACAGTATTTTCTGCTACTAATTCTGGCGCAAATCTTTGGATTGTTGTTGCGAGAACTTCTGTAGCCATTTTTTTACTTTTTGCTTTTACTCTTTCCTCGGCTTCTTTAATCATTCTAGCTGATTCGTGAATAGTTTCTGATTTTACTCGAGCTAAAATTATTTCTTTAGCTTCATTGTTGGTTAGTCCAGCGATATTTTGTAATTCCAACTCTTGTTGTTCTATTAACTTGTCAATTTTCTCTTCTTTTTGTTTTAACTTATTCTGATCACTAGAGATTTGATCAGATTTTTTGTCAATCAATAAAGATCGATTGTCTAAACTTTCTTCTTTCTTAATCAAGCGAGCTTCTCTTTTATTTAGATCATTTCTTGCTTGATTTAGCATTTCCTCATTTTCAGATTTCAATCTTGAAATCTCATCTTTAGCATCAATTAGAGTTTCTCTTCTTAATGCTTCCGCTTGTTTATTAGCATCATCTATAATTTGCCTACTTAGGTTTTCAGCACCGCCTATTACAGATTCACCAATTTTCTTACGATAAAGATAGCCAAAATAAAAAGCTAACAATACGAAGGCGACAACTATGATGAGAACAACAATTGGATTCATATTATTTAACATCATATCACCTCCAATAATATGGAATTTTATATTCCACTATTTATTATACCGTTTAATTATAATTATACGAAATAGTTTTCATAAATTTGGATAATAAAAAAAGTAGAATAAATCTACTTTTTATGTGGTATTATTTTAGCTGGTGCACCAACTGCTGTTGAATTTTCAGGAATATCTGTTAGAACAACAGAATTAGCCCCTATTTTACAATCATCACCTATAGTTATATTTCCAAGCAAAACAGCACCTGCACCGATCATTACATTATTTCCAACTGTTGGGTGTCTTTTAACTTTCTTATTTGTGACTGCACCTAAAGTTACAGAGTGGTACATTAATACATCATCGCCTATTTCTGCTGTTTCTCCAATTACAACTCCCATTCCATGGTCTATGTAGCATCTACGGCCAATTTTAGCTCCAGGATGGATCTCAATACCTGTTTCTATCCTTGATTTAAATGCTATTTTTTGTGCTTCGTAGAGTTTACCTTCTAGGTAAAGATTGTGGGCAATGTAGTGAGATAGTAAGGCCTTAATACCAGCAGAGAAGAGGATTGCCTCCTCTTCACTCTTAAGAGCTGGATCATTATTAAGGGCGTTTTTAATTAGTTCATCTTTATATTGATTATAACTTAGCATTTTCGTATAATTCAGTTGATAGGTATCTTTCACCAGTATCTGGTAAAACAGTTACTACAACTTTTCCTTCTCCTAATTTATCTGCGATTTCTATAGCACCTACTACATTTGCACCAGATGAAATACCTACTGAAAGTGCTTCATCTTTTGCAAGCCTTCTTGACATTTCTATTGCATCATCACTCTTAACATCTAAAATGCCGTCTACTATATCAAAATCTAGGTTTTTTGGTATAAAGTTACCGCCAATGCCTTGGATTTTATGACCAGCAGCCTTTCCTCCTGATAGTAGTGGACTTTCTGCAGGTTCTATTGCATAAACTTTAGTATTTGGATTTTCTTCTTTTAATTTTCTACCAGTTCCAGTTACTGTTCCTCCAGTACCTACTCCTGCGATAAAGGCATCTGGTGTTATTTCAGCTAAAATTTCTGGACCTGTTGTTTCATAGTGAGCTTTAATATTAGCTGGGTTTGAAAATTGGTCTGGTAAGAAATAGCCATTTTCTTCTGCAAGTTCCTTAGCCTTATCAACCGCACCTTGTAAAGCTCCTTCTGTTGTTCTTATAACCTTAGCTCCATAAGCCATGGCAAGCTTAGCTCTTTCTATACTCATAGATGCTGGCATAGTTAGGATTAGGTTATATCCCTTGGCTGCTGCAAGGGCTGCTAAAGCAACTCCAGTATTTCCACTAGTAGGCTCTACTATAGTTCCACCTTTTTTTAATTTTCCAGACTTTTCAGCTTCTTCTATCATATATAGAGCAATCCTATCTTTAATTGAACCAGCAAGATTATTTTTTTCTACTTTTACATAAATATCTGCTCTACCCTCTTTTTTTAGTGAGTTTAGCTTTAAAAGTGGAGTTTTTCCTATTAATTCAGTTGGATTATTTTTCATTTAATATACTCCTTTTTTTATACATTAATTTGTGATTAGTCTTTTATTTCCTACACAATAACTATACTATAAATTTATATCTTTTAAAATACAGCTTAAGGGACTGTTGCAGAATAAATAAATCCTCCCAATATCATCAGAGGAATCAATGAGCCCACAGGCTTTTTTCTCATTAAGTTTCACCGCCTCGAGCAGGTAGGCTAAGTAGCCTGCCGGCCCAAAGAGGCAAACTTTGAGAGAGAACCTCGTTATGGTGAGACGATAATTATTCACAATTTGCAACAGCCCCTAGTAAATATTCTTTTATATATAGATTATGGATAATTTTAATTTATTTTAGGTACTTTTCCTTCCGCTCTTAGTTTTATTAACTGTTTAGTAGCAAACTCCCTAACTTCTTCTGGGGCTTTAGCTATTTTTTTCATTTTTGTCTTACCAAGGAGACTTGTATAAGACCCATCAGCCCAAAATATATTTCTTTTTAAACAAGCAGTAACTAGTGCAAAAATAGGATTTAGTAAGTTTACAAATGCAAATGGGAAGAAGTTTATTGGGCTTACACCTAATGTCTTCATTTGATAAGCGCCACATGCTGTCCAAGGAAACATAACTGCCCATAAGGTACCTGCGTCTTCGAGTGTTCTTGAAAGCATATTCCTTGATAAACCAAGTTCATCATACTTATCTTCGTATAAGGGTGCTGGAACACCTATTCCTAGAAATTGATCACACATGGTTGCGTCACAAAAGATAGAAGTAAGCATAGTTAATCCAACAAGTCCTCCAACAGTATTAATTCTTTCTTTAAGGTGTGCAAATAATCTTTCAATGATTCCTGCTTTTTCTAAGGATCCACCGAATGAAACAGCTAGCAAAATAAGGTTAACTGTCCACATCTGATTATCCATTCCTCCTTTAGCTAAAGCCTTATCAACATAATCATTGCCAGTTGCTATGTCAGGTCCATAGTGTAGAATAGAAAAAATTTCAGCGAGACTTCTTTGTTTTTGAAAAATTATAGAAAATACTAACCCTACTATTACAGATATCATAACTCCTGCTAGGCCTTCAATTCTCAGTATACAAATAAATACTATTAAAAGTATTGGCAAAAGAACTAAAGGGTTTAAGTTAAAGTTACTAGCCAGTGCCTCTTTAATACCTTCAGCAATATTTGGATCATAATTAACTACATCTGCTCTAAGACCTATCAGACTATAAAGGATAAGAGATACTAAAAATACTGGTCCAGTTGTAGAAATCATAGCAGTTACGTGATCAAAAAGTCCCGTTTTGGCCACACCTGCAGCAAGGTTAGTAGTATCTGATAAGGGAGAAAATTTATCTCCTATGTATGCTCCTGAAATTACCATACCTGCAGTAATTGCTGGACTAATTCCAAGACCTTGACCTATTGTCATGAATGCTATACCTATGGTTGCTGTAGCTGTCCAAGAAGATCCACACGCTAGACTTACTAATGCTGTTATAATACATCCGATAGGCAAAAATAACTTAGGGCTTAAAAAATCTAGACCATAATAGATAAGAGCAGGTATTGTTCCCGAGATCATGAATGACGAAATCAATAGCCCTACGGTTAAAAGGATTAATATAGCATCTAGTGTTGTACTTATTCGCTCAATCATTCCGTCCAACATATCCCTAAAACTTCTGCCACAAATAAGGCCTATTATACATGAGGCCATTATTCCACAAATGAGCGGCAGGTGGGCTGCATCATATATATTTTCCTCACCATCTATAGCAAAAACAAAAACATAAATCATTAAAAATACCATAGTTAGGATAGGTACGAATGATTCTAAAAGATTGGGTAATCTTACTTTCTTTTCATTTTTCATAATAACTCCTTATATACATTATCGTGGTAAATTAACTAATTATATGATACATTAGTTTGATAAATTTGTCAACTAATTTGTTAATGTCTTATTATGTTATTATGATAAAATAAACCTAAGTATCTTGATTAATAATTTCTAATAATATGCACTGTTTATAAGAATAAAAAAAGAGTCTTAACAAGTTTATAAACTTGTTAAGACCTTTTAACTTACTTATTATGCGTTCATTTGGCCAGCTACTTCTGATGCGAAATCTTCTTCTTTTTTCTCAAGACCTTCACCAACTTGGAATCTAGCAAATCTTCTGATTTTAATATTTTCTCCAACTTCATTAGCTGTATCTCTAAGTAGTTGTTCAATAGTTACATCAGGATTTTTAATAAATGCTTGGTCTAGTAGACAAACTTCTGAGAACCATTTTTTAAGTCTTCCTTCTACCTTTTTCTCTGCTATCATTTTTCTCTTATCTTCAGGCATCTTATCGTTTGATTCATTAATAGCTTGGTTTGTAAGGATGTCTCTTTGTTCTTTTACATCAGCTTCATCAGCGTCTTGTTCAGAAATGTATTTTGGATTACTTGCAGCAATGTGCATTGCAATGTCTCTAGCAAAATTTTTAACAGTATCAGTGTTTGCAGAGAAGTCTGTTTCTGTATTGATTTCTACTATTACACCTATTTTATCATTGTGGATGTATGAACCAATTACACCTTCAGCAGCAATTCTACCTGATTTTTTATCAAGAGTTGCTTGCCCCTTTTCTTTTAAGATTTTTTGAGCTTTATCGATGTCTCCGCCAGCTTCTTCAAGAGCTTTTTTACAGTCCATCATTCCAGCGGCAGTTCTTTCTCTTAATTCTTTAACTAATTTTGCACTAATTGCCATCTAAATCTCCTCTACTTATTCTGCTTCGTTTTCTTCAAACGCTTGTGTCTTTATTTCTTCTGCAGCTTCTTCTATATCTTCATCAGATAGGTTTTCTTCTTTAGTCTCTTCCTCATTAGATTCTTCAGTTTCAGCTTCATCAAATTCCATATCTTCTTCTGAAGGATCAAATTCACTACCTTGGTTTGCTTCAATAACTGCATCAGCCATTATTGATGTGATAAGTTTTACTGCTCTGATTGCATCGTCGTTTCCTGGGATTGGAACATCAATTTCATCAGGATCACAGTTTGTATCAACTATAGCTATTACTGGAATACCAAGTATTTTAGCTTCGTGAACAGCTATAGACTCTTCACCTGGATCTACTACAAATAGTACATCTGGTAGTTCTTCCATGTCTTTAATACCACCAAGGTTTCTTTCTAGTTTATCCATTTCTTTTTGGTATTCAAGAACTTCTTTTTTTGGTAGAAGATCAAAAGTTCCATCTTCTTCCATTCTTTCGTATCTTTGAAGTTTCTCTACACTTTTTCTAATTGTTTTGAAGTTAGTAAGCATACCACCCAACCATCTGTGAGATACATAGTATTGACCTGATCTCTTAGCTTCAGTTTGGATTGAGTCTTGTGCTTGTTTTTTTGTACCTACAAATAGAACCCTACCGCCATCAGCAACGATATCTCTCATTACCTTGTAAGCTTCTTCGATTTGATAAGCTGTTTTTTGTAGGTCTACTATATAGATTCCATTTCTTTCTGTGAAGATGAATTTTGCCATTTTAGGATTCCATCTTCTTGTTTGGTGTCCAAAGTGTACACCAGCTTCTAATAATTTTTTCATTGAAACTACTGCCATATTTACCTCCGTTTTTTCTTCCACCCATATCTACTGGATAACAAACCATAATTGGCAACGTATTATCCATCCATGAATGTGATTGTTGTAGTACCTGTATAGTATACCACTTAAAACCTATATTTCAACATTAAAACATCGCTTCTACAAAAGAATTTGAGTCGAATTTTTGTAGGTGATCTATACCCTCACCTACTCCTATATACTTGACAGGCACTTCTACTTCTACTTGTAGTGGGAATATAACTCCTCCCTTGGCTGTACCATCTAGTTTTGTTAAGATTAATCCTGTAATATCTGTCACATTTTTAAATTCTTTTGATTGACTTACTGCGTTTTGTCCTGTTGTTGCATCTAAGACTAAGAGGTTTTCTCTAATAGAATTAACAGCGTGAGTATCTATAGTTCTATTAATTTTATCTAACTCTTGCATTAAATTCTTTTTGTTATGAAGTCTACCAGCTGTATCACAAATCAAAACATCAATATTTTTGCTACGTGCAGATTTAATTGCATCAAAAATTACAGCTGATGGGTCAGCTCCCTCTTGGTGTGATACTAATTCAACATCTGCCCTATCAGACCATTCTTTTAATTGATCAATAGCAGCAGCTCTGAAGGTATCTGCGGCTGCTAGCATAACACTTTTACCTTCCTTTTTAAAATTATTTGCAAGCTTACCTATTGTTGTTGTTTTACCTACTCCGTTTACGCCTATTACTAGAATCACGGTTAATTTTCCATCTTCCACCTTGATTTTGTTATCTAAATTTTTTTCATCTAATTTATTTATCATTATCTCTTTTAAGACTGGATATATTTCCTTTGATTCTTTTATAGATCTTTTCTTAATTTCATCTCTTAATTCATCTACAATTTCAATTGTTGAAGACATACCAATATCTGCGGAAATTAATATTTCTTCTAGTTCGTCATATAATTCGTCATCTATTTTGACATTTCTAGTAAATAAATTTGTTAAACTAGAAGTAA
>NZ_CALGYW010000059.1 GCF_937934665.1 uncultured Anaerococcus sp.
AGGGTTGCTTTTTTTGTTGATAGTGCTTCGGCTTTGAGAAGGTGAGGCTCGAAGTTTAGATTCCTCTCACCCCGACCATTCAATTTAGCAACAGATGTTGCTATTTTTTATTTCCCTAAAATTAATAACTTTTTACAAGATATGCGACCTCAAGGGTTGCTTTTTTTGTTGATAGTGCTTCGGCTTTGAGAAGGTGAGGCTCGAAGTCTCGAATCCTTTCCCCCGACCATTAGAATACAACCAATTACAGGTTGTTTTTTATTGCCCTAAAATGTTTGTTTTTTATTAGGGGTATACTATTTATATAAGCATCACACCATTTAACTAATATGCTTAAGGAGTATTGAGATGAAAAAATTCTAATTTTATTTATGACGGTCTTTGCCCTAGCGGCATGTTCTAATGACGAAACCCCCAAAGAAATTTCTGATCCAAATGAAAATGTAGAATGGGTTTTAATTCCTATGATCTATGTTAATGATGATCTCTATTTGTATGCGGGAGAAGAAAAATACTACGATGAAGTTACAGATTTTGATGGAGAAATTGATTATGAGGTCGAGCAGACTTTAAAACCTACTAAAAACAACCAGTCAAATTTCGGAACAGGTTATAAATACATAATCCTTGACGAAGGAAAAACTATCAAACTTTACCTTGATGATAATAAGATAATTATTTTTAAGACGGAAGAAGATAGGAATAGGTAAATTCTATCCTAAAATATTTTGAAACAAAAAACACAAACTAAGACCAAGTGCCTAAGTCTGTGTTTTTTATTTTTTTAATTTTCTATAACTCAATTATCACTGCCTGGTAGGAGTCTAAGATTTCTGGGTCATAATCTCGGTTGTTGTTTTTTATGACCTCACCATCTTTTATTAAGTCGGTAATTTTTTCGTCTATTTCATAAAAGTCATCTGATAGGTTTACAAGTGTCACATAGGACTTATCCTTGTAGGTTCTTTTATAAGCGTATACTTGATTATCAAATGTTAGTAGCTCGTAGTCACCAAGACCGAAGACCGACTCTCTTTTTCTTAGCATGATTATATTATACATATAAAAGAAAAATGAATCTGAATGCTTCATATATTCCTTGTAGTTATTTTCGTAGCGAACCATGGTTCCATAGTAGTTTTTCACTTCTGAAAACCTACCAAGACCCGAGTCATCCCATCTTAGGGGGATTTTCGCTGTAAAATTAGTGGTTTTCTTAAGCTTATCAAGAGCTTTCTCATGATCTAAACCTTCCTCTAGGAAGGACTTATATAAAGCCTGGATTTTCTGATCTTTTATATCATCCATATCTATACTGTAGTCACTTTTAGCTTCTATTTCTGTTCCTTGATAGACAAAGGGTATGGTTTTTAAGCTAAAAAGCATGGTTGCTAGGGCTTCTGTAAGAGGTCTTACCTCTTCATCGTCATTTAGAATTTTTTCTATAAGTCTTGGTGTTTCAAAGTTTTGAAAGTCTAGGCCTATAGGCACTTCTTCGCTTAGTTTTTGGGCCTTGTCTAAAAAGCTATAGAAATCCTTGTAGGAATTTTTTTCCTTTATAAGATCATTTGCCTTTGAAAAATAAGCCATATCTACAAATTCTTTTCCTAGCTCATTTATTTCTTCAATTCCTCCTATAAAGATTAGATTGAGCTCATCTGTTAGATTTTTTATAGCTTCTAGGATATCCTCTCCCTCATTTTGATCATCTCCGTAAAGGCTGGCTAGGTTTTTTATCCTTATGCCTTTGATACCTGTTTCTTGCCAATATTTGATAAGGTCTAGGATTTTTTCTTTAATTTCATCCCCATAGCTTAATTTTAATTCTTTTCCATCAAAGTCTAGGAGAATTTTTATCCTTATATATTTTCCTTTTTCACATATGGCCTTGATATCTCTTATATCTCCAAGCTCTTTATCTATCTCATAGAAGTCTACCTTATCATCTTTTTTTGCAAAAATTTGGTTTATTAAAACATAGTTTGCCCCCAATTGGGATATGGTTGTTAGCTTACTTCTTAAGCCTTCTAAGTCCCCTATCCCGTCTTTATTGGTATCTAAAAAAGATTTTGGATAGGCTTCGTAGTAGGTTGACTTCTTTTCTTTATTTTCTAGCATTTTCTCTCCTTTATCATAAAAAAGACCCAGCAGTGTGAAAGCCTCACTATTTTTGATAGCTTTGGGTCGATTCACTTGCCTCTGGGCCTCTTAATTTAAAAATTTTCTATTTTGCTAAAGCTTATTGCGTCAAATTCTCCTTGACTTTCTGCCTTGAGTGTTCCATTATCGTAGTTTAGGATTACTGGAGTATCTACATTTACTCCCTTGATTGTAGCAGATATTTCTCCTTCGTTTGCGCTATAAGAACCAGTATGGACTGCCTTATCTATTTGGTAAACAAGGCTACCATCAGCCTTCAAGGACAATCTTCTACCATCTGCTTCGTATTCTCCGACTACTCCATCAGATGTAGCAAAGTGGTCACTTATATTTGTCTTATTATCTTCAGTGACGCTTAGGCCTTCTAAGCCACTTCTTACATTTGCTAGGGCCTTTTCTATAAAGCCGAATCCTTGGTATTCAATTTGGTAATACTTATAATCACTTTCTACAAAGAACTTGTGGAAGATTTGATTATCAGTTGTAATTGGTCCCTGGCTATAGAAATTGCCATCTTCATCCTTGGCTTTCTTTACATTTTGATATTCAACAAAAGTATAATACTTAAAGTTTGAATTAAAGTCTAAGTCAGGTAGTTTTTCCGAACTTGTCACTTCATATATTAGGTAGACCTTGTTTTTAATATCCCCTTCTCCGTCTTCTTTAAAACCTGTAAAGGAGCCTAGATAATCTATCTTATCAACGTTTATAATGTTTTTATAAAGAATTGTTTGCTTGATTAATTCTCCTGCCTTGTATTTTAGTTCACCAAGTTCTTCATCTGCCAGGTGGGCTGTGGTTTTTATAAAGTCAGAATCGCTCTCGCCTTCTTCTTTTTTATCTTCTTGATTATCCCCACCCTCTGCGCTTTGAGCTGTGAAGTTTTTGCTGGTTGGAGATAGGCTTACATTGTAGGTATTTTTAAGCTCTTCTGCATCAAAGTTTAAGCTTACTGCTACTTCTTCGCCTTCTTCTATACCATTTGACTTGGCAGGAATAATGTCAAGTGTGTGCATAAACTCTGGCGCATCGTCAGTTAGGCTTGCTGTTAGGGTCATATCTGGACTATTTCCCTCAAATTTGACGTTTATATAGGTAAATGGATCTATAAAGTCATCACTTGCTATACCGTCTATAATCACTGCCTTAGAGGCATTTGAAGTTAAAACATTATACTTATCTGAAAGTTTTATATTATCAAGGTTAGCCATGACTGTTATCTCATCACCATTTGATAGGCCGCTATCCTTAGAATATTGAAAGACTATATTGTTTTGAAGGTCAGAAGCAAATTCCTGGGCGGCAGATTCATAAGAATCCTTGTTATTATCTTTAGAAATATATTTTATTTCATCTCCGTAGGCTGCTACTAATCTTTCTGTATCTATGCTTGCCTTTGGCACAGCAGATCCATTTTCTCCCTCATAACTTATGTCAATATAATCACTTAAAGGAATAGTTATATCCTCAGCCTTGCTTGTTTTCATATATAAGATTCCAAGGATTAGGGCAAGTAAAACTCCTATCAAGGCTAAAAGCAAGTTTCTACTTGTTAGATACTTCCTTTCCCTCGGATCTTTGGATTTTTTCTTAGCCTTTTCTTTGGCCTTTTCTTTCTTATCCACTTCTCTAACTGCAGGTGGTTTGGTTTTTGGATTGGCGTTTCTAAGAATTTGATCTCCATCATCCTTATTTACCTCTTCCCTGCCAATCTTTTTGTTTCTAGCTTGAATTTTCCTTATTCCGGCAGAAAGAGTCATACTTGGAAGGTCATTATCTCCATCACCTATTAGCTTATCAAGCTTTTGTTCAAGGTTTTCATTTAAGATATAGCTCTTATAATCTTCTATATAATAATCTTCGTCCCTTTTTTTCTTGGCATTATTCCTATATACCTTGGCTTGGACTTCTTCTATGACAGACCTTTGGTTATAGGGAGAATCCTTGCCTCCTTGATTTTCATACCTTCTGTTTGCCTTATCCATCCTATCTAAAGGATCTGGTCTAAAGAAGTCTTCTATAGAGTCATCTTCTGAAACCTTTTCTTTAGGATTTTTTTCTTCAAAGTTGTCTTCTGCTTTGACTTCGTCTTTTTCTTCTTTTTGATCCTCATCACTTAGATTTTCACCCTCATTTTCATCCTTAACAGTAAACTCTTGGTGAGACTTACTAGTCTCCTTTTCGCCTAAATCATCAGCTTCCAGCTTTTGCTCAGGATTTTCTTCGTTTAGAGGGTCTTTTTTATTTTTATTAAAGTTAAGAAAGTCTGAAAAAGCTTTCTTAGAGTCAGTATTTGCTCGGTTTTCCTGATTTTCCGACTTAATCTTGTCAATTTTACTTCCACAAACTGGGCAAAAATTACAAGCCTCGTCTATAATCGCACCGCAATGCTCACATTTCATAATAATTATCCCTTTACATACTATATATAATATACTTTTAAAAGTTAAAATATAAACTAAATTATGCTATTTACTTAATTTTTTTAAAAAAATTCTCAAAATCAATCTTTATAAAGTTATTTTGTAAAAAATTGACCAAATAAGCTAAATTGAAAAACCTAGCTTTTTGTGCTATAATATAGAAAAAGTTTACATAAGAGATGGTGAAAGAGCGAGTATATTATTTCCGCTCTATTTTTGTCTGTAAAACGAAATTTATCTGCTATTTATTAACCCAAGGAGTCCTTAACTCCTAGTTATAGAAAGGAATTTTTATGTATGATGTAATAATAATAGGAGCAGGTGTAAGTGGAGCTAGTATAGCTAGAAGACTTTCTCGCTATAAACTTGATGTCCTAGTACTCGAAAGAGAAAACGATGTCTCCATGGGAGCATCTAAGGCCAATTCAGCCATAGTCCATGGCGGCTACGCTGAACCTCACTCAGAACTTAGGGGACGCATTTGCTATGAAGGTAGAAAAAAATTTAAAAAACTAGATGAAGAATTAAATTTCGGATTTTTAGAAAATGGCTCTCTCGTCCTCGCCTTTGATGAAGAAGATGAAAAAGAACTTGAAAAACTCATGGACATGGGTCTTGAAAATGGACTTGACGATATAGAAATAATTGGCCAAGAAAAGCTTCGTGAAATAGAACCAAACGTATCTGATGAAGCAACAGCAGCCCTATATTGCAAGGGAGCTGGTGTATGCTCTCCATACGAATATGTAATAGCTCTTATGGAAAGCGCGATAGCTAATGGCACTGACCTTAGACTTTTAAGTGAAGTTACAGGTATCGAAAAAAACGACGAGATTTTCACTGTTACAATTGAATCTGGCGAGTCTTTCGATGCTCGTTTTGTAATTAACGCTTCAGGACTTGAAGGCGCTAAAATTTCAGAAATGATAACAGAAACTGATTTTAATATCCACCCTAGAAGTGGTGAATACCTCCTTATGCAAAAAGGTACTGGTTCAAGGTGCAAGCAGGTTCTTTTCCAAACCCCAAGTCCAAAATCCAAGGGTATCCTTGTTACAAGGACCTACCACAACAACCTCCTCTTAGGCCCAGATGCTATAGATGAGGAAGAAATAGATAGAGGCACCCACATAGAAAGACTCTCTGAAATCTATAACCTAGCTCAAAAATCAGTTAAGGAAGATTTAATAAACCTCAAAGAATTTATAAGATCATTCGCAGGTCTTCGTCCTGCCTCATCTACAGGTGACTTTATCATAGAAAATACTAAGACAAATGGCTTTATAAACGTGGTTGGTATCCAATCGCCAGGTATTACCTCATCTCCTGCTATAGCTAAAATGGTGGAGGGCATATTAAAGGATCTTGGCTTAGACTTAAAAGAAGACCCAGACTACAATCCTCACAGAGACCCTATCATAGAATACAAAGAACTAGAAGACTTTAATAAGGTTATCAAAAAAGTAGACCTCCCTCTAGGAGATCCCGATAGACTTGTTTGTAGGTGTGAACAAGTAAGCGAAAAAACTATAAGAGATGCTATGAATCGTGGTATCCCTTGCAACAGCTTTGACTCTATCAAGAGAAGAACCAGGGCCGGCATGGGCTTTTGCCAAGGCTCTTTCTGTAGGTCAAGGGTAATCGAAGTTATGGAAGACGAATCAGGAAAGAAAATTAAGTCTGATAAGTTCGACTCAGAGCATTCTGGAATTACCAGGGTAAACAAGACTGATATCAACAACTTCATCAAAACTTTGAAGGAAGAAGAAAAATAGCTTAAATATTTGCAAAATAAAAATATCTATGCTATAATAATGATGTAAACATTTTCATAATTGAATAAAAAAGAGACAGAGAGCTAGTTACCAAGGTAGTTCTCTGTTTTTTTATTCACAGAAAGGAGAGAAAATGAGAGATATATTCTTAGGTGAAATGATTGGTACAATGATACTTATTATTTTAGGTAACGGAGTTGTAGCAAACGTTAACATGAACAAGAGTGGTATGCAAGGTGCAGGTCCTATCCAAATCACCATTGCTTGGGGTCTTGCAGTACTTATTCCAGCAACCATATTCGGTGCCCTTACAGGAGCTCACTTCAACCCTGCTTTAACAATAGCTTTAGCATTCAAGGGTGATGTGGCATCTAATGCAGTTCCAGTTTACATAGCAGGTCAAATGCTTGGAGCCTTCCTTGGTCAATGCATAGTCTTCTTACTATTTAAAGACCACTATGAAGCAACAGCAGATAATCCAGAATTAGTTAGAGGAACATTCTGTACAGCACCATCAATTCCTAACACCGGAAGAAACCTCCTATCAGAAATAGTTGGTACCTTCGTTCTTGTATTTGCTATCCTTGGTTTTGGCAACGTTGCAGGTGCAGCTGACACAGGAGTTGACAAATTATTCGTATACGGCCTAATTGTTTCTATTGGTATGTCAACAGGTGGTTTGACAGGTTATGCTATTAACCCAGCCAGGGACCTTGGTCCAAGAATTGCTTACGCAGTACTTCCAGTTAAAAACAAAACAGACGCTAACTGGGGATACGGTTGGATTCCAGTAGTAGGCCCAATAATCGGCGGACTTATCGCCGTTATCTTATTCAATTTTATATTCTAATTTAGAAAACCCCTCAATAAAGAGGGGCTTTCTATTGGAAATATCTAGTTTTTCTATTAAGATCTTAAAAATTCTATTCTGGGTATCTTATAAAGAATTATTTACATTTTCTATAAACTATAGTGTAATGTATTTATCCAAATTACCTCCTTGTTTAATTGTGCATGTGACTATGACCTTTAAGTAAGGAGTTTTTTCTTTATATTTTATCAGCAATCTCTCTGGATTTCAAAACTCTCTTAAAAATATACTTAAGCAAGTATTATACCTAAAAAAGTTTACCAGCCACTACTGTACTTGTTAATTTGTAAGGCAAAAAAATGCCTCCAACTCTAGGGTTGGAGGGTTTATTTTTATGAAGCTCTTGATGTGGCTATTACTTTGATTCCTGTGTCTGCTACGTCTTCTATTAGGCAGTCGCCTATTTCTACTGGGGCCTTGATGTGGGTCTTGTTGATTTCTTCCATTACCTCACTTATCTTGCCCTTTGGGATTGGGTTTTCAGTTTTTACTGATACTAGGTATTCGTCTGCTCCGTCTACCCTGGCTGTTGAGGTGACTGTTCTTACTGGGTTGGTAAGTTCGTCTTTGACGTAGATTTCTCCTCTTTTACAGTTGTTTCCTGTTATATTTGTAATTTCCCCATCCTCTAAGGTAACACTTACTGTGCATCCTAGGGGACAATTTATACAAGTTAGATCTTTAATCATAAGCTCTCCAATCTTACTTCGATTTTTTTGCTATTTTCGTCTAGGTCGCTTTTCTTCAGGATTAAATCTTCCATTTCACCTGGTGCGAAGACTATCTTTCTCTTTTGGGCTACTTCTTTGCCATCTACTTCTAGGACTAGTCTTGATTTTTGGTAGATGTTATTTACCCTAAATCTGATTATGACTTCATCTCTCATTGTCTTTGGTGAGATGTATTGTGGAACTGTATAGGTTACGCCGTTTCCTGGTGTTAGGTGGATTTTTTCTTCACCTTGTGGGTTAAATTCGTCTTTGATATAGGCTGCTGCGTTTTCTCCTGCAAGCTCACTTTCTTCTGTTACATAGTCTACAAGGTCATGAACGTGAAGAACGTTACCTGCTGCAAATACACCATCTATAGATGTCATCATCCTGTCAGATACTTCTGCACCCTTGGTTCTTGGATCCATCTTGATTTCTGCATCCCTACTTAATTCGTTTTCTGGGATTAGTCCTACTGATAGTAGGATAGCATCACATTCTACATATTCTTCTGTTCCTGGAATGACCTTCATGTTTTCGTCTACCTTTGATAGGTAAACACCCTCTACCCTGTCATCTCCAACTATATCTGATATTGTTGTTGAAAAATGAAGTGGAATATCAAAGTCATCTAGACATTGAACTATATTTCTCTTTAGTCCTCCAGAGTATGGCATGATTTCTGCAACGCATTGTACCTTAGCACCTTCTAAAGTCATACGTCTTGCCATGATGAGTCCTATATCACCTGATCCTAGGATTACTACTTTCTTACCTGGCATAAAGCCATCAAGGTTTACAAGTTTTTGAGCTGTACCTGCTGAGTATACACCTGCTGGACGGCTTCCTGGTATGTTTAGAGCTCCTCTTGGTCTTTCCCTACAACCCATGGCAAGAACTACAGCCTTAGGTTTTATTTGGAACATACCATTTTCTTCATTCATTAGGGTTAGAGTCTTATCTGAACTAAAGTCCATTACGATAGTATCGAGCATTAGATCTATATCACGCTCTGCTACTATGTCTTCATACCTACCAGCATATTCTGGTCCAGTTAATTCTTCTTTAAACCTGTGAAGACCAAAACCATTGTGGATACATTGGTTTAGAATTCCACCAAGTTTGTTATCTCTTTCTATAATTAATACATTTTTTATACCACAGTCATAGGCTCTAGCTGCTGCAGCAAGGCCTGCAGGACCGCCACCTACTACTACTAAATCATAATTTTTCATTGTCTTCTCCTACTTCACTCTTCCATCAACATAGTAAGAATCTTTTGAGTTTTTAACTACATCTGACTTATCACGATCAAGCTCACGAGCTAAGATTTCCATTAGATGTGGTAAGCAGAATCCGCCCTGGCATCTTCCAGCGCTAGCTCTAACACGTCTTTTTATGCCATCTACAGTTGTTGCTCCAAGTGGTCTATTGATTGCATCTACAATCTCACCTTCTGTTACAGATTCACATCTGCAGATAATCTTGCCGTAAAGTTTGTTTTTCTTGATAAGTTCAGAATGTTCTTCAACACTCATTTCTATAGTTTTTGGAATTGGTTTTCTGTCATAGGTAAAGTCTTCATTTTCTTCAAATTCGTACTTATCTGCAACAAGATTTGCCATATACTTACCTATAGCTGGAGATGAGGTAAGACCTGGTGATTCTATACCTACACAGTCAAAGAAACCTTCTTCGCTTTCTTGTAAAATAAAGTCGCCGCCTACTTCGTGGGCTCTGTTACCTGAGAAAGAAGTAATTACCATTCTTACTGGTACGTTTTTAACAGTGTGGTTTGATTTTTCAACAACTTCTTCAAGTCTTTCTCTTGTTGATCTTCTATCGTTTTTATCATCTACAAAGTCTGAAGTTGGTCCTACAAGAGTATTGTTGTCTATAGTTGGTGTAACTAAGATACCCTTACCCTTGTCAGATGGAAGGTTAAACATAACGTGGTTTACAAAACCAGATGTTTCCTTATCTAGTAGGAGGTATTCACCTCGACGAGCCTTGATTTTATATTTTGTATCAGAGACTTGGTTGTGTATCTCATCAGAATAAACACCAGCACAGTTGATAACTGCCTTAGTTTCAAAGTCGCCATTGTTTGTATTAAGAACCCAGTGGTCATCTTTTCTTTCGATTTTTTCTACTTTTGTATTAAATTTATAGTCTACACCGTTTATATTTGATACTTCTGCATAGGCTATGTTCATTAAAAATGGATCTAAGATTCCAGCTTCTTCACAATATAAAGAAGCTACAACATCGTCAGTGATGTTATCTTCTAGAGCTAGTGTCTCTTCTCTATTTAAGATTTTCATGCCCTTTACGCCATTTTCTATACCATAATCATAAAGTTTTTGTAGATTTGGCATATCTTTTTCATCGTGGCATAGAACGAGGGTTCCAATTTTTTTGTAAGGGAAGGCAAATAATTTACTTTCCTCTTCCATCATTTGGTTACCTTCTACATTGAATTTTGCCTTTAGAGTACCTGGCACAGCGTCATAACCACCGTGGCAAATACCTGAGTTAGCCTTGGTTGTTTCTGTACAAACATCCTCATTTTTTTCAAGTAATAAAAATTTTCCTTTTTTCTTTGATAGGTGAGCTGCAACTGAAGCGCCAACAACTCCTCCACCAATTATTATTACATCAAACATATTTGCTCCTTTTATGTAAAAAACTATATAGAAAAACGAGCGCAAGTATCCTCATACTTACGCTCGCTTCTCTCCGTTCTTATTAATTTAATATTATTATACTACGATTTTAATTTTAAATCAATATCATTCTTCATAGTGTTTTGCCCAGTCAAAAGACCTAGCTATAGCTCTTTGCCAGTTTCTATCTTTCTTATCTCTTTCTTCTCTAGAGATTTCTGGTTCAAAAGTTTTATCAACTAGTCTATATTCTCTAATTTCATCCTTATCTTTATAATAGCCTGTTGCAAGACCAGCTAGATATGAAGCACCTAGTGCAGTTGTTTCTAGAGTTTGTGGTCTTTCTACATTTGTTTGAATCATGTCAGCTTGGAATTGCATTAGGAAGTTGTTTGCACTTGCACCACCGTCTACTTTTAGTTCATGAAGTGGGTGACCAGCGTCTCTTTCCATTGATGCTAATACGTCGTTTGTTAGATAAGCAAGTGATTCTAGGGTCGCTCTTACGATGTGATATTTGCTTGTACCACGAGTTAAACCTACTATAGCTCCTCTAGCATATGGGTCCCAATATGGAGCACCAAGTCCTGTGAATGCTGGAACTACGTAGCAACCATTTGTATCATCTACTTTTGTTGCCATGTATTCAGTATCATCTGCAGCGTCAACTATTCTTAATTGGTCTCTTAGCCATTGGATAGCAGAACCTGCAACAAAGATTGAACCTTCTAGGGCATAGTCTACTTTACCTTCCTCAAGACCCCAAGCAATTGTTGTAACTAAGCCGTTGTCAGAATCAACAGCATCATCACCAGTATTCATAAGTAGGAAGGCACCTGTACCATAGGTATTTTTAGCATCTCCCTTTTCAAAGCAAGTTTGACCAAATAAAGCTGCTTGTTGGTCACCTGCTATACCTGATATCTTAATTTCGCCATCAAAATATCCTGAGAAGGTCTTACCATATACATATGAAGATGGTTTAACTTCTGGAAGCATGCATTTTGGAATATTTAGCATCTCTAGAAGTTCATCATCCCATTCAAGAGTGTGGATATTAAAGATCATAGTTCTTGATGCATTTGAATAGTCTGTTACGTGAACCTTACCACGAGTTAGGTTGTAAACTAACCATGTATCAACTGTACCAAATAAAAGTTCGCCATTTTCAGCTCTTTCTTGGCCATTTTCTATATTATCAAGGATCCATCTAATTTTTGTAGCAGAGAAATATGGGTCTACAACTAGGCCGGTTTTTTCTTTAACCATGCCTCTATAGCCATCTTTAACAAGCTGATCTGCCATATCTGCAGTTCTTCTACATTGCCAAACGATTGCATTATAAACAGGTTTACCGGTATCCTTTTCCCAAACTATAGTAGTCTCCCTTTGGTTTGTTATACCAATGGCCTCTATGTCTTCTGCACTAGCACCTAGTTTTGCCATGGCTTCAGTACATACCCCTATTTGGGTTGACCAGATTTCAGTAGCATCGTGTTCTACCCAGCCTGGGTGTGGGAAAAATTGTGTAAATTCTTTTTGAGCTACAGACATAATCTCACCCTTTTTATTGAAGATTATAGCTCTGTTACTTGTTGTTCCGGCATCTAATGCCATAATGTACTTAGTCATATCTACTCCTTTACATTTTCCATACTTCATAATTAGAACTTGAGACCGCAATGGCACCAGCATTTAGGGCATCAATAACATCGGACTTATCCCTTATAAGGCCCCCTGCTACTAGGGGTATGGCAGTCCTTTTGCTAATCTCTGTCACCATCTTAGGCATGATACCTGGTAGGACCTCCAAAAGATCTGCGGAGATATTTTTTAAAGTCTCCTTGACACTTTCGTAAGATAGGCTATCTAAGAGGAAGAACCTAAATACTGTACTTAGACCAATCCTCCTTGCCTCATAGGCATTTTGGGCCCTGGTTGTGATAATTCCATCAGCTCTGGTGTATTTTTTGATAAAGCTAGGCGAGTAGTGCGATGATGAGAGTCCTTCGATTAGGTTTTCGTGGACAAAGACTATCTTATCCTTATCTTTTAGCTTATCGACAATAGTGGGAATCGTTTCTATACTCCCAAATAGTACAAAGACAATTTTATTATCTTCGTAATCATCCTTAAGACATTCTCTTAAGTCTTTGCCATCCTTAATGGCCATTATAACTGGATTTTCATACAACACTTCTTTAATATCTAGCATATCTCTCCCTAAACACATAAAACGAGCCTAAAATTAATCAAGCTCGTCTCTCTCATTATTATCATGTGTATTTATAGTATCATATATTTATTTTTTTTGCAAGTGTTTTCATAAAATTTTTATTATAATTAAAAAGTGGCTAAAAGCCACTTTCTAACCAAATATAAAGTTTAATATAACAATAGATATAAAACCTACTGCCCATGCTATAGTTGAAACTACAGAGTATCCCCCGATTTGTTCTTTAGCTTCTGTTAAACCTAAGGACCTATTAACAACCCAGAAAAACGAGTCGTTAAAGTATGAGAAGAATATTGAGCCAACACAAGCAGATAGGGTTGCAAAAACTGGATCAACACCTAAAGGTATAACTATAGGGGCTGATATAGATGCTGCTGTTAGCATGGCTACTGTACCAGACCCTTGGATAAACCTAATCAGTGTCGCAATTATAAACGGAAGTAAGAGTGCATTGATATTCATTGTAGATATATAATTTGCTATATCATTACCTACTCCTGAATCTGTTAGTACCCTACCTAGGGCTCCACCGCCTCCAGTAACAAGGATAATTATCCCTGCCGATTGTATACCAGTTTCCATTTCTGTTATTACACTGTGCCTGTCCATTCCTTTTGTTAGGGTAAATATTGCTATCAGTAAACCAAAACCTACCGCCACAATAGGTGTACCTATAAACATCAAAGCCTCAAGTAAAGGACTGGTTTCAACTTTACCAACCTTTATTAGGGTTGATATTATGGTATTTATCAATATCAAAATTATAGGTGCTACTATTGGTAAAAACGCAGTAAATGTTGATGGCATATCTTCATCATCATCAAAAGTAAAGTCACTTGCTTTAATCTCAGACATTCTATCTGGTCTAATCCAATCACCATTTTCATCAGGTAGTTGGTAGACTTTTTTGCCATACCAGTTTGCATAAACTAGTGTTGATATTACCATAGGGATGGCTATTAGTATACCCCAAAGTATTACAGCGCCTACATTTGCCCCAAATATACCGGCGGCACCAACAGGGCCTGGTGTAGGTGGTACCACTGTATGGGTTATAACCAAGCCTGAAGCTAGGGCAAGTCCAAGGGTTATAACTGACTTTCTTGTAGATCTAGACAGAGCCTTGGCCACAGGAAATAAGATTACAAATCCTGAGTCACAATATATAGGAATCGAAACTAAGAAACCCGTAATTGTCATTGCTAAATCTTCCCTACCTTTACCAAATATTTTTATAAAGGTATGAGCCATCCTCTTGGCAGCGTTTGATACTTCAAATAATTGGCCCATCATAACACCAAAACCAATTATTATACCAATAGATCCCAGAGTCCCTCCAAAACCACCTGTTACACTGTCTATAACCTCGTCATAAGTCATCCCACCTGATACACCTATAAAAATTGCTGTTATGATTAAGGCAAGAAAAGTGTGAATTTTTGTCTTTACAATCATTCCTATAAGCAGGATTAGACCTATCAGTAAGGCAAATAAAATCCTAGTATCGTTCATAAGTCATCCTTTATTTTTCTTTTTTAAAGTATGGACCGTATTTAGCTGCAAGTTTTACTGCTTCAACCATACTTACTTCAGAAGCTATATTTTTACCTGCCACATCAAAAGCAGTTCCGTGGTCTACTGATGTTCTTAAGAATGGCATTGAGTTTGTAAGTGAGATTGTCTTCATGAAATTATAGGTCTTTGTTGCTATATGTCCTTGATCGTGATATAGAGAAAGGACAGCTGCATACTTTCCTTGAAGACCTTGAGCAAATACTGAGTCAGCTCCTATAGGACCTACTACATCTATACCTCTCTTTTGAGCTTCTTTAATCGCAGGTTCTATTTCATCAACCTCTTCATAGCCAAATAAACCATGTTCACCAGAGTGAGGGTTTAGGCCAGCTACCGCTAAAGTTCCTTCTACTCCAAGTCTGTGCATAGCTTCTGTACTTCTTTCAATATAATCTAGAACCCTATCGTATTTAACTTGATCAATGGCATCTTTCAAAGATAAGTGTCTTGATAGGAAAAATACTCTCAAACCTTCTACTTCAAACATGGTTAACGGGTCATGGACTCCTGATATATCTTCAAACATTTCAGTATGACCTATGTATGGTACTTCAGCTGCTCTTAAAGATTCTTTATTTATTGGACTTGTCGCAACAGATTCTACATCACCATTCATAGCAAGTTCTCCAGCTTTAAATATATATTCATAAGCAGCCTTGCCACACTCAGCACTAACTTCACCAAATTCATAGTCTTTAGACATATTTTTAAGGTCTATTAGGTCAATTGTTCCAAATTCATACTTACCATCTTCAACATTTTCAATTAAGTTGATTTTTAAATCTAAACCTGTTCCTTCTAAAGCTCTTTCTAGAACATTTTTATCACCTACTAAAACTATATCAGCTTCGTCATAAAGCTCTTTTACATTGAATGTTTTTGCTACGATTTCTGGACCTATACCTGCTGGGTCACCTAATGTTACTGCTATTCTACTTCTTTCCATAATAATTATTCTCCTTTATTTAATAACCTGTCTACACATTTTATCATTATTTTATCACTGCCAACCATGCCACCCTTACTTACAATTTTAAGTCCGTCTACTTCACCTCCGATAACTCTTCCATATGCAACTAATGGTTCGATTTCTTCTCTAATCTCTATACCTTGCCCGCCTAATTCTTCGGTTACCGCTATGGTAACATCTCCTCCTGAAGAGAAAATCCCTGAAATAGACCTATCCTTCTTAACTATTTCACTTGAAATTTTTGCAAGACCTCTGGAAATCATCAGTGACAAATCGTCAATGCTCATATCCATATCTTCAGATATCACCATTAGGTCAAGCCTGTCCTCTAATTTTCTAGGCGTGGTTGTTATAATAACAAGATTATTAGTTAGTAATTTCTCCTGAGCTAATTTTATAGCCCTATTAACTTCTCCTATTGCTGAGTCTATATTTATTAACTTACCTGCATCGACTGCAAGTCTATAGTGTTTGAAATTAGCTTCTAATTCTTTCATTTGATTCATTGTAACCTTGGTTACTGAACCAATAACAGCCAAAGCCTTGGTACTAATTTTATTTTTGCTATAAAGTATTTTAGTTACTTCTTTGGTAAAAGGACCTGGGTCTACGCTTATAAAATCAAGGCCAGTGTCTATAGATGCTTCTGCTATCATCTCTATCTGATCGTTGGTAATAGAGTCAAGTATTATTAAATCAGCATCCTTATTTGCAAGAATTAAATCTCTTATGTGGTTATGTCCCTTTTCCACTTCTTCAATTGATATATGGAATATCTTTCCATCATAGTCTTTTTTAAAGTTTTCAGTCACGAGGTTTGAAACTGCTGATATCTTAGAATCTTTACCAGCATCAGTATTCATCAAAGGTTTTCCTTTTACATACATGTAGTCATTTATAACAATCCTATTTGAATCCGGAAAAGATGGTACACATATAGCTAATCTCCCGCCTAAGCCATCTTGAAAACCTTTTAATTCCGATCCTAAGTTCCCCCTTAAGGTTGAGTCTATCCTTTTTGAAAATAGTATTACATCCTTATCTTTGTATTCACCGGCTTTTTTATTGACCCTTTTGTAAGAATGTTCGGAACTCATGGCTCTTGAATCTGTGGTAAATGCTAATACATCGATATCCCCTACATCTTCATCATTTATTCTTCCAGTTATACTTGCACTTCTTAGCCCTATAGACTTCATAAGTGCACAGTTTGCATTGGCACCTGTGAGGTCATCAGCTATTATAACTACCTTTCCCATATCTCCTCCTAGATTTCTAAGATCAAATCCTTCTTGTTTCTTCGCTTATTAGATAATCAAATTCGCTAACTTCACCAAAAGAATATAAGCCTCTTGAAGGATATTTGCTAGTATCTGTCATTAAAACTTTTACCCTAGAATTCTCAATCATTTTCTCCTTTATTTTCCCCTTATTCTCAGATGTAGAATAAACATACTGATCATCATATGCATCAGTGCCCATAAAACAAACATCGGCATGGAACCTAGATAAGTTTTCATATCCATCTATGGATAGAGAAGTTTTTGTTTTATTATCAACATACCCCCCTAAGATATAGGTCTTTACATTAGGATATTTTGATAAGATTAAGGCTATCTCTAAATCATAAGTAATTACTGTAACGTCTTTTAACTTTACAATATGCTTTATCAATTTGGATGTGGTGGTGCCCGCATCTAAGAATATTGTTGTAGATTCTTCTAATAACTTGCTAGCTTGGTCTGCTATATAGTCTTTTTGCTTTTTATTAAGATGTTTTTTGCTATCAGTAGTTAATTCTTCAACGTTTTTGCTAATTTTTACAGCTCCACCATGGGTTCTTTTGATTGCTTTCGATTTTTCTAGCTCGTTTAAATCCTTCCTTATTGTTACCTCAGATACATCTAATTTCTCTGATAATTCAGATACACTAACCCTATTCTTTTTATCTAATATTTCTAGAATAAAATTGATTCTCTCTTCTTGGAACATTTCGTTTTCTTTCGTTTCCTTTCGTTTCGTTATTATAATATCACAAGTTAATATGTTTTGCAAGTGTTTTCATAAATTTTTATTATATAATCCTAATAAAAAACCAGCACCTACCTTTTTATATAAGGCTTATGCTGGTTAGTTTTTATTTAAATAGGGCTAGTTCTTTTTCTGTAAGCTCCCTATAGTCTCCCTCGTCTAAGTAAGGGTCTAGGTCTAAGTCTCCTATGGCTATTCTTTTTAGGGATACTACTTCGTTTCCTAGGTTTGAAAAGAGTCTTTTAACTAGGTGGTATTTGCCTTCTGTGACCTTGACTATAGCTTCTTTGTCGCCCTTTATAATTAGTTCAGCGGGTCTTGTTGTGTAGTCGTCTTCTTTTATATAGACGCCTTTTTTAAATTCTTCTATGAGATTTTCTTCGATCTTATCCCTGGTTTTTACCTCATAGGTCTTTGTTATTTGTGAGTTTGGGCTGGTTATCTTATGAATGAATTTCCCGTCTGTTGATAGGAGGATAAGTCCTGTGGTATCTTTATCAAGCCTACCTGCTATGGATAGCTTGTAATTTAGGTAGAAATCATCCAGGAGGTCTATTACAGTCTTATCCCTATCTTGGGTAGCTGATAGGACTCCGGCTGGTTTGTTTAGTATCAGATATAGGTTGTCTATATATTCAACAAAGTGGCCCATGTAGAAGACCTCGTCTACGAAGGGATCTACCTTGACTGAGGAGTCTTTTACTACTTCCCCGTTTATTACCAGGGCTCCTTTTTTGGCATTTCTTTTTATGTTTTTCCTGGTGTCTAGACCAGTGTTTCCAATCATCTTATCTACTCTCATTTATTTCCCTTTTCTAGTACGCTGTCCATGGCAGCCTTTAGGCTGTCATAGCCTGTGTAAAATTCGTCTAAGTATTTCCTTCCTGCATCTGTTATATAGTAATACTTTCTCCTTGGGCCCTTGGTGGATTCCTTTAGGGTCCCAAGGATTAGGCCTTTTTTTATAAGCCTGGTTAGGATGGGATATACTGTGCCTTCTGTCATATTATAAAAACCATTTAGCTTTAATTCTTCTATTATTTCGTAGCCATAGGTTTCCTTGTTTTTTATTATATGGAGGATTATTCCGTCAATAAGCCCCTTCAACATTTGTGTATCTATCATAAACTCACCTACCTATATTGTATTACATAGTAGATATCTTTCAATTTCTCTTGCAGAAATATCTCATCTGGCAATACTTGCAAGCCCTTGTATCATCGGTTCTCCTGTAGCCGATATTCCTATCTATCATCCTGGCTATCTTATCTATCTCATTTATATCAAAGTCTGTTGGGCTTATTTCTATTAGCCTATCTTCTTCTATAAAATATAGAAACATTTTATTTAGCTCGTGCTTATTTCCCAGGATTAGCTGTCTATAGGTCATTAGCTGGCCCTTGTAGCCTTCTATGAGCTCTTTATTGTAGGAGCCTGTTTTTATATCTACTATGGACCCATCAGCAAGGCTTAGGTCGACCTTACCCTGGAGGATATAGAAATTCCTATCGAGCTTATAATTTGTCTCGATTCCTTTTATTTGAAAATCTCTATTTATGAAATTTTCTAGGGGCTTTTTGTAGGCGGGGTTTTTTTCTAAAAATTCTTTTAAAGAACCTATATCATCTGGCCTTAGGCTGATATATTCGCTAAGCTTGTGGGTGTTGGTACCGAAGCTTAGGGCTGGGGTTTTTAGGGTTTTAAAGTCTAATTTTCTCATAAACCTATATTTTAAAGAGCAGGTCTTAAAGACTTCTATGTCTGTGGTGTAGGCTAAGGTTAACTTTTCTTTTTTCTCCTCATCCCTCGCAAAGGCCAGGCTTTTAATAGCTGATGACCTTGGGAAAGATTCTGAAAAGTTATTTAGCTTGTAATCTTCACTATTATCTAAAAGTACTAGGAGGTTTTTTGCCCTGGTAAAACCCGTGTAGTACTTCCTATAAAAATCTTTTACATAGGAAAAATCATTGGGATCTCTTTTTTCTAAAAACTTAGGCTTTGATGGTTTTGGAGAGTCATAAAGCCCCGATATAAAGACAACCTCAAACTCAAGTCCCTTGGCCTGGTGGATGGTCATAAAGTTTACGGCGTCCTTATGGCTATCTATATTAGCATATTCCTCTATACTCCTTGATACAAAGAGGTATTGTAAATAAGAGTTTACAAAATCTTTGTAATGGTCTTTTAAGTTTTTATTTATAAAAATTTCATCAAAGTCCTTGGCTAAATTTATAATAGTCGATATATTTCCCAAAACCCTAGCCCCATCTAGGTCTTTTTCATCCATTATTAGAAATTTTCTAAAATAGTCCAAACCCATGGCCTTATAAAGCAAGTTTGTGATTAGAAGGGGACTTTCTTTTTCGTCTTCAATGAATTTTTGAAGATCTAGGTCTTCTTTCAAGGTCTCATCTTTATCTAGGTAATACAAATAATTTTTGTACTTGGCCTTGTTTTTGCCAAAAGTTCCGTAAATTGTTGATGGGTCTTCATAATAGGTTTTAATCTCGCCGATTTTCATGATTAGATATATAAAGCCCCTAATCTCATCTCTCTTAAAAAACTGGGAAGATTTTTTATTTAAAACCCTAATTCCCGCTTTTTCAAAACAGGATTGGAGTTTTGAAACATAGGCATGGTTTAAGGATGGAAATAAAAAGGCAATCTGACCTAGGTTTATATCCTGTTTTAAAATCCTTAGTATTGTTGTTAGATTTTTATATTCATAAGCCCTGGCCCTTACTATGGTGTTGGGGTTTTTATCCCTATCAACAGACCTTAAGCTCTTTTTTGTCACTCCATAATCTTTGTTATCAAGCCATTTGAGTGACTTATCAATTATAACCTGGTTTGACCTATAGTTTATATCAAGCTTATAGGTAAAGGCCTTATGTCCCTTAGCTTTAAAAAACTTATCAGAAAATTCAGTGAGATTTCTTGGATCTGCTCCCCTAAAAGAGTAAAGAGACTGGTCATCATCTCCAAAGACCATTATTTCCTTATCTCTAACCAGGTTAAAGGCTATCTCCTGCTGAATATAGTTTGTATCTTGGTATTCATCTACAATTACAAAATCAATCCCAGACCTAATTTCTTCTCCCAAGACAGGGTCTTTTAAAACTTTATAAAAGTCTCTTAAAATCATCTGGAAATTTATAAGATTTTTTTCTTTAAGGAGCTTTTCGTGGCTTGTAAAAATTTTACCTGCAAAAACTTCCCTAGGATCATCCGAAGCTAGAAGAGCCTCCACATCTAGTAGCTTATTGGTAATCTCTTCATAAATCCCCTTTATTTCCTTGGCGTGGTTGTAGGTTATATATTTTTCATAACCCTCTATACTCTTATAAGATTCGAGGTTTTCTTCTATTAAGTAGCCTTCTACCACCTGGTCAATGACCTTAGCGTCTAAAAAAGGCCTATCAAGTGATGGATATTTTTCTAAAAAATCAAGGGCTAGGGAGTGAAAGTTTCCAATCATCATATCCTTAAGCTCAGTTTTTATCCCTTGCCTATTAAATTCTGAAATTATCCTAGTTTGAAGTTCTCTCGCAGCCTTTTTGGTAAAGGTTGTAATTAGGATCCTATTTGGACTAAGACTCTCATTTTTTATTAGGGAAATAACTTTTTTTACAATTGTATAAGTCTTTCCCGTCCCAGGTCCTGCTATTACTGCCGCTGGCGTCTTGGCCCTTTCAACAATTATCCTTTGACTTTCATTTATCATAAATATCTCTCATAGCAAATTCTCGGCTTTTTTGTCCCCTCTTCATCTATATAAATTTCTCCAATCTTTTTAAATCCTAACTTATTTATAAGCCCCCTCATCTTGAAATTATCCTCATGGGTATCAATTCTTAGACTATCAAAATGATTTTCTTCTGCAAACTTTATGATATCAATAAAAAATTTTAAGGCAATCCCACGTTTCTTCATCTTAGAATCTACTGCAAAGGTATGGATAGTAAGAGGTCTATCCCCTTCAAAGTCTCCTTCCCAAACTTTGTAGGCTGCTTCTTTCTCATCTGATAAAAATCCATAGGCTAAAATCTCACCTTCTTCATAAAGGTAGGCTTTCCCAGATTCGATTTGCCCTTTCAAAAAATTTTCATCCATAGATTCTATTTGCCACTGGTCAATATCATCTGCCTTCAGGCCACATTTTGCATCTTCTATAATATTTACAATTTTATTTATGTCCTTTATCTCTGCTTTTCTCATATATCTATTATACCTTAATAAAGAAAGAGACCTTGAAGATTGTTTGGACCTAGCCAAAGTGATATAATATTGTTAAGCAATAGACAGAAAGGATAATATATGTACGATTATTTAATTATAGGAAATGGAATTAGCGGCCTATCAGCGGCTGAAGAAATAAGAAAAAATGATGAAAATGGATCAATTTTAATTATCTCTGATGAAAAGGGCCACACCTATTGGAGGACTCGTCTATCAGAGCTAATTGCCAAGGACTATACTGATGAAGAAATCCTTGTAAAAAAAGATAGCTGGTATAAGGATAAAAATATAGAAGAAAAACTTAATACCCACATAGAAAAAATTGATACTGAAGCTAAAAAAGTCATAGGAGAAGACGGAGAAGAATTCGAATATGGCAAGCTTTTAATAGCAACAGGTGCCCATGCCTTTATCCCACCAATCAAAAATTCTGATGCAGAAGGTGTTTTTGCTATAAGAAGTGCCGAAGACCTTAAAGGATTTAAAAACTACCTATCTGGCAAGGATAAGATTATAATCATCGGTGGTGGTATTTTAGGTCTTGAGGCAGCAAGCTCAATTTCTAAGCTAGGCCTTGATATTACAATTGTAGAAGCCTTTGATTACCTCCTTCCAAGACAGCTTGATAAGGACCTTTCACAAAAATTAGAAAAATCCCTAAATGACATGGGCATGGAAACTTTAACCGGGAAATTTAACGAAGAAATCCTAGTAAAAGACGGGGCCGTATGCGGACTTAAACTAAGTGACGGCACGGAATTAGAAGCTGATGCTATCATGGTTCAGGCAGGAGTTAGGGCAAATACGAAACTCGCCCAAGACTCAGGTCTTAAAACAGACAGGGGTATACTCGTAGGAGAAAACCTACAAGTAGAAAACGAGGACATCTACGCAGCAGGTGACGTTGCCCAAATAGAAAACTTCACCATAGGTCTATGGACAGCCTCTATGGAAATGGGTAAAATTGCAGGTGCTAATATGACAGGCGCCAACAAACTCTACGAGCAACCTAAGCCATTTTCTACCCTTATATTAGGCAATGTTAAGCTATTTTCAGCAGGACAAAACTCAGGCGAAGGCATAGAAGAAGTCAAAAAAGAAGACGGCGAAAAAATCTACAAACTCTTTAAAAATGGAGATAAATTTGTAGGTGGCATCCTTTGGGGCGACATTAAATACCAAATGGACGTCAAAAAAATCGTCTTCGAAGGAGTAGATCCAAAAGAAACCAAACTAGGCAAGGAGATATTTAACCTATAAAAACAAAAGTCAGTACCAAATGGTGCTGGCTTTTTATCTTGTATTAAAAATAATCCCCTCCTACTAATAACAAATTTATAGATATATATTTTTGCAACAAGATAAAGTATATGCTATAATTACTTTAATTAGTTATTTAATTAAAAATAAAATGGAGGAAAATTAACATTCTATAATTAAAAATATAAGTGTTAATTAAAAAATATGACAGAATCAAAAATCAAAAAAATATTAAAAGAAATCTTAGACTGAGTCAAGACCATAGCCGTCGCCCTTTTGATTACATTTTTTATCAAATTTTTCATCTTAGACCTGACCCTCATCTCAGGTTCCTCCATGGAAAATACCCTTTTTACCGACGACCTAGTTGTGGTTGAAAAAATCTCAAAAAATATCACCCACAATTATAAACGTGGAGATGTGATAATCTTTCATAGCCCAATCTAAGAAAAACTCTACGTTAAAAGAATAATAGGCATGCCAGGAGATGATGTCGAGCTTAGGGATGGGAATTTTTATATAAATGGTAATGAACTTGATGAACCCTACTATACTACAGGAACTTTTACTGAAAGTGAGAGCCAAAATCAGTGGTTCCTAGGTCATGATGAGTACTTCATGGTGGGCGATAATAGGCCAAAATCAAATGATTCAAGAAAATTCGGCCCAGTCCACCAAACTAATTTCCTAGGCAAGGCATTTTTAAGAATCTGGCCCTTTGATCAAATAAAAAAACTAAACTAAAATTAAAATTAAGAGCTAAACCGACTAGGTCTAGCTCTTTTTTATAGCTTATATAAATATCTTAAAGCGGCTGGAAGTCTTTTTTGCCAGTATTTTTCGTTATGACGTCCACCCTCATCAATCACATATTTTATATCCATCCTATCTTTTAAAAAACCATAGGCCATTTGTGACAAAGATACATAAGATTTTTGGATTATCTCATCATCAAATTCTTTTGTGCCGGTATCTAGGTAGATTCTTTGCTTGTTTTTGTGATAATACTTTTTTAAAATCTCACCCATTCCGACAGGTTCTAGGATAAAATGGGTTGACATTGCAAGGATCTTATCAAAATAATCAGGATATGTGCTTCCCATATAAAGGCTCATAACCCCACCCATGGAGGAGCCACCAATAAGCCTTGATGAGGCTTTTCTATTCTTTTCTACAAGAGGGATTAGCTCTTCAATAATAAATTTGCCAGTCAAAATCCCCTTAGGATAAAGTTTTTCACGAGCTTCTCTATTTGTAAATTTCTCAAAGGGAGAATATTCATTAGTTCTTGCCCTACCTTCCTCACCCTCAGCACAGTAGATGCCAACAAAATTTGCTCTAAGACCAATTGTCTCTATCGCCTTATCAAGGGCCCAAACCTCACCAATAAAGGATTCCTCTTTATCATATAGGTTTGCCCCATCAAAAAAATACAAAAACAAATCCGAATCCTTATCCTCAATATAAGTGTAGGTCACATCTCTTTTTAAATACTTTGAATAAATCTTATTCTTATCAACCATTTTACCCCTCCTCTGTACTACATATATATCTACCCAAAAAAATCCCTCGTACAAAGGCGAGGAATTTTTTATGAGATTTTATCATTTGTTTTTGTCTTCATTAACAAGCTTATAAGTACGAAACCTATAGAAAATGCAAGCATTACTCCAATGTTTGGTAGGATTGTAACAAAACTAGGATTTTCTAGAAGCATTTCGTTGTTTCTGATGTAATAATATGATGGGAAAATTTTTCCCAGAGTGAGGGCTGTCTTTGATAAGAGGGCTTGGGGTACAAAGGCTCCGCACAAAAATGATGATCCTAGTGATACTACTTGCATAATTCCTGAAATTGTATTTTCATTTGAAATTAGGCTTGAGATAAATACTGCCATGGTTACTACACTAACTGTGAAAACCAATGAGTTTACCATCATAAGATTGGTTGGAGACTTGCTAAAATCATATTTGTAGAGGATTACAAACAACAAAATATATAAAGCCCAAACTATTAGCCCGGTAAGGACGTGGCCAAAAATTAGTTCTAGGTTTTGCTTGTATTTTGGCATTGGACTTGCTGCGTTTCTCATTACTATAGTCTTTTTCTTGTATACACTTACTATTGTTGATACGACTAGGAGAACCTGGGCTAGGATTAGGTAGTTGATAAAATTGAAATAAAATATTGACTTATCTTCATTTCCAAGATTTTTTTCATTTTTTATCCCAACATCTATCTCTTTTTCCAAATCTTCATTAGCAAATTTTATAGCATTTTTAATGTCAAAACCAGCTAGTTCATAAGAATTAACCTGGTTTAGGTATTGGTTTACATGCTCTTTTATAGCCATGCCGTACATATCGTCAGGTGCCCCTTTGAAGTCTACCTTCCTACTTTGATCAAAATCTTTTGGAATTATAAGAGCCGCGCTTATCATCTGATAAAAAAGCTTATCTTCAACTAGGTCTTCATCCATTTCCTTAATTACCGCTTTCTTTTCCAAATAATCATGGAGAGCCTTTGATAAATCGGTATTTGACTCGTCTCTAATATAGATATTTGGCCTTATATTTGTATATGAGTTATTATCACTAGCTGATTTAGTCGAAAATGAAATTATGGATAGGAAAATCAGAGTGTATAAGATAATAGCAAATTTATGGCCTTTTACTATTTTAAAATAATTTTTAAAGACTCTCATATTCCTTACCTCTCATAAAAAACAAACTTACTAGGAAAAAAACCAGGCTAATTATTATTAAAAGCCCAATATTTTGATAAAACCTAGCTGTAGACTCGTAATAGTATAGGGAATAAATGGCATCTGTGACTACTGATACAGGGTTGATTTTTCCTAAAATCGGAGCTTTTTCCTGGATTATTACCTTAATACTTGAAATCATCATGCCTGATAAAAAACTCATTAGCATAGAAATAGCAATGCCTAGATTTATCTTAAATTCGAGTGTTTTCTTATTTGATACGCCAATAAGTATTCCAAGCCCAACTCCTGCTAGAGAAGATACCAAGGATAAGAGGACTAAAAGCGGCATTTTTCCGCCAAATTCTACTCCCAAAACCTTATCTAGATAGAAGATAAAGATAAGGGTTATGACGAAATTTATTATCCAAGAAGCAAGGATAGATGCTAAAAGGCTTACAGATTTTTTGATTGGAGCGATTACATTTCTCTTTGCATTTACAGACAAATTCGCCTCGTATTGGTATATTACATAAAGCCCCCACATATAGCCATAGATTGTAGTCATACCCACAAGGGTGTAGAAAAAAGTATTTATTGGATCCATATTGGTCCTAGACTCATCTTTAATATAGTCTTTAACATCCAAAAGCTTTGTAATGTCTGTCTGAGGATTTTCTTCCATTATCCTTGTAATCATCTCCGATTTTTGTAGATAGTCATTTAAAACTGTCTCTACGATGGTTTCTTCAATACCAGATTTTTTGGTAAAGACCTTATCTTTCTCTTCTATAAAGGCCCTTATATCAGAATTTGTATCAAGAATTTCTTTGTTCTCAGCTTTTGTGATTTTGAAATAATCCCCTTCTTCCATAGCATCTAGGAAGCTTTTAAAATTTTGATCTGTCATCGCAGATTCGCTTACAGCAATATTGATTGCCTCAAACTTGTTGCTATCAGTTATTCCTCCAAAGGCGAGTTTGAAAAGGACGCCTAGGATAATCGGAAAAAACAGGGCCCAGAAGACCATGGCTTTTTCTCTGAGCAAATATTTGAAGGTATTTTTAAAAGAATGCAAAAACATACTAGTCCCTCAGATCCTTGCCCGTGAGCTCTAAAAACACGTCATTTAAGCTCGGCTTTTCAACATTTATCGACCTATATTCTACCTTTGATTCTGTGAGTATTTCTACAAGGCTTAAAAGATTCTCGTCACTTTTTGAAAAAGTCATCTTGCAGGTATCGTCCTTATAAGAAAAATCTATAATATGGTCCATGTTTTTAAGTTTATTAATCAGCTGGTCAGAGAGATTATCAGCTACAAAGGAAATTTTTTCATTAACTTGGATCATCTCCCTTAGCTCGTTTGATGTCCCCTTTGCAATTACCCTGCCCTTATCAATTATAACAATGTCATCGCACAAATAATCAACCTCTTCCATGTAGTGGGAGGTGTAGATTATGGTAGATCCTTCTTGGTTTAGTTTTTTAATACCTTCTAAGATATTGTTTCTTGATTGGGGATCTACTGCTACAGTTGGCTCATCAAGGATTATTATCTCAGGTCTGTGAGCTATGCCACATGCTATATTTAGTCTTCGCAAAAGACCACCCGAAAGTTTTTTGGGTTTGAATTTTACAAAATCATTTAGGCCAACAAGGTCTAATGTCCTTTGGATTAGCTTTTCTCTTTCCTTTTTATCCCTGATATAAAGTCCGCAAAAATAATCTATATTTTCATAGACATTTAGCTCGTCATAGACTCCTACCTCTTGGAAAACTACACCAATCTTCTCTTTTATATCATAGGCATCAGGGCTCATTTCCTTGCCATAGATTTTTACACTGCCCCCATCTTTTTTAAGAAGACTTAGTATACAGTTAATTGTAGTAGATTTACCTGATCCATTGGGTCCTAAAAGTCCTAAAATCCTACCCTTTTTAACATCTAGGTCAAGCTTATCGACAGCTATTAGTTCTTTGTACTTTTTTACAAGGCCTCTTACTTCAATCAAATTTTCCATAAAACCTCCCGGTCTTTAGCAATTTACCTTATTCTTAATAATATTTTATATAAAATTATTATACAATTCGTAAAATACATGTAAAATTTATGTAAAAAAACCACAGACTAACTTGCCTGCGGTTATGATTTATAGTTTCATTGAGTTTTGTCTTCTTCTTAGTCTAGTAATGGTTGCTTTTTCATCTATTTTTACCATGGACATATCTATTACTGTGTCTTTTGGAATATCAACGATTGCTTCTGTTTTTGGTGTTATAAGTCCCATTGGAAGGAGGCCTTCTTTTATAGACCTATCGTGGCTTGTAAGTTTACCAAAAACTGTATTTGAACCTATCCCCTCTAGTTTTTCTCCCTTTTTTATATCTCTTTTGGCAATAGCTACTGTATCTGCTACCTGGCCGTGGATTGGAGCTATGGTTGGTTCGTTTTCTACAACTGCATTAAAGATTGTAATAGGAGCTTCAAGGCTGGTTAGGTGGTATGGCCTATATAATAGGTAGTTTGGACCATCTCCAAAACCTAAAAACTTCATCAAGTCTCTTACATCTTCCTGATCGCTTGTTACTATTATGAAGACTCCTGGTGCCATGCCTGGTGAAAATTCTACCACTCTATAAGAGTTTAAAACTCCCCCATCTCTTTTTAGCTTAAAGTCTTCTACTGCCCTATCAGGACTTGTAGCAATTCCGTGGCAACCAAGGGTATCTGGCAAAAATCCTAGGGCATTGCATACTGAATTTAGCTCCATCATGGTATTTGTACCGTCTACAAAACTTGTAAGCATCCTTGGGGATAGTTTTTTAGATTTGGCCTCTTCTTCCAAGTCTTCATTTGTAGCATAATTATTAAGGGGATTATTTTTTCCCTTGCCAGCTACTAAGACCTCAAGTCCCATGCCATATGCGTTATCCACAAGTTCCATTATAGCTCCTGGCTCATCGCCTAGGATACCTGTATAAACTACACCTGCTTTTTTGGCCATGTCATGAAGAACAGGTCCTACTGTAGCGTCACATTCCACATTGAAGCTTATCATGTGCTTGTGGTATTGGATGGTTTTTCTGGCTATTACTGCCCCAAAAGGTGGGTTTCCTGTGCAGTCTACCACTGCATTTATCTGAAGTAATTTATAGGAAAGTCTATAGTTGGTAGATACGGCTACATAGCCTTTTTCTAGGACTTCGTAGCCTTCATTATAATCATCTGTAAAAATTATCTTATCTTCAGAAATACCAGCCTTAGTTAGGGCTTTGATGGCCTTTCTAGGATTTCTATCTACAACTAGTTTTACTTCCATAGCGTCAAGTTTCGATAGTTGGCTGATAAGGGAGGCTCCCATCTTGCCGCAACCAATGATTGCAAGCTTGATGCTTTCCCCATTATCTCTCATTTCTCTTAACTTTCTATTTATTTTTAACATTGATTTCCTCTCTATTATTATAAAGTAGACCCTTGGCACACGCCTTGGCAGATGAGTAGGCCCACTGGATATTATAACCTCCACAAGCTCCGTCCACATCTAGGACTTCGCCTATGAAGTAAAGATTTGGGATGATTTTAGATTCAAAAGTTACTGGATCTACAAAGTCAGTGTCAATACCACCAAGAGTAACCTGGGCATTTTCCTCATCATTTATAGCTATTATTTCAAACCTTAAATCCTTGATAGTCCTGATAAGATTTGTAATCTCCTTATCAGTCATATCCCCCGCCTTTATCTTACCCTTTAATTTTACCCTTTTTAGGATATCTTTAATAAGTTTTGCGTTTAAAAATCCCATCAAAATCTCTTCTATGGTTTTGTTTGGGTCTTTTTTGCTTAAATTTTTAATAATTTTTTCTAGAACTTTTTCTGAGTAAGCTCCTAATAGATCAAGGGAAATCCATATTTCTTTTTTATCCCAAAGAGCATAGGAAATGTCATTTGAAAGGTCGAGAATGGATGTCCCCGTAAGGCCGTAGGGCTGAAAAATAACATCATCTGTTGATGATTTAATAAATTTGCCGTCTACAAAAAGGCTGGCCTTAGCGTTTACCCTCACCCCCTTGGCTTTTTTTGAAAGAGGATTTTTTGCCTTGTAATTTGTTATCCCATAAGTAAGCCTTGTTATCTTGTGGTGAGATTTTAGGATTTCAAGAATCTTGCCATCTGATCCAGATCCAGGAAGGGTAATTCCTCCTGTGCCTATTATAAGTCTATCAAAGTAAATCTTGGACTTTTCTGTGATTACTAGCCTATTTTTAAAATCAATATCTTTTACTTCGCTTTCAAAAAGAAACTTACCCCTAGCGTTTAAATACAAGATATCCCTGATTGTCTTAGCGCTTAAGGTCTGTGGATAGCACCTACCTGATGGCAGGGATGTAGTTAAAATCCCTAAATCATTTAGGAAATTTATCAAATCCCTATTGTCATATTTTTCTAGGGCTTTTCTATAAAAATCCCCTCCCAAAGAATGGTAGTTATCAAGAGATAAGTCTAGGTTCGTAAAATTACACCTGCCATTACCAGTGGCAAGGAGCTTTCTACCTGCTTGGTCGTTTTTTTCTATAATTATAAGGTCATCTTCATAGAGGTTGGCAAAAAATAGACCAGCAACGCCCCCACCAATTAATACAGTTTTCATAATTTCCCTAAAATCTCTCTTATGGCCCCTTTTTCATTCCAAGGAGTTTTTTCGTTGCCATTAAGTTTTATGAAGTCTTCCTCACCCTTACCCATAAAAAGGACATAATCGTCAGGCTCAGCCATTTTTAGGGCTGCTTCTATAGCATCCTTCCTATCTTTTATAAGGGTGTAGGCGCTATAATTATCTTCCATACCAGCTACTATATCTTTTGAAATATTTTCATAAGTATCAAATTTCGGGTCATCGGTAGTAATAACCGCATAAATCCCATAGTCTGAAACTGTCTTTCCTATAAGTTTTCTAAATTCTTGATTCCTATCGCCCTGGATACCAAAGACTGCAATTTTTTTCTTATCCTTTGGTAGGGTTTTAAAAATTTCTTCAAAGGCCCTTGGTGTGTGAGCAAAGTCTACAATTATATTTAGGTCCTTGTCATTTTCTATATATTCAAACCTTGATCCCACCCCTGGAAAATCACTTATTACTTCGCTTAACTCAGTTAGGCTTGCTCCCATAGCCTTTAGGGTAGAGATTGCCGCTAGATAGTTATTTACTTCAAAGTCTGCTATGGTTTTTATGAAAAAGTCTACCCCATCTATTTTAAAGGAAATGCCCTTAGCACTTTTAGAAATATCAGTCGCTATAATATTGGCCCTCTCATTTCTTCCAAAGGTGAGGGTGTTTTCAAAAAGCTTCACGGCCTTTTCTCCCCATGGATCGTCAAGATTTGCTAGAGTAAGGTCAGAGTTTTCAAAAAGAATCATTTTGGCTTTAAAATATTCTTCCATAGTCTTGTGGTAGTCAAGGTGTTCAGTTGATAGATTATTTAAGATACCAATCTTAAAGTGAACACCATCCAACCTTTTTTGGTAAAGACCGTGACTAGATGCCTCTAGAGTCACGTATTTGATGCCCTTTTTAAGGCACATTTCTAATATGCGATTAATTTCAGTTATATCTGGGGTTGTATTTGATGTTTCAATTATCTCTCCACCAATATTTGCCCCATCAGTGCCGATATTGGCACAAGGTCCAAATACCTTTTCTATGAGGTAGGCTATCAGCTTAGATGTAGTAGTTTTGCCGTTGGTGCCTGTTACGCCTATAACAGTGAGTTTCTCTGATGGGTAGCCTGTTATAAGGTTTGAAACTTCTGCCAAGGCTTCTCTAGGATCTGTAACTTTTAGGTAGGTTATACCTTCTCTAAACTCAACATCTTCTGAGTGGATGATAGCCCTTGCTCCCTTATTTATAGCTTCATCAATATACTTATGGCCATCAAAAATTGATCCTTTAACTGCTACAAAAATAAAGTTTTCTAAAACCTTAAGAGAATTATTTGTTACTCCCTTAAGGTCAAAATTTTCTCCATGCTTTATTTCTAAATATTTAGTTTCTCTAACTAAGTCGCTTAGTTTCATCAATGTATGATATATCCCTTCTTTGCTATTACTTCTCTAATTTTCCTTACGTGGTCATTTCCATTTGTCTCAAGTGTTAATTCCACGTTTATATTTTTAAACCTGCTTGCTGTCTTAAAGCCATCGTGCTCAATTGATATTACGTTGGCCTTGGTTTGGGCAATCTCTGTAAGAAGTCCTTGGAGTTTGCCTGGTATATTTGGTAATTCTACCTCAATTCTGGTAATTCTTCCTGTTTCGTAAAGTCCCCTGTCAATTAGTTGAGAAATAAAAGACATGTCTATATTACCACCAGATACTAGGCAGACAACGTTTTTATTGAAGAAATTAAGTTTATCTAGGGCTGCTAGTGGAAGTATACCTGATGGTTCTGCTATTAGCTTATGTTTTTCCATTAATTTTATAAAGGACATAAGGATTTCTTCGTCTGTTACTGTTATCCAATCATCTACATTATCCTTAGAAATCTCATAGTTTGCCTTACCAACTGTAGCTACAGCTGTACCGTCTGCTATGGTATCAACTCCATCAAGGGTTACTATATGACCTTGTTTTACTGCTTCTTTCATACTTCTAGCAGAATATGGTTCTACACCTATTACTTTTATAAGTGGTGAAATTTGTTTTAGGCACTTGGCCACACCTGAAATAAGTCCGCCACCTCCAACTGGCACTAGGACGTAGTCTACGTATTTAAGTTCTTCTACTATCTCAAGACCGATTGTGCCTTGACCTTCTATAACATCTAGGTCATCAAATGGAGGTATGAAGGTATAGCCTTTTTCTTCAGCAAGTTTCAGGGCGTGCTCTTTGCATTCATCAAAGCTTGCCCCGTATAAAACTACCTCAGCTCCGTATTTTAAGGTACCGTCTACCTTGATCATTGGAGTGTGCTCTGGCATACAAATTACTGCCTTCATGCCTAGTTTTTGGGCAGAAAAAGCTACACCCTGGGCGTGGTTGCCAGCAGAAGCTGTAATAATTCCCTTATCTGCTGCTTCCTTGTCTAATTTGGACAACTTGTTGTAGGCTCCTCTTAGCTTAAAAGAACCAGTTTTTTGAAGGTTTTCTGGTTTTATGTATACGTTATTATTAGATGAATCAGAAAAAATCTCTGAATAAATTAAATGGGTTGGATTTATTACTTCGTCAACTCTTTCTTTTGCTTTTTTAAAATCAAACATATGTCCCCCTTTTTATTAAGTACAAATTTAAGTAGAATATTTATAAACCTAGTTATCTATTTTAATTATAACACGGATTTGTAATTTTTTTAAGAAAAGTGTAAAATAAAGTGAAGATTTCAGAAATTAAGAGGAAAAAGAAATGAAGTATTTTGACAATAAAAAAATTTATCAAGGAACATTAATTATTGGTCTACTAGTCCTTTGCCTTTGTTTTATCTTTAGGTATTCTTATATAGATTTTTTAGGCTTTGACAGACCCCTTAAGTTTGCCTGTATACTTTGTGCTATCCTTGGCACAATAGGCGCCATCACCTCCCTAGTAGATGGAGTAAATAAAAATTTTGGAGAAAGAATTCTCCTTCTTGGTATCTTAAACCTAGTGATGGCCTTTGCCTATCCGATTTTACTAACAACAGAAAAAGCCCTAGCTCCAATAGAAAATCCCTACGTGACCTCTGCCCCAGATAAGGGCTACTCAACCAAGTTTAAAAAAGATTCTTCTTTTATCATAGAAGGTGAGCTTTACAAATTTCCTGTAAGCCTAGCTGATTTTAGTAAAAATGATTTTGACTATTCCCTAAAGGAGAAAGATGATAGACTTGTAGCTACAATTTCTAGAGCTGGTGAATCCTTTGAACCTAAGCCAACCTGGTTTACAGATGGAATTAATAACGAAGTTTACAGGGAATTTTACCTCCTAGAAGCCTACTATGACCTTAACACAGATAAAAACACTATTGAAACTGAGCCTATAAAAGAACTTTCTGCCTCCCTCATAAATAACAACAGGGACTTTGAAGTTCATGGTATAAAATTAGAAGATTCCCTTTACGATATTAAAAAGAACTTTGCTGATGAAATTACGGAAGATCCATCAAATAAAACATCTCCTATAAAAACCTACTATATAAAAACAAGTGACGGTTATACCCTAAGGCTAAACGCCCTAAATGGCAATATCCAATCAATAGACCTTTACTAGGGGCTGTTGCAAATTGTGAATAATTATCGTCCCATCATCATGAGGTTCTCTCTCAAAGTTTCATGTTTAGCCCGCCGGCTCAAGGAGGTGAAACTTCACGAGAGGTTCTCATGATGATATTGGGACGATTTATTCATTCTGCAACATCCCCTTTTTAATGAGCTTTTATTTAAGTATAGTAATCTAAAGAATGGAGCAGAGATGGAAAATATAGAAAAAATCCTAATTGACCTTTTAAAGGACGACCCAGCATATATAAAAGAAAATAAAATAAATAAGGAAATACTCATAGCTAAAACCTATGCCTATGACGAAGATTTTTTGAAAAAACTTCTAAAAGAGCCCACTCTTAGGGCTAGGTTTTTTAAGAATCTTGATACTATAGCTATCTTTAAAATCAACGAATTTATATCCTTTATAGGCAAGGCTCAGTTGATAATAGAAGATAAAAATCTAATAAATGATATAACTTATAATTTTTACGAAGATAAACCCAATAAGCTTTTAGATCTAGCCTATAAAGACAACCTATTTTTGGGATTAAGCAGGGATATAGACTACAAGTTTAAGACAAAATTTCATGTAAGCTACCTTAGCGGAGAGGATTTAAAAGAAAAAATTTACCTTGGAGACCTAAAGCTCTACAAGGAAGAAGAATCTTTTAAGGATACAGGTGAGATAAAAGAATTAAAATACAAGGCCTATGACCTTTTAAAGGAAGACTACAGGGAAAAAGACGGATTCATTTCTATAAATAGCGAAAATACCAAGGCCCTCAAGTCTTATATCACTGTATTTTCAAGTCCTTCCTATTACTTAAATATGCTAAAATTTTTAGGTGAAGAAAAGACTAAAAAAATCCTAAAAGACCTAAACGATTTGATATTAAAGAAAAGTTCCTACTTTACAGGCAAAAACATGGGCTATTACACCATCATCAAAGACTCCCTGCTCAGGGAATTTGATGGTTTTAACCTATCTTTTTTAAAGATTTCCAATGTTTTAAATGATTTTTCTAAAACTGACGAGATTTTTAAAATCTTATCATCAATAAACAAAAAAATAAAAAAAGACCCAGAAATAAATATAATCTATGAATTTATAAATAAGGCCCTAGAAGAACTTGGAAAAATTGAATATAACCCAAATGCCAAGGATAAAGACTTTTATAAGGCTTATCTGTCCCCTCTTGAATATGAATTTAAGGACAGCCTAAATATATTTGAAAAGCTAAATAATTTCTATAAAAACTTAGCCCAAAAAGAAGATAGTCTAAGAAGCTGCGAAGAAGCTATTTCCTATGATATAAAAGAGCTAATCAACCTTTTAACAGTTAAACCTTCTGACTACGAAAAACTAAAAGACGATAAAAACAGATTATCTATCGGCCATTACACCTCCCTAGATAGCCTGGGCTACCTAATTGATGATGACATGGAAGAAGTAGCAGCTATTTATAGAAATAAGCTAAGACTAACAAACGCCAGGATGCTAAATGACCCCATGGAAGGCAAGGCACTTTTTGAGTACCTAAACGATGGCAACGAAGATTATATAAGCTTAAATAACTACGTTAACAACAAAATCTACCTCCTTTCAGCATCTAGTATGGCAGATAGTCTTCCTATGTGGAAGCAGTACGCAGACGATACCAAAGGGGTATTCCTAGAGTTTTCCAAAGAGTTTATAAAATCAATTATAAATGATAGAAAAATCAAACTTGTAAGGGTCTTCTACATTGGAGATAAGGCCATTAACTACAACCAAAAATCTGATGAAATAAACGGCCTCTTAGAAAAATTAAAATTTGACTATAAGGCCTACCTAGCCAAGATTGTAAAATCCTATGGAAAGGATGTAAATGATAAAAGTGAACTTTTAAGATCTTTTAATAATGAAATCTTTTTAAAACTAGATAAGATTTCTTATTATTTCAAAAAAGATTCTTATGCCTATGAGGGCGAATACAGGATAGTTGTAGACCTTGATGAGGATAGCAGTCGTGGGCATTTTAAGGAAATAAAATACCACAATCCAAACTTCCCTTTACCATTTTTAGGTACCTACCTAACCGACTACGATCTTGAATACCAAAGGCTAATCTTTGGACCTAAGGCCATAGACAAGGACTATCTCGTTCCTTATATCAAATACTGCCTAGGAAAAGATATAGAAACAGTAAATTCTAAGATTAAATACAGATAAATCCGCAAATAAAAAGACCTGCTAGTGCAGGTCAATTTTTATTTGAGTTTTTCTTCGATAACTTTTTTATCAAAGCCAACTATGTCTTCTCCATCGATATTAATAACAGGTACACCCCTATAGCCCTTTTCTATAAGGTAGTTTACTGCTTCCTTATCTTTATCGATGTTTTTTTCTGTGTATTCGATGTCATTTTCCTTAAAATATTGTTTAGCTGCCTTGCAAAATACGCAAGTGTTTGATGTATAAATTGTAATATCGTGCATAATAAACCTCTTTCTATGTTCTCTATATTATATATACCCAAATTTAATAAATAATATATAATAATTTTAAGGCCTTTGGCCCTAGGTTTTATATATACCCCAAAATATAAAAAATAAAAGTAAGGGAGCAAATATGGATAATTTTACCTACCAATATTTAAAAGACCTATTAGAAATAGGCCATGAAATCGAATTTGATTTTGGCGGGATTTTCTGTTCTATAAATAATTGCCAAAATGAAAACCATAAAGCTAGCTGGTATTTTTCTACCAACCATAAAGACGAGTTTACAGATACTTTCCTTGCTGATTTTTACGACGTAGAAAGCCTTCTTACTTCCCTAGATAAAATAAAAATCAAAGAAAAAAGCCTAGAAGAAATCATAGACCAAAACCTCTATGACTCTTCCAGCCTAACAATTTTCTAGCTCGTTAGCAATTTTTATATAATCATCAAGGGAAAGATTTTCTGCCCTGAGATTTTCCTTAAGGCCCAAAGTTTCAAAGACTTTTTTGAGATCATCTTTTTCTGCCACACTAGACAAAGAATTTAAGATGGTTTTACGTCTTTTTAAAAAACCTGCCTTAACTAGGGCAAATAATTTTTCCTTGTTCACTTCTTCATCATAAATCCTCAAATCAAGCCTTAGGACAGCCGAATCTATTTTTGGTTGGGGCATAAAGACTGATTTTGGTACCTTGGTAAGAAGCTTCGCCTCAGAATAGTATTTTACAAATAATGACAATGAAGAATAGTCCTTGTCTTTTTCTGTGGCAAGCATCCTGTCAGCCACCTCTTTTTGGACCATAATGGTCATTGAGCGGCAGTCTAAATCTTCTTCAAAGATTTTTTCTATAATTGGGGTTGTTATATAGTATGGAAGATTTGACACAAATTCAAAGGACTCGCCACCAAAATACTTATCCTGGATTTCTTTTAGATCAGTTTTTAGTATGTCTTGGTGGATGATTGTTACATTTTCAAAGTTGGACATATTTTCTTCTAAAATTGGAATTAAGCTCGAATCAACTTCTATTAGAACAAGCTTTTTGCAAGTTTTTGCCATTTCATAGGAGATTGTCCCAATCCCAGGTCCCACTTCAATTACGTTTTTGCCGGCAATATCAGCCCCATCAACAATTTTATCTACAAAATTTTTATCAATCAAAAAGTTTTGGCCCAAAGATTTGGAAAACCTAAAACCGTAGAGGTCTATTATCTCTTTTACCACTCTTGGTGAATATAATTTTCTCATAAACTTTCAACCGCCCTTTCAAATTCTTCTCGGCTTACCCCAAAGGAATTCAGCTTGGCTAAAAGTCCCTTGGAATTATAATAGCCAATCCCTAACAATTCGCCAAGTTTAGCCCTTCTTTCTCTAGAACCATCACCAATTGATAGGCCATTTTTTACAAGATCTGCCATGGTAAATTCTTCCCTACGACTAGTTTCTTCTGCCTTGGCTCTTTTTAGGGCGTCTATAATTACCTCTGGCTCTGCGTTTTCAACTCCCAAATCTCCTTTTTTGATAGCTTTTTTTCTGTCAATATAGGCGTGCTTTGCAGTTGGGATGTGGCGGGCAAGTCTTGCCCTGATTCTTTTGCCTGCATAATCAGGATCTGTAAGGATTATTATCCCACATCTCTCATTTATTTTTATAAGTCGATTTATAAGCTCTTCGCCAAAACCAAGGCCATTTGTCGCTATCATTTCGCAGTCTACTGCTCTTTTGACATTGGCTATATCATCTTTTCCTTCTACTACTATTGTCTCTTTTATCATAGGCCAAAAAACTCCCTGGCGTTCTTACCTGTCCACTTGGCAACCTTTGATAGTTTCATTCCCCTAATTTCCGCAATCTTCCTTGCCACCTCTATAATCTTTCTAGGGTCATTTCTCATTCCCCTATAAGGATCTGGGGTAAGATATGGGCTATCTGTCTCAAGCATGAGTCTTTCAATTGGAACAAGGGCTGCGGCCTGTTTTTCATTTAGCCCGTTGCCATAGGTCACAACTCCACCTAGAGAAATATAAAAACCCCAATCCATAAAGATTTTTAGAGTTTTTTCATCAGTTGAAAAACAGTGGATTTGAACCTTAAGGTCCTTATAATCTTTTAATATATCCATGATGTCTTTTGTCGCTTCCCTGTTATGGATTACAACAGGTTTATCAAGTCGTCTTGCCATATCAAGTTGAGCAATAAAGACTTTTTTCTGTAAGTCCTTGGTTTCTGTTGTCCAGTAATAATCTAGTCCAATTTCTCCGATTGCAACCGCATCTACAGCTAGTTTTTCTATCTCAGCGAGGTCTCCCTCTTCCATTTCATTAACATCTGATGGATGGATGCCTACTTGGGCATAGAAATTATCAAATTCTTTGGCAAGTTTAATATTTTCTCTAGAATTTTCAAGGTTTACTCCAGGATTAACTACCGCTTCTATAGAGAAATTAGACAGGTCTCTTAGGATAAAGAGCCTGTCTTCATTAAATTCTTCGCTTGTTAAATGGGCGTGTGAATCAATTAATTTCATTAAGAAACCACGCTTCCTGGCTTGATGTCGGATAGGGTTGATACCATTGTAAGTTCATCTTCAAAGTCTGCTGCAAGAAGCATACCTTGGGACTCAATTCCACGCATCTTTCTTGGGGCTAGGTTTTTAACAACTATTACATTTTTGCCAACTAAATCTTCTGGCTTGTACCATTTTTTAATGCCTGATACTATTGTTCTAGTTTCACTTCCTATATCAACCTTAAAAACTAGTAATTTATCAGCATTTGGATGGTCTTCTGCTTCGATGATTTTTCCTACAACTAGTTCTAATTTTGTGAAATCTTCGTAAGAAATTTCTGGCTTAGAATTTTCTTCTGCTGATTCTTCTTTTTTATCTGCAAGTCTAGCTTGGATAAGGGCGTTGTTTTTATCGTGAAGTTTTACAAGTTCTTCTTCTACATCTAACCTGTCAAAGAGGTTTTTACCTTTAGATACTTTGGCACCTTCTTCTAGTAGTCCAAATTCCTTAGCAGATTCAAAGCCCTTGTTGTCTGTACCAAGTTTTTCAAGGATTATTTTTGTAGTATCCTTCATGGTTGGCTCTATTAGTTGGGCTACAATCCTTAGTGTTTCTGCAAGGTTATATAAAACCCTATTTAGTCTTGGAAGATTTTCTTCATCACGACCTAAGATCCATGGTTCAGTTTCGTCTACATATTTATTTGCCCTACGGATTAATTTCCAAATTGTCTCAAGGGCATCGTTAAACTTAAACTCATCCATTAATTTATTAAATCTCGGATAAGTTTCCTTGGCTAGGGCTATTAATTCATCATCAAATTCGCCTTCTTCATCTCCTTTTTCAACGACTCCACCGTTATATTTGCTAATCATAGATGTTGTTCTTGAAACAAGGTTTCCAAGGTCATTTACTAGGTCTGAGTTATATCTTTCCATAAATTTCTTTGATGAAAAGTCTCCGTCAGAACCAAAGTTAAATTCCCTAAGCATGAAGTATTTAAGGGCGTCGTTGCCATAAAGCTCTACAAGTGGCTCTGGATACATGATATTGCCTTTTGACTTACTCATCTTGTCATTTTCAAACAAAATCCAACCGTGAGCAAAAACTTTCTCTGGAAGTGGAAGATCAAGGGCCATAAGAAGGGCAGGCCAAATAATAGTATGGAATCTCACAATATCCTTACCTATTAAGTGAACTGACGCAGGCCAGTATTTATTGAATTTTTCCTCATCATCTCCGTAACCAATAGCTGAAAGGTAGCAAGATAAGGCATCTATCCATACGTAGACTACGTGTTTGTTATCAAATGGCACATCAACTCCCCAATCAAAGGAAGTCCTGGTTACAGAAAGGTCAGAAAGTCCTTTGTTGATAAAGTTATTTAGCATTTCCTTTTGTCTAAAGGCAGGCTCTAAGAATTCTGGATGATCTTTGAATAATTCTTTGAGTTTATCTGCATATTTGGATAATCTAAAGAAGTAAGTTTCTTCTTCTTGGTATTCTACATCTCTCCCACAATCAGGACATTTGCCGTTTTCAAGCTGACTTTCAGTCCAAAAAGTTTCACAAGGAGTGCAGTAATATCCCTTGTATTCACCCTTATAAATATCACCTTGCTCGTAAAGTTTATTAAAAATATCTACTACATCTTTTTCGTGTCCTTTTTCAGTTGATCTTATAAAGGTATCGTAGTTGATATCAAGTTTTTCCCAAAGTTTTATGGTTTCAGCTGCAATTTTATCTACAAATTCTTGAGGCTCCTTGCCGCGGGCGTGGGCAGATTCCATAATCTTTTGACCATGCTCATCAGTACCTGTAACAAGGTAGGCATCGTAGCCTAAAAGGGTCTTATATCTTTTTAAAACATCCGCAATTATTGAAGTATAGGTATTACCTATATGTAAATTGGAGTTTGGATAATAAATCGGTGTTGTTATATAGTAAGGTTTTCTCTCAGTCATTTAGTCATCTCCTAAAAATAATTCTCCTTTTATCATACTTCAAAAGCTCTCAAAAATCGAAATTTGCCATAAAAAGAAGAGTCCAGCCAAGGCCAAACTCATTTTAGAAATACAATATTTATTTTTTAAGGATAAATTTATTTAAGCAAGTGAAGGTATATATTGGAAAGCTTTTTAACACTAGTTTCAATATCATAGCCCTTTCTTCTTATATCTTCTATGACATTTTTTCGTATACTTCCTTTATAATAAAGGATTTCATAAGTCCACTTATCTTTATCCAAAGCAATAAATCTTGCTCTTTCGCTAATACCAGTATC
>NZ_CALGYW010000060.1 GCF_937934665.1 uncultured Anaerococcus sp.
TAATTATTATTAGAAAAATATTATAATTTTTGATAGAAAACAAAGACTCGATACGAATATATAGGTGAAGGAGGCTAAGATGCGTGAAGAAAAAATAATAAAGGGCATCAAAAAAAGAAATGAAAAAGCCTTAAAGATTTTTATCGACACCTACGGCCCAGTTATGAAGGCATCTATTTATAAGGTATTAACCTTCAACGAAAATATAAGAATGGAAGTCCTAAATGACAGCGTCCTAGCTGTTTGGGATAATATAGATTCCTTTGATCCTAAAAGATCAAGCTTTAAGAACTGGTGCGCAGGTGTAGCAAGATATAAGGCCATAGATGCCCTTAGAAAAGAAATCAGGCACAAAAGTGTGGATTTCGATGAAGTAGAAAATTATATAGAGGACGAAGCTGAAATTTACTTAGACGAAACAGATGAGATTCTAAAGGTCCTAGACGAAAAGGACCGAGAAATTTTTAGGAAATTATTTATAGAAGGCTACTCCTACGATGACCTGGCAAAAATCTACAACCTATCAAAGCCAGCTCTCTACAACAGGGTGGCTAGGGGCAAGAAGAAAATAAGAAAGGAAATTCGAGATGAAAGATGTTTATGATAAGATAAATGACCTAGACTTTGAAACTGACGAATTTAAATTAAATGATATAGAAAAGGAGAAATTATATATGACAGCAAAATCCTACAAGAAAAAATCAAAGAAAAAATATATAGCAGTTGCAGCAGCCCTCCTTCTTGTGGCAGGACTTACAATGCCTCCTGTAAGGGCAGAGGTTTCTAAGGCCTTCACAGATATGAAAGTTTCAATGATGGAAACAATAGGAGCAAGTCCAGAATCCTACAAGTATGTAACAGAGCTTCACAAACCAATAGAAATAGGTGACGAATCTATTATTCTTGAAAATCTTGTAATCGAAGATGACAAGGTCTACTCAACTATTCTAATGGATCCAAAGGGAAGAAGTATTGAAGAATCAAGTGAAACACCTAGTATCTACAAAGTTGTGATAAACGGTGAGACTTACAAGGCTTGGGGAGCAGGAGGTTCAAAAGGAATGTCAGATGACGGCAAGGCCTTTGTTTCTGAATCTATGACAACATTCGACAAGACTTTCCCAGAACTAGACCAGGCAGATATTGACCTATACATTGGGAGTGGCTTTTCAAATGAAATTGTCTCCATCAAAGCAAGCTCTAATATAGTAAATAAAGACAATAAAGTATTAGCAAAAAATTACAAATTAGAAAACGGTGGAAACATCAAATTAATGAAAATAAACCCAATAGCTATGACAGCTGTAATTGAAGGATTAGATTCAAACTATGATTATCAAATCAAAGGTGTTGACCAAGAAGGCAAAGAAGTCTCCCTAGACCTAAGAACAGTCTCTGATGGAGTGTCAACCTTCAAATACAATTCAACATTCTCAGACCTAAGCCTAGATGAAATAAAAGATGGTAGAGAAATAAAATTTACCCTATTAGGAGCAAAATTAAATGAATCCTCAGGCAAATTAACTAACGATAACTACGAAAAAATCGCAGAATTTACTCTTTCTGCCAAATAAATCAACTTCAAAAAAGTAGGTGAGAAAATCACCTGCTTTTTAAAGTTCACTTTCGACCATCTTGTATGATTCATAAAATAAAATTGCTGATGCTAGACCTACTAGGACTATAAATCTAATATCATGGCTTATAGCGATACTATATAGCTATGGCATTTAAAAATGTCGCTAGGTAATACATGTAAGTATCTTTTTTGGGAAGGTTTCCTAGATAAGTTCCTATTTTTCTATCAAGTCTGATACCAAGATGTTTTTGATAGAGGAAAAAAATTAAGGACCAGATTAGAAAAATCGCAAAGAAATACCAGCTTTGATAGACTTTTATGGTATAAACTGAAGCCATAATCAAAACCCACATCCCTATTAGAAAGCCTAAATAAATTCGCTTTTCTTTGTTAGAAAGATTCCTTGCCATCTTTTTCCTCTCTTTTTCCTTTTTTATATTTATACCCAGTTTTTCCATAAAAAAAGGAGGATCCTCTCCTCCAATTTATAAAATCTTTATAGCTTTATCAGTTTTCTTTAGTCTTCCTCTTTTTTATATGATCCTTAATTTCAGACCTATTTAAAGATAAGTAGACTATGAGGGCAAAAATCATATCTTTTAAGCTTGGTAGGTCTTTAGTTGTTAGGCATAGTTTTAGAACACAATATGTCATAGTAAAGACTATAAATTCAAAGATGTAGTAGGAGATAATCCTATCTTTGAAAAAATTACTAGCCTTAACCCTATCTAAGAACCTGTCATAAACAAGATAATATAAAAGGCAAGTTATTAACAGGGCCAAAAGGTTAAAAATCCAGATATGATTATCAAAATAATCTTTAATATTATCTAAAATTAACATATTTACCTTATTCTATGTTCAGATCTTTGAATATTACCGTATATATCTGACTTTACTCTAGTTTATAATGTAAGGCGCCCATCACCATTTTTGTCTAAACTTTTTGCCGCTTGATAACCATCAGCAACTCCAGTTATACTACCAAGATTGACAAGCGCACTTACAAGTTTTGCGCTTATATTAGTGAACATTCCTATAGTAGCACCCAAAGAGTTAAGTAATGCAAATTCAAGAATCCTTCCTCCCGTCTCTACACTAATAGAGCCAATATTTCTCCACGGTTTCCATGTAGGGTAAGTATAAAATTTAGGCCTATTATCTCTACTCAAAAAGTTTATTATGTTTTCATTTTCTTTGTCTTTTGAATTAGGGTTATACGACTTATTTATAATAGTAATAACTGGGTCACCATTTTCATCTTTATCCACAATAATCTCACGATCAGAAGACGTGTTATAAATATAATCTGCCTCAGAATTTGTACTCTCACTTCCATAAGCATATACATTGATGTTGCCAAATAAACAAGCAACAATCATTAAGGCAATAAACTTTTTCAACATAAACAACCTCCTATTTCTATAATTATTCTAGTATAACACAAGGTATTAATTTAATCAAATAAATTGAAATATTTCTTAGCAATATCTATATTTCTATTATAACTTCAACCTGCTCTTCTAGGACGTCTTTGTTGTGTTTTGTCTCTGAGGAATATGCGAAGATTAGACCTTCGTCTTCTATTTCTAATTTCTTTTTGATAAGATTTATGTGTTGTTGGATTTGGCTTTTTTTGATTTTATCATACTTTGTTGCAATTACAAAGCCCATGAAACCCGAATCAATAATCCAATCATACATTTGCTTATCTAGGGCTGTTGGCTCGTGGCGAATATCTACTATAAGAAATACTTCCTTGAGGTTTTCCCTATCGTGGAGGTATTCGTTAATAAGCTTATCCCATTTAGCCTTTTCTGCCTTAGATACTTTTGCAAAGCCGTAGCCAGGCAAATCTACCAGCCTAAAGCTATCATTTACCCTGTAGAAATTGATAGTCCTAGTTTTGCCTGGTTTTGAGCTTGTTTTAGCGAGGGCCTTCCTATTAGAAAATGAATTTATAAAGGAAGACTTGCCGACATTGGACCTGCCTACAAAGGCGATTTCATCAAGATTATCATTTGGCCACTGAGACTTAAAACCTGCTACCTGCTCGAGTTCTATTTTTTTAATTTTCATATGAGGGCTCTTTCTATGACTTCAGATACGTTTGAAACAGGGATAAAGTTTATCTTGTCCCTGATTTCCTTGTCAATATCTTCTGTATCTCTCTCGTTATCCTTTGGTATAATCACGTTTTTGATTCCGTAGGCGTAGGCTGCGAGGGCCTTTTCCTTAAGTCCGCCAATTGCAAGAACATCACCTGTAATTGTGACTTCACCTGTCATAGCTAGGTTGTTTTTAACCTTTCTGCCTGTTAGGGCTGAAGTGATGGCGGTTGTCATTGTTATACCTGCAGATGGTCCGTCTTTTGGGGTTGCCCCTTCTGGAACGTGAACGTGGATGTCCTTATCTTCGTAGAACTTATCTTTAATTCCAAGCTTGTCAGCATTTGATCTGATATAGACTATGGCAGCTTGGCCAGATTCTTTCATGACATCTCCAAGAGATCCTGTAAATTCGACATTACCCTTACCTTCCATAACATTTGCTTCTACAGTTAGCATAGTCCCGCCAACAGAAGTCCAGGCAAGGCCATTTACAACACCGATTTTTTCCTCTTTTGAAATGTGGTCGTCAATAAATTTCTCGCGGCCTAGGTATTTTGAGTAATTTTGCATGGTTACTCTTACGGTCTTCTTACCTTCAAGGATTTCCTTTACTGACCTACGACAAATCTTACCTATTAGCCTTTCAAGCTCTCTTACACCTGCTTCTCTGGTATAGGACTTGATGATTTTTTCTAAGACATTATCTGATATAGAAAACTCATCTTTGCTTAGGCCGGCATCGGCCATTTGCTTTCTTACTAGGTATTTCTTAGCTATATTTAATTTCTCACTTGGAGTATAACCTGATAATTCTATTACTTCTAGCCTATCAAAAAGGGCATCTGGAATGGCGTTGATATCATTTGCTGTGGTTAGGAAAAATACATCTGATAGGTCAAAGGGTATATCGAGGTATCTGTCGATAAATTTATCATTTTGCTCTGGGTCAAGGACTTCAAGTAAAGCAGATGATGGGTCTCCCCTAAAATCTGATCCTAGTTTATCAATCTCATCTAATAGAAATACTGGGTTCTTGACTCCTATGCGGTTGATATTTGCAATCACCCTACCTGCCATGGCTCCAACATAGGTTCTCCTGTGGCCTCTAATTTCTGATTCATCAGTCACTCCACCCAGTCTCATTGATACAAATTCACGATTTAGGGCACGGGCAACAGATTTGGCTATGGAAGTCTTGCCCACTCCTGGAGGTCCAACAAGGCAAATTATAGATCCCTTTACAGTTTTATTTTTTATCTTAACTCCTATTGATTCTAAGATCCTTTCCTTAACGTCTTTTAGGCCGTAGTGGTCTTCGTCTAAAATTTCTGTAGCTTTCTTGATATCAAGACTTTCCTTAGATTTTTTATTCCATGGAAGGCCCACTACAAAGTCAAGGTAGGAAGAAATAACCCCGTAGTCTGGGCTCATTTCTGGTATGGTATCTAGCCTATCAAGGTCTTTTTCTAAAGATTTTCTCGATTCTTTATCAAACTTAATCTTTTTTATCTTTTTCCTAAGTTCGTCAACCTCATTTTCACCCTGGCCTGTAGTTGAGGCAAGCTCTTTTTTTAGAACATCCATCTTTTCCCTTAGGTAGTATTCCTTTTGGGATTGGTTGATGTTTTCGGTGACTTCTTTTTCTATTTCTGCACCTAGGTTTTTTAGTTCTATTTCTTTATTTATTATCCTATGAACAAGCTCCATCCTCTCCTTAGCATCAAAGCTAGAAAGAACTTCATAATATTCCTTTGGAGCAAGGTCTAGGTGGTAGCAGATTAGGTCTACTAGCCTGTGGTAGTTTTCAAGTTCTGTCATACCGTAGGCGATCTCATCCATGATGTCATCGTTTATATTGGCATAAGACCTAAAATCTTTTACTAAAAGCTTTCTTAGAGCTTCAAGCTCGTCTGTTTTTTCTTCATTTTCTTCTATATATTCATATTTTTCAATCTCACACCTTAAGAAACCTTCAGCTACATGGAGTTTTTTGACCTTGCCAAGACCTGTAGCCTGGACAAATACCCTTATGTCTCCATTAGGAAGGGGGAAGGTTTCCTTGATTTCAGCTACTATACCTACCTCGTAGAGGCCGTCTTCTTTTGGATTGTCATCAAAGATATCAAGCTGGTTTACCAAAAAAAGTTCTTCGTTATTTAGCTTGGCGTTTTCTACAGCGTTTTTTGATATAGATCTTGATGAGTCAAAATTGAGCATAGTAGTAGGCATTACCCAGTAGCCCCTCAGTGGGATTAGGGGTAAATTTACCTCACTTATCTTATATACTTCTTTCATTTTTCCTCTTTCGTTATAAAAAGGGAAATGACTTGCATTCCCCTTTTACAATTATTTCTTCACGTATTTTAATTTACTATGGTCATCGATAGATTCTTTTGTCACAATTACTTCTTTGATTTCATCTCTGGATGGGATTTCATACATCACATCTAAGAGAAGATTTTCAATAATTGTCCTAAGACCCCTGGCCCCTGTTTTTTGATCATAGGCTTTTTTTGCAATCTCAGCTATGGCATCATCGTCAAAGCTTAGCTTTACATCATCTAGATCAAAAAGCTTTTGGTATTGTTTGATTAGGGAGTTTTTAGGCTCCTTTAAAATCTTTACAAGAGCATCTTCGTCTAAGGCATCAAGACTAACTATAATTGGAACCCTACCTATAAACTCTGGTATTAGACCAAACTTTAATAAGTCTTCGGTATTTACCATGGATAGGTCTGTTGTTTGTCTTTTTGTAATATCTGCCCCAAAACCAATGGTCTTATCCATTTGTCTTTGGTTTATGATATCTCCTATGCCTTCAAAGGCCCCACCTAGGATAAATAAAATATTTGTTGTATCTACCCTGATATATTCTTGAGATGGGTGTTTTCTACCACCTTGGGGTGGTACATTGGCCTCAGTTCCCTCTATAAGTTTTAGAAGGGCTTGTTGGACACCTTCCCCGCTTACATCACGAGTTATAGATGGGTTTTCACTCTTTCTAGTTATCTTATCTATCTCATCAACATAGATTATACCAAGTTCTGCTGCTTCAATGTCATAGTCAGCTGCTTGGACTAATTTTAGGATTATATTTTCTACATCCTCACCCACATATCCTGCTTCAGTAAGGCTTGTAGCATCTGCAATGGCAAATGGAACATTAAGCTTTCTGGCAAGAGTTTGAGCAAGGAGAGTCTTACCTGATCCTGTTGGTCCAAGCATTAAAATATTTGATTTTTGTAATTCAACATCTGAATCTTCTTCATTGCTGGTGATTCTTTTGTAGTGGTTATAGACTGCCACAGATAGGGTTTTTTTGGCATCTTCTTGGCCTATGACATAATTATCTAGGTAGGCCTTGATGTCCTTTGGTTTAGATAGGTCAAAATCAAAGTCAAAACCTTCGACAAGTCCCTTATCTTCCTTGATAATCTCAGAGCAAAGCTCAACGCATTCGTTACAGATATAACCATCTGCTCCTGCTATTATCCTTTTTACCTGGCTTGCATCCTTACCACAAAAAGAACATCTTACCGTACTTTTTTCCTTATTAGCCATTTTTACTTATTACTTTCTATAACTTTATCTATTAGGCCGTATTTTAGGGCCTCTTCTGCTGACATGGAAAAGTCTCTGTCTGTATCTCTTTCTATAATTTCTAGGTCCTTGCCTGTATTTTCTGATAAAATCCTATTTAGGTTTGATTTTATCTTTAGAATTTGTTCAGCTTGGATAACTATATCTGATGCTTGACCTTGGGCTCCGCCTGATGGTTGGTGGATCATTATATTGGAGTTTGGTAGGGAAAATCTCTTACCCTTGGCTCCTGATGATAACAACACAGCTCCCATTGATGCTGCCTGGCCAATACATATTGTAGATACATCTGGTTTTATATAGTTCATTGTGTCATAGATTGCAAGACCACTTGTTACAACTCCACCTGGAGAGTTGATATAAAAGTGGATATCCTTATTTGGATCTTCGCTTTCTAAGAAAAGTAGTTGGGCAATTATTATATCGCTTACTTCATCACGCACTTCTCCAGATAGGAAGATTATCCTATCTTTAAGAAGTCTTGAATATATATCGTAGGCTCTTTCGCCTCTATTTGTCTGTTCAACAACAGTTGGTACTAAATAATTTTTAGCTAACACTGTGTCTCCTTTCTGGGAAATCCCCTTGGAAACTGCCGTATTTTAGTCTTCTTTAACCTCTTCAGATTCTTCATTTGAGTTTTCTTCTACAAATTTGTGATATTCTTCGTGAGGAAGAGCCTTTGCTTTTGATGCAAGAAGTTCTACAGCTTTTCTTCTCTTGATGTTTTCTACTAGGGTATCATCTGATACGTTTTTAGCAAAGATTTCTTTGAATTTTTCAAGATCATCTATGCCGTAGTTTTTAGCAGTTTCTTGTAGTTCTTTTTCTTTTTCTTCGTCACTTACTTCGATATTTTCTTTATTAGCTACTTCATCGATTACAAGGTTAGCTTTAACTCTAGCTTCTGCTTGAGCTCTGTATTGGTCACGGATTTGGTTGATATCCATTCCTGTAAGCTCGATATATTGGCTTAGGGTAAGTCCCATGCCTTGAAGTCTTTGGTCAAGATTTTGTAATTCGTAGTCAATTTCTCTATTTACCATGCTTGCTGGAGCTGAAACTTCAGATTTTTCTACTAGAGCTTCTACTGCTTGGTTTTCTCTCATATTTTGAGCATATTCTTTTTTATCGTCAGCTAGTTTTTCTCTTAGATTATCTTTAAGCTCTTCTAGAGTGTCATATTCTGAAATATCTTTGGCGAATTCGTCGTCAAGTTCTGGAAGTTGTTTTTCTGTGATAGAATTAAGTTCAACAACAAATTTAGCGTCTTTACCTTGGAATTCTTGAGCTTGGTAATCTTCTGGGAAGGTTACGTTTACGTCAAACTTATCGCCTACTTCATGACCTATTATTTGATCTTCAAAGCCAGTAATAAAGGTGTTTGAACCGATTACAAGGTCATAATCTTCTGCTTTTCCGCCTTCAAATCTTTCTCCATCAAGGTAGCCGTCAAAGTCGATATTTACCTTATCGTCTGCCTTTACAGGTCTGTCTGTAATTTCAACAAGTCTTGCGTTTTCTTCAAGTTGTCTGTCAAGTTCTGATTTTATATCTTCGTCAGTTACTTCTTCTGAAACTTCTTCTATCACAAGCTCGTCGTAGTTACCAAGAACTGGGTGTGGTTTTGTTTCTACTTCTACCTTGAAAGTGATGTCCTTACCTTCTTCGATATCGTCAAGGTCAACAGATGGTTGGTCGATTACTTCAAGACCTAATTCTTCCACTGCCTTTTCATATGGCTCAGGGAATACTATTTGGATAGCATCATCATAGAAGATTTCTGGACCATACATTTTCTCAAGAACTCTTCTTGGAACGTGTCCTGGTCTAAAACCGTCTATTCTATATCTCTTTTTATTTCTCTTATATACTGTGTCAGTTGCTTTTTTAAAGTCATCATAAGCGACGTCAAATTCAAACTTCGCTATATTATTTTCGTGTGATTTTAATTCTGTCATTTCTTCCTCCGTGTACTTTTCTACTCATTGAAATAATATACTACTCATAAGTCTACCTATCAAGCTTTTCTCCTAGATTTCTAGCTAGGGTAAGCAAAATATCCCTATTATTTGTTAAATTTTCATCAAAGACTGCTCTTTCAATTTCATTTAAAATCTTTCCTATAAGGGGGCCTTCCTTATAGCCAAGCTTTATTAAATCACTACCATCTATGGCAAGGTCTTTTCTTGAAAGGGGTGGTTTTCTTTCTAAAATCTCTTTTAATAAAGCCCTAGCATTTTCTATATTTGATATATCTGTATGGACTGTAGCAAGGATATCTGCCCCTTGTAGGTCAAATAATCTTCTTAAATTTTCTTCTCCAATTCTTCTTAAAAGCCTTGCCACAGATTTTTCTGTATAGGTATTAGACGCGTCCATATGGCGAGATACTAAAATGCTTACATCTGTTATAAGCTTTTTAGGATATTTTAAATATTTAAGCCTTTTTTCTGCGAGCTTTTGAGAAATTTTTTGGTGGCCAAAAAACCTACCCTTACCGTCTTCATCTAGAAAAAAAGTAGAGGGCTTACCTGTATCATGAAAAAGAGCGGCAAGCCTTGTTGGTAAGTCTCTTTTTGTCGAGTCTAGGGCCTTAAGACTATGGTCAAAACAGTCTAGGTAATGGTGGGGCGAATGTTGGTTAAAACCAACCATGGC
>NZ_CALGYW010000061.1 GCF_937934665.1 uncultured Anaerococcus sp.
CCAAATAAATAAAGATTTCAAATTTTTAACGAAAAAAATCCCCGACTAGGATTTTACTTAGTCGGAGATTGGTTTTTATCTTATTTATTTTTTTCAATTGCTTCTTGGGCTGCTGCAAGTTTAGCTATTGGAATTCTGAATGGTGAACAAGATACATAGTCAAGTCCTACGTTATATAGGTATTTAACAGTATTTGGTTCGCCACCGTGCTCACCACATATACCTAGGTGGAGGGCAGGGTTAGATTTCTTACCTTTTTCTACAGCTGTTTCTACTAAGAAACCAACACCTTTTTGGTCTAGAACTTGGAATGGATCCTTTTCTAGGATGTCTTTTTCGATGTAGGATGGTAGGAATTTACCTGCGTCATCTCTTGATAGACCGAAGGTCATTTGTGTCAAGTCGTTGGTACCAAAGCTGAAGAAGTCTGTAATTTGTGCGATTTCATCTGCTGTGATAGCAGCTCTAGGAATTTCAATCATGGTACCTAATAGGTAGTCAATTTCCATACCTTGCTCTTCAAATACTTTTTCGATTTCTTCTTTAACTATATTTTTAACGTAGTCTAGTTCGTGAACATCTGATGATAGTGGGATCATGATTTCTGGAACTACTTTGACGCCTTCTTTGTTTAGTCTAACTGCTGCTTGCATAATTGCTCTTGCTTGCATTTTAGAGATTTCTGGGTAGATTACGCCAAGTCTTAGACCTCTGAAACCAAGCATTGGGTTTACTTCTTGAAGTTCTGATATTCTTTCGTGAACTCGTGCTGGCTCTATTTTTAGTTCTAGGGCAAGGTCGGCTATTTCCTTTTCTCCCTTTGGTAAGAATTCGTGAAGTGGTGGGTCAAGAAGTCTTACTGTTACTGGTCTTTCTTCCATTAGTTTATAGATTTGATAGAAGTCTTCTTCTTGCATTGGTAGGATTTTTTCTAGGGCTGATTCTCTTGTTTCAAGATCACTTGCTAGGATCATCTTTCTAACTTGGAAAATCCTATCATCTGCAAAGAACATGTGTTCTGTCCTACATAGACCTATACCTTCAGCACCAAATTCTAGAGCTTGTTTAGCATCTCTTGGTGTATCGGCATTTGTTCTAACTTTCATATCTCTATATTTGTCTACCCATTCCATAAATTTACCAAAGGCACCGTGCATTTGTGGTGGTTGAGTAGCAAGGTCACCTGCATAAATTTGACCGGTTGATCCGTCGATTGAGATTGTATCTTCGCTTGTAAGGACTACGTCTCCTATTCTCATAGTATGTTCAAGTTCATTTACGTGGATATCTGATGCACCAGATACACAGCATTTACCCATACCTCTTGCTACTACTGCAGCGTGAGATGTCATACCGCCTCTAGCTGTAAGGATACCTACTGCTGATACCATACCTTCAAGGTCTTCTGGGCTTGTTTCTTCACGGACAAGGATAACTTTTTCTCCGTCTTTCCCTCTTTTTGCTGCTTCTGGGGCAGAGAAAGCAATTTTACCTACTGCTGCTCCTGGAGAAGCTGCAAGACCCTTAGTTAGGGCTTCTGCCTTATCAATAGCATCTTGAGTGAAAGTAGGGTGAAGAAGTCCGTCTAAGTCCTGTGGGTTAACCCTTAGTAAGGCTTCTTTTTCGCTAACTAGTCCTTCTTCTACCATATCTACTGCTACTTGGACAGCTGCTTGGGCAGTTCTCTTACCATTTCTAGTTTGAAGTAAGAATAGTTTACCTTCTTGGATGGTAAATTCCATATCTTGCATGTCTTTGTAGTGTTTTTCTAAAGTTTCTGCTGTATCTGCAAATTCTTTGTAAACATCTGGCATGATATCTTCAAGATGGCTTATAGGTTCTGGTGTTCTAACACCAGCTACTACGTCTTCACCTTGGGCATTCATTAGGTATTCACCATAAAGAGCGTTTTCACCAGTTGCAGGGTTTCTTGAGAAGGCAACTCCTGTACCGCTTGTTTCGCCCATGTTACCAAATACCATGGTTTGAACGTTTACAGCTGTGCCCATCTTATCATCTATTTCATTTAGTTTTCTATAAAGGATAGCTCTTGGGTTATTCCATGAAGAAAATACTGCTGCTATAGCAAGGTCAAGTTGTTTTCTAGGTTCTTGTGGGAATTCTTCTCCTGCAAGATCTTTATAAACTACCTTATATTTTTCTACAACGTCAACAAAGTCTTCTGCTGTTAGGTCGTGGTCTGTTTTTACGCCCTTTTCTTCTTTTTTAGCTGTTAGAACTTCTTCAAATTTGTTTTTATCAAGTCCCATAGCTACGTCAGCAAACATTTGGATAAACCTTCTATAAGAGTCATAGGCAAATCTCTTATTGTTAGTTTTATTTTCAAGTCCCTTAACAGCAACATCGTTAAGACCTAGGTTTAGGATAGTATCCATCATACCTGGCATTGATATAGGGGCTCCTGATCTAACTGAAACTAATAATGGGTCTTCGTTGTTACCAAAGGTCTTGCCATTGTGGGCTTCTAGATCTTTGATGTGGTTTGAGATTTCTTCGTTTAATTCATCCCAAATCTTTTGGTCTTCTTTGTAATATCTGATACATGCTTCAGTTGTTACAGAGAAACCATATGGTACGTTGATTTCCATATTTGTCATTTCTGCTAGGTTTGCACCCTTGCCGCCGAGAAGGTCTCTCATTGTTTTGTTACCTTCGTCGAAGTTATAAACGTATTTTGTGCTCATAATTTTTCCTTTCCTTTATTTTGATTTAATTTGCCAATGATAATTTCTGAAGTTTCTTCGATAGACTTATAAGTAACGTCTATGATCATACATCCTAGGTCATTCATAAGCTCAAGTGCATAATCGATTTCCCTATCGATCCTTTCCTTAGAGGAGTAGAGGGAATCTACAGATAGGTTTAATGATTTAAGTCTTTCTTCCCTTATTTTTTTTAGTACATCCTTATCTATGGTAAGGCCAAAGATTTTACTTGGTTCTATTTCAAAAAGCTCATGGGGAACTTTCGAATCAACCAAGATAGGAATGTTACTAACCTTAAGTCCCTTACTTGCAAGGTACATAGATAAGGGGGTCTTTGATGACCTTGAAACTCCAATTATTGCTATATCGCAAAAAGCAAGTCCCTTAAAATCTTGTCCATCATCAAAATTAATGGCAAAATCTAGGGCTTCTATCCTTTTTTTGTGGTATATATCAGGAAGATTAGCAATCTCTTCGCTAGGATTTTTATCCTGGCTAAGAATACTTGCCATTTCTTCTACTGCTATGTCCACAAGTCCTATTTCTTTTATGTTTTTACTAGATAGGTAGCTTTTGACATAGGCTTTCATTTTAGAATCTCTAAATGAGTGATAAATTATCGAATTGTCTGAATCTTTTATAGAGATAAGTAGTTTATTTAATTTTGCCTTGCTATTTATTCTATCGAATAGTTTTACCTCATAAGGTTTGTCAAAATGCCTCATGGTTTCCTTGACTATTTCGATAAGACCAATAGCACTACTATCTGAGATTATATATATAACTAATTTCATAATTTCTCCTGCACCAAGACTCTAAAGATATTATACCAAATTTTTCGAAATAATGAAAATATTTTCACAAGTTTTATATAAATACTTATTATCTATATATCAATCATAGCTAATCAATATTTATTTATAAAAAATTTTATAGGAAATCAATATCATGTAAAAAATGATAATTTTTTTTATCAAAGAGAATCAATGTTGACTTTTAGGGAAAAATTAATATAATATTCTAAAGTTAAATACTAACATTGAAAGAGGATTAGCCTAAAAAGTCCTTTAGAGAGAAGATGGTTGGTGCAAATCTTTGGATAGACTAGGTGAAGGTTGCTTTCATATATGTTAATGTAGCATGCATAAATGCAAAAGAGAGTCTTATTAGAAGAAATTTAGGTGGTAACGCGATAATTCGTCCTAGAATGCGTTATCACTTTTTTAATTGAGAGGAGAAAATATGGATACAAAGTATAATCCACAAGATTTTGAGAAAAAAATCTACCAAGAATGGGAAAGGGGAGGCTATTTCAAGGCGGGAGTAAATCCTGATAAAAAACCATTTACAATTGTAATGCCACCACCAAATGTAACAGGCCAGCTTCACTTAGGCCACGCCCTAAATAATACCTTACAGGATATAATAATTAGGTATAAAAGACTTGCAGGTTTTGAGGCCCTATGGATACCAGGAACTGACCATGCCTCTATATCTACTGAGGCCAAGGTAGTTGGTAAAATTGCAAAAGAAGGGAAGACCAAGGCCGATTTAGGCAGAGATGGCTTCCTTAAGGAAGCTTGGGATTGGACCCATGAGTACGGCGGTACAATAAAAAAACAATTAAGAACAATAGGTGTTTCTTGCGATTGGGACCACGATTCATTCACCATGGATGAAAATTTAACAAAAGCTGTCAAAAGAGTTTTCAAAAAAATGTATGATGACGGTCTAATCTACAGGGGAAATAGAATTGTTAACTGGGATCCAATGGCAGAAACAGCTATATCTGATGCAGAAGTTTACCACAAAGATCAAAAGGGCAAGCTTTGGTATATCAAATACCGCTATGAAGATAGCGATGACTATATAATAATTGCTACAACTCGTCCAGAAACCATGCTCGGTGACCTTGCTGTAGCAGTAAATCCAGAAGACGAAAGATTTAAAGATAAGATTGGTAAAAACCTAATTTTACCACTTGTAGGTAGAAAAATCCCTATAATTGCAGACTCCTACGTAGATATGGAATATGGTACAGGTTGTGTAAAAATAACCCCATCCCATGACCCTAATGACTTTGAAGTTGGTGCCCGCCACGACCTTGGCCAATGTGTTGTTCTTGACACTACTGCCCATGTTGTTGATGGCTATGGCAGATATTCTGGTATGGATAGGTATGAAGCCAGAGAAGCTATGCTTGAAGATTTAGAAAAAGAAGACCTTCTTGTAAAAATCGAAGAAATCGACCATGCAGTTGGTTATTCTGAAAGAACAGATGTAGTTATAGAACCACTTATTTCTAAACAATGGTTTGTAAAGATGGATGGATTTGCCAAGATGTGTATAGATGCCTATAACTCTGGCGAATTAACATTAATTCCAGATAACCTTTCAAAAACCTACATGAACTGGCTAGAAAATATCAGAGACTGGACTATTTCACGCCAACTTTGGTGGGGGCATAGACTTCCTGTATTTTATACAGAAGATGGAAAAATCATAGTATCAGAAGACGAACCAGATGAAAAAGGGATGCTGGAAGGTAAAAAGGTAACCCAAGAAGAAGACACCCTTGATACTTGGTTCTCATCAGCTCTATGGCCTTTTGCAACCCTAGGGTGGCCAGAAGAAAACGAAGAATTTGATTATTTCTTCCCAACAGATATCCTTATAACTGGCTACGATATAATCTTTTTCTGGGTAATAAGAATGGTATTTGCTTCTCTTTATACAACAGAGAAAGTGCCTTTCTCCCACGTCTTATTTACAGGTCTTATTAGAGATAGCCAAGGAAGAAAGATGAGCAAGTCTTTAGGAAATGGTGTAGACCCAATAGATGTAGTAGAAAAATACGGAGCGGATGCCCTTAGATTTACTCTAATAACAGGCAACTCTCCAGGTAATGATATGAGATATGATGAAGATAAGCTTCTTGCATCAAGAAACTTTGCCAACAAACTTTGGAATGCATCAAGATTTGTCCTTATGAATATAGACGAGTCTGATGATTTAGACTTTGATGGAAAAAATCTAACACTCGAAGATGAATGGATCCTAAAAAGACTTAACCAAGTTATAGAAGACGTATCCAAAAACCTTGATAAGTACGAAATAGGCCTTGCGGCTGATAGGATTGAAGACTTTATTTGGAATGAATACTGCGATTGGTATATAGAATTTGCCAAAATTAGACTTTATGGAGAAGATGCTCAAGCTAAGGCAAATGTAAAGAAAGTCCTTCTTTATGTTCTAAAAAACATGCTAGTTATCCTTCATCCATTTATGCCATTTATAACAGAAGAAATTTATTCTTCCCTACCAAACAAAAAAGACATGCTAATAATTGAAGATTGGCCAGAAATAAAGGAAGAATTTAACTTCATAGAAGAAGAGAAAAACGTAAATTCAGTAATTAAGGCAATAACAGCCATCAGAAACCAAAGAGCTAGCCTAAATGTACCAGCAAAAACCAAGCAAAAACTAACCATTGTTGCAGAAAACGGAGAAAATAAGGCCCTTATAGAAAAAATCAAAGACCAATTTATAAACCTAGCTAGCGCAAGTGAAGTAGAAGTTTTAAACAAGGATGAGGCAAATATAGCTGATGAAGGTCTTGTAAAACTTGTCTTTAACGAATTTTCTGTCTATATGTCACTTGACGAACTAATGGACTATGAAAAGGAAAAAGAACGTCTAAAAGGCGAGATTAAAAAAATCGAATCAGAAATTAAAAGAGCAGAAGGCAAGCTTTCAAACAAGGGCTTTACAGATAAGGCACCAGAGGCTGTAGTAAACAAGGAAAGAGAAAAACTTGCTGACTACAAGGATCTTTTAGAAAAAACCAAGGCTAGCCTTGAAGAAATAAAGGATAAGTAATGTACGGTGAGTTTTCCTATATCTATGATAAATTAAGTTTTGATATAGAATACGAAAAGTATGCTAAAAATATCAAGGATCTTGCCAAAGATTATAAAATAGGAAAGGAGAATATGCTTGAGCTTGCTTGTGGCTCAGGCATGCTCACTAATTATTTTTTCGATGACTATAAAAGGATAGATGCCCTTGATATATCAACAGACATGCTAAACTGTTTTGCAGAAAAATACGATAATGACAAGGTAAACTTAATCTACTATGATATGGTAGAATATGAGAAAAAAGATTTTTATGACCTAATAGTAATCCTTTTAGATAGTGTAAACTATGTTACAAACCCAGCTGACCTTGAGAAGTTATTTAGAAACTCCTATGATAATCTCAAGGACGATTCGCTCCTAGTTTTTGATATAAATTCAGAGATGAAAATGAGAGAGATTTTTGGATCAGAATGTTATGTCTATGAGTATGAGGATATCTTCTATACCTGGGATAATTACCTAGAGGATGAGTTAATAGATATGAACTTAAACTTTTTTGTAGAAAATCCTGACGGGTCCTACAAGCGAATTGAGGAATACCAACAAGAAAGAATTTATACTATAGACTATGTAAAAAATTTGCTTCAAAAAACTGGTTTTACTGACATAAGGATTTTTGATGAGGATACCATGGGTGATGTAAATGAAGATACCTTAAGAGTCTTATTTTCAGCAAGAAAGGCGGAAAAATGAGTATAGGTGTTGTAAAATTTTTTGATAACAAAAAAGGTTTTGGCTTTATAAAATGGGGAGGAGAAGACCTCTTCGTCCATTATTCAGATATAATATCTGAAGAAGAATTTAAAAAGCTAGAAACTGGAGATAATGTAGAATTTGAAAAAATAGAAGCCCCAAGAGGTCCACAAGCAAAAAAAGTTAAGAAATTTTTAAAAAACCCCCCAAGCTGAAATGTACCCATAAAACTGGACATAATAATAAATTAGTTATTTACAATAGGAT
>NZ_CALGYW010000062.1 GCF_937934665.1 uncultured Anaerococcus sp.
AAGAATAAAAAATAGACCGCCAAGGGTCTATTTTTTTTACTTATCTAAAGTTTCTTACAGCGTATTCTTCACCTTTTCTACCAGCTATTGCTGATACTGCGAGTGCTGCGATTAGTCCTAGGAAAGTTAGAACAGAACCAAGAGATACTGCATTTGATGCCTTATCAGCACCATCTTTTGCTTTTTCTACTGTTTCATCTGCTGTGATTTTTGCATCCTTTGCAAGCTTGTTGATTTGATCACTAGCATCGTTAAGTGCTTTACTTGTTTCTACAGATGCCCTATCAAGTTCATCGTAGATATTTTTACCAATTTCTTTAGCTTCTGCTTCGCTTAAATCTGAGTTTTCTGCTACTGCATTTGCTATAGCATCTTCATTAGCTGAATTTGCTATAGTTTCAGCTTTTTTAGAAAGTGATTTAGTTAACTTGTCAATTTCTGATCCAGCATTGTCTGGATTTAAAGCTATAGCCTTAACTGCTGCTGCTATCTCATCCTTACTTTCTTCAACTTGACCTTCAAGGTAGTTTGGTTGAAGTTCTTCGACATCTGTATCAGCTAGGTATTGTTCAAGGTTTGCTTGTAGGTCTTCGGTATCTGCACCTTCCATATTTTCGCCAACCTTATCAACTGCTGATCCAATAGCTGAGCTTGCTGCATCGCCTGCAGTACTTAGAGCACTACCTGCAACATTTCCAGCTCCACCTGCTACTGCACCTACTGCTTGGCCTGCAAGACCTAGTGTTGCTGCCACTGCATTAAATATAAGGGTAAATAGTAATAGTACTGTTACTGCCCATGTGATTGCACCGTGAAGTAGACCTGTTGATCTAGCTGCATAACCTGCTACAAAACCACCTGCACAAAATGAAACTATAAGGGTGATTGCTGTCCAAAGACCAGTAAAAACACCAACGCCTGCAAATGGGTTAGCAGAGTTTGCTGAAAATATTCCAAATCCTAGTGCTGCTGTTAAAAGGCTAAGAACAGTAAATACTGCCGCACCTGAAACAGCGCCTGCTATGATAGAACCCCAAGATAGGTTTCTACCTGCTTCTAGCTTACCTTCTCTTTCGATGGCAATGTCCTTTCTTCTTTCTTGGCGATTTTTTCTTGCTTTATCGCCTTGATTTTTTATATCAGTCATAATTCCTCCTATACATCATCTCTCTTTGCGATGTAAATTTATTATCCCTGAAACTTAGATAGTTTAAAGTTTTATCAACTTTCTTTAACTTTATTTTTTAAAATACAAATTATCTCTAATTATCTCTGACACCATATCCCTACCCTTGCGCATTTTTTTGATATTTTTTATATCAAGAATAATAACACGCTCTCTTAAAAGCTTATTTCTAGCAGCATCTGTAAGGTATGTTGAATTTATAATCAGGATTGGGATGAGTTTTTCTACTGCTCCCCTAAAATCCTTTATCATCTTAGAAATTTCTTTTTTTGAAACCTTGTGTCCATATTCGTAATTTCTAATTTCAACAGCAAAACTTCTTCCATTTTTTTTAGCATAAAGATCAAACCTGTGACTTCTCTGATACTCTTCTTGGTAGGGTTCGACCCAATAACCTGACTTTCTAAAGGCTTCTTTTATAAATTCTTGGCTTGATAAGTCAAAAAGAATCTTTCTTAGGGCTCTTAGTAGGCCTTCTGGATTTATCTTAAAAATCCCCTTGTACTGAATTTTATCTTCTGAAAGCCTTTTGATATCAAATCCTATTAAAAGTCCTTCAACCACGTTGAAATTCCCATGGGCGATGGCGTTTCTAACATGCCTTAAAAGACTCATTGTCTTTGTCTCACCATCTGCTAGGGTCATTACTATTTTTTGATCATTTGTACATATGCCTTCTTTAAAATCTTTTACTATATAATCTTCGATAGAGTTTGTAAAGAGCACATCGATATCCCTAAGCTTCATTGCTACCATGAGCTCTTCAAAAATATAGTCATCGTATTCTATATTGGTAAGAAGGTCCTCTTCTTTTGCTTGCTCAGAATTTATATTTGGCACATACCATAGAAGGTACTTAATTGCCTCATTTAGGTTAGGATCAAGCTTAATTGGTACCTTATCATGTTCTATCTGGTATTTAATTTTATTTTTACACTTTTGTAGTTCAAATTTCTTACTTAATTCCATACTATCCCTTAATTTCAACCTTATCTTTCCTATCCCAAATAGCCTCTAATTCTCCGCCATAAAAAATATCTATAGTCATAGCAAGGGCATGCGGCCTTCCTTCTTTATAGAGATTTCCTATTCCATAAAAGTGAATGATACCATCCCCGTAGGCTTCTTCTAAAATATCAAATGTATAGCCTTTAAATTCATCTATAGTTAAATATTTAACTTCTTTATAAAAAGCCATTATCCTCACAGGATAATCCTTACTAGCTTCTATATCTATGAGGTCATGGCAGGCGATTTTAGGTTTATCTATAGCAAAAGTCCTGTTATTTTCAACAATAACCATACCTGAAAGCCTTATTTCAAGGTCGTTTTCCCTTCTATTTATAGAAAAAATTTTTGAATCATGAAGGCTAAATAAAAGCCTTTCGGGTCTTAAAAACATAAAATCTCCCTAAAGTCTTAGACCTATTACAAAGTTTCCGTCCTTATTTTCAATAACTTCTATGTCAATAGCAAGGTCTCTTGCATAAAGTTTTGCAAGATATAGGCCCATGCCTGTTGATTTATGGATTTTATCAACCTCTCCTGTGAAGGCCTTCTCAAAGATAAAGGCAAGGTCTTGCTCTGCTACCTTGGGCCCATTGTTTCCTATATATAAGTTTTTACCCTTATTGGTGATATTTATAACGCCATCGCAGTATTTAATAGCATTTGAGATAATTTGAGAAATGATAAAGACCAGAGTGGACTTATCTGTAAAGACTTTCACATCTCCCAGCTCTTCTTTTATGATTATTCCTTCTTCTGCTATTAGGGGATAGTAGGCCTTGATTGCTTCATCTAGGCATTCTTTTAGGATGATATCTCCCATCTTATAATCTTTTTTACTGGCATCAAGCCTTGCATAGTAGAGAATTTGATTGATATAATTTTCTATATTGGCATTGGCAAGGATTAATTTATCAAAGCTCACCCTATCAAAGTCATTTTTATGGTTTTCTAAAAATAAGTTAGCAAAGGCTAGGGGAGTTTTTATCTCGTGGGCCCACATTTCTATAAAATTTCTATAAGAAATAAGCTTAGACCTTGATTCTTCAAGCCTCTTATCCTTTATTTTTATCGCCCTTTGGTAGTTGTCAAAGATTTTCTCATAATCATTACCAAACTCATCAACTAAGGCATCCTTTGTTATAAATGAGTTATTTATCAGGAATTCTTCTAAAAGTTCTTTTTTTCTATTATTTTTATTTTTTATTGACCTTAGGATAAATAAAAGAGCCAAAATTGTAAAAAGAATTATAAAAATAATAAAATTGTCAATAAGCTCTGGACTTATCAAATATATTAAAAAAATAAATAGGATATCAAGACTCAAAAATCCTATTATCCAAACAAGTCCATCCTTAAATGTGCTAGTCATCTGTCTCTCCTAAACCATAACCCTTCCCTCTTTTGTTGTAAATACGATAGGGAGCCAGGTTTTTAAGTTTTTTTCTTAGCCTAGTTATATTTACCTGGAGGATATTTTCGTCTATATAAATTGTAGACCAAACCGCTTCCAAAAGATCGTTTTTTGATACTATCTTAGGGTAGGATTCCATAAGTTTTTTTATAATATCTGCTTCAGTCTGAGGAAGGATAAGGTAAGAATCCTTATAGGATAACTTTGATGTAGAAATCTCAAGGCCTAAGTCACCTACACTTATAATATCTTGAAAATGGTCAAAAAGATCTAGGAGTTTTTCCATCCTTAGGATAAGCCTTCTGGTATCAACAGGTTTTGCCAGATATTCATCAGCCCCTATTTCAAGACCCCTGATTTCATCTTCTATACCGACCCTTGATGTTAGCATCAGAATTGGAATATTGGATTTTTCCTTAAGGTCCCTACAAATATCAAAACCTGATATGCCTGGTAGGTTTATATCCAAAATCACAAGGTCGGGTCTTAAATCTAAAGCTATATCCGTTGCTCTTAGGAAATTATCCACACTTAGAACTTCATAGCCCTTGTTTGATAAAAATCCCTTAAGTTCATTTAAAAGATTTCTGTCATCTTCAATTATTAATATTTTCTTCATAATAAACAATCCTTTCAAAGCTTATCCTTATTATAAATCTTAAAAATAAGGTCATTAATATTATAAGGGAAAGTCCTATCATACTTAGGGTAAATCCTATCTTACTTAGGGTAAGTTTGAAAAATAACTCCGCTGTATAGGGCAAATTCATAAATAAAAATACGCTTATTAGTATCGAGCTAAGGCCTACTGTTAGAAATAGTATAGTATACTCTTTTTTTACCATGGCCTTTATTTCATCTAGACTAAGCCCCATAAGTGATAAGATTTTTAACTTTTCTTTTGACTTTTCAAATAAGATAAAAATCCTTATTGTAAAAAAGCTAAGCCCAGCCAGGATAAAGATCAAACTCAGGTAGAAGTAGGTATAGAGATTTTCAGTTATTTGAGAGATGGCATTTTTTGCCTGCCAAATATAGGATTCATACTTATAACCTCCCCTAATAAAAGCTTCCCTTAACATGTCAGATCCTTTTGAAAAACCAAATGAGTTTACAAAGTCTTTTGATAAATTGAGATTATAGGCAAAAGGATTTTTATTTCCAATAAGACTATCATAAATATCATCATCTAAAACAACCATGCTAGAAAGTCCGATTACATCATTAGAAAAAATCCTATTTGATTCTATAATAGGTAGGATTTTATAAGATTTATCAGATATTTTTATAAACAATTCTTCTTTAGACATCGTGTCTTCTAGGGCAAGTTTTTGATTTTCGTTTTCTGTTAATATTATTGCCTCGTCACTTGCCAACTCTATCCTTAGGTCGTAGATTTTTTCAAAAGTTGATTTTCTTAATAAAAATCTTGTATACAAATAAAAATCATTTCTACTCGTCCTATCAAGGCTAATATTTGCCCTTACTAAGTTTTCAATTTCATTTGTATCTATATTATCATATTCATAACCATAGATAGGATAAATCTCCCCTATCATTTGGGCCATTTCTTGGTTTTGTTTTAAATTTTGAATTTTTTCTTCTGAATCATAAAGGGTAAAATCTGCTGGTCTTTCTAGGGCATTTCTTGATGAAATACTTGTAATAAGTGTGTAGGCAAGGATAAGTGTGCCTATAATTAGCATGAAACTTGTAAAAAGAAGCGAGGCCTTGTCGTTTTTGAAGCTTAGGCTTAGACTTTTTCTTACTATTAGGTCCCCCTTTTTTGTTTTGAGGAAAATTTTTGAAATGACAAAAAATACTAATAATAAAAACATGCTAGTAAAACCTATTATAAGGAAAAATTCCATCCTATAATAGGGCCTGGCAAATACTATCCCAAGCAAAAATAGAACAAGACCCAAAAACAAAAAGGAATCCGACCTTGATTTTATCTCTCCTCTAAAGATTTCATCTGGATTTTTCTTATAAAAATCCCTGACTATTGTATAAATAGAAAGACTATTTAATATAAGACTAATAAGTAAGGTGAAAATTACAGCCTTAATTGATAAGGAAAATTTGTGGTAATTTAGACCCAGGCTTAGAATTTTGACAGTAAGGAGATTTATAAATTCATTAATAAATATAGATATACCAAGCCCTAAAAAATTTGCCTTAATTAAGTCACCTAGGCTATCCTTAAAAAGCATCCTAAATAAATTTGACTGGCTCATACCCTCAGCTACATATAAGCCTATGTCGTTTTTTTTCTCGCTTATCATATAGAAACTTGCGTAATAAATCAAAATAAAAATAAAAACTAGTGATACAAGAAATATAAGCCTAACTGTATCAAGGAGATAAAGCCTGTTTTCTTCATAGATATAAGAAAAAACTTCAGACTTATCTATGGCCAAAATTATGTAAGAAGTGATAGAACTTATTATTAAAATTAGGAGGTAAAGTTTCTTTGTCGACTCGGATTTTTTCATCTTATTAGCTTCCTATCTGCATTTTCTATCCTCAATAAAAACCCATCTCTTGACTCATTTTCCTTACGCCTTAGCTCATTATAAATTTTCCCATCTTTTAAAAACAAAACCCTATCAGTAAAAGAAATCGCTCTTAGATCGTGGCTTGCCATAATAATTGATCTCTTGTGGACCTTGTTAAAAGTTTTTAAAAGCCTTAGGACATTTAGGGTAAGCTTAGTATCAAGAGAGCTTGTGGGCTCATCTGCTAGGGTAATCTTTGACTCTTTGATAAGGGCCCTTGCTATAGCTACCCTTTGTTTTTCTCCACCAGAAAGACTTTCTGGATAAGAATCTAGGATATTTTCTATTTCTAAAATCTTTGCTATCTCCATCACCCTAGCCTTATCAATATCCTTTTTGGAAATATTTAAAGGAAGAATTATATTCTCGTAGGAAGTTAAGATATCAATTAATTTAAAGTCCTGGTAGATATAGGAGATCACATTTTTTCTGTAGTCAGAAATTTCCCTTCTCTTAAAAAGAGATATATCCTTGTTATAATAGCAAATAGAGCCCTTGTTAAAGGACCCTATGCTTGCTAGACTATTAAGGATTGTGGTCTTACCTGAGCCGGACTTGCCCATTAGGCCTAAAAACTCTCCTTCAAGAAGGTCAAAGTTTAGCTGGGATAAGACTCTTTTGTCTTCCTTACCATAATATTTTTCAAGATTTTCTACTTTTAAAATTCTTTCAAACTTCATTTTTTCCCTTTAATTTTTAATTTGTCCTAAATCGTCAACTCTTATATAGGTGTCTTTTAGGCCTAGAAGTTTCTCATAAGTTTCATTAACATCTGCGGATTTTGAAACAATAACTTCTTTCCACCTACCTTGGCTGTTGTCGGAAAAAGACTCAAGACAATTTCCCTCTAAGTCGTAAATTTCATATGACCCCTTGTTTAAATCATCAAGGTAAGTCATTTTATAGGTATCACCAATTTTTTCAACACTTTTGTCATAACCCATTAGGAATTTTTCGTAAATCATTTCTTCATTACTAGAAATTATAGAGTCTTCCTTAGGATTTTTGCTATAATCATAAGTATCATTGTAATAAGTTTTTTCTTTTGTATTTATCCAAAACCTCTCACTTCCCTCCCTAAAAAAGACTATTCCGCTAAGCTTGCCATCAATGTCAATATTTTTTTCTGAATCTCTAGCTTGTATATATTTATATGACTCGCCTGTATCAATGTTTGTAGTTTCGCTAACAATCACACTTGGATCTTCATCCTCGTGATTTAGATATTTTTCTACAAATTCTTTTTCTACCCCGTCTACTTTCTGTAGGTATTCCTCTACCTTAACTTTCCTATATCTTGATTCGTCTTCATAATCTTTTTGTCCAATAGATCCGGATGCCTTTATGAAAATACCTCCAAAAACTATAAGACTTATGAGTAACATTTCCTTGATATATTTCATAATACCCTCCTAATCTTTTCTTATTATAATAATAGCACAGAAAAGGAAGATATTTAATTACAAATTTTGTAAGTATTGGTTGGCTCCCCTAAGGTCTAGGATATTTTTCATGATATAAATAACTTTCAAAATATCAGGTACAAGGACCATAAATTTATTTAAGGAAATATAGCTTTCGATAAGTCTTTTATTTTTCCCGAGAAAATCTTCTAGATCAGAATCTTTAAGGAGATTTTCCCTTAAGTTGTTAAAATCTTTTTTAATATTTGGACCTAGTATGGTTGATGACTTATCTTCTACGTAGTAGTCGAGTGAATTTGATTTTATATTTAGCATAAGGGCCAAGGTTTTATTTACCTTTGTGGACCTAAAAGTCCTAAGTCCCATCTTTCCGTCAAAGTCTACAAAGTGGTAAGATTCCTCTCTTATTTCACTTCCTAAGCCCTCTATAATTTCCTTTATATTTTTATCTAGGTCAAAATCTAAAGGCTTTAATAAAATCTCTTCCATCTTTGCCCTTACCTCTCCACTAATTTCAAAACCACCTGTTCCTGCAAAACTTTTGGCATTGGCCTTTTCAGATAAACTTACCCTTATTTTTCGCATTTTATGGTTGATGGCTTCGATTTTCCAGACCTGACCTGCTAGGTAGATCCTATCAGCAAGTCTTAAATTTTCTCCAAGTTCAATTTCCCCTAAAATTTGCTTATCGGTTTGGACCTTGTAGGTTTTCTTCGCTATAAATTGGTTATAAAAAGAACCCATAGTCATGAGCTTTTCAGCTGCTAATCCTACTATATATTCACCATCAATTTCTTCTATAAAGTCTTTTTCCAAAAGAAAGTCTGCTAGGATTTCAAATTCTTCATCAGATATATCGGCAAAAGATTTTAAATCTTTGTTTAGTTTGAAAAATTCTTTAATTAAAAGGCCATTTTTTTCTAAAAGTGTCGATAAGACTTGGTGAGCAAAAATATCATAAGATTTTTTTGGAACGTCTATTTTATCAAGCCTTCCTTCTTCAAATAATCTCAAAGATGCAAGAGCCTGGATAAGGTCCCACTTATCAGTCGCTATTTGATGGATAACAGACTTGCGTGTCCTCCTACCAGACCTACCTAGCCTTTGAGACAGAGACAAAACAGATGCGGCAGAGCCTACTTGGATAACTTGGTCCACAGCCCCTATATCAATTCCTAATTCTAGGGTAGAGGTGGCCACTATTATGAAATCATTTCTACTAGTTTTAGCAAAGTTTTCTATCTCAGTTCTTTTAAGTTTTGAGATTGAAGCATGGTGGGAAAAAACTCTAATTTCATAGCCCTTTTCTTTGGCTATTTTCTTTAATAGGTAGGATAATTTTTCTACCCTAGCCCTAGAATTTGGAAAAATCAGGGTCGACTTTCCAAGGGCATAAGCTAAAATTTTCTGGGCAATTTCTTCATTTACATCTTCACATTCTATATAGTCTAGGCTTGTAACCAAATCATTTTTTGACCTATCAAGAAGGATATTAGTTTCTCTATCATTTAGGAAAAAACTTTTGGCTAAATCATAGTTTTTATCCCCAATAGTTGCTGAAAGGCCAAACATTCTAGGGTTATTCTTAGTATAGTACCTGAGTCTATCAAGAAGGGACATTAGTTGAAGACCCCTATTTGTATCTAGAAATCCGTGGATTTCATCAACTATTACAAAGTCAAGGTCTTTAAATAAAATCTCTGCCCTAGCCTTGTCAGAAACTAACATGGCTTCTAGAGATTCTGGCGTAATTAGTAAAATTCCAGAGGGATCCTTTGCGAGTTTATCTTTTTTACTTACAGAAGCTTCAGAATGCCAGCTTGTAACAACAATATCAAGGTCTTTACACATATCAGTAATTCTCTTAAACTGGTCATTTATAAGGGCTATAAGGGGTGAAATATATAAAATTTTAAGCTTCGTTTTTATATCTTTTGACTTGGATATGGCTGGTAAAAAAGCCGCCTCAGTCTTTCCTGATGCTGTAGGAGCAGCTAGGATTAAATTATTATCTGTGGAGCAAATTTGCCTAATAGCTGCATTTTGAATTTTAGTCAGGGATGGCCAGCCTTTTTTATAAATAAATTCTCGCATATCCCTTGATAAAAGTTCGTAAGCCTTAGTCATATTATCTCTATTTCATCATCTAGGTCATCTGGTTCTTTAGAAACTGGTTGGAGGTTGCCAAATTTTTCTTTTAATAAATCACTTATCTTGACATCTGGGTTTTGCCTTTTTATATCAAGGATTTCTATAAAGTCCTTGATAACTGCCCTCGGTGTTAGAAATTCATCTGCTCCGGGCCTATTTAGCTGACCTTCCATGTAGGAAATTATTTCAGAGCTGGTAACATTTATAGCTGTCTTATAATGGGTGTTGTAGATCTTTACCAGGTTTTCAAGCAGGGTATAGATTTCTTCATCTGTTAAAACCCTAAGGCCTAGGACAGTTTTATTAGTATTTACAAAGTCACTATCCATGGAAGCTTCACTACCAAGCCTACCCTTTAGGGCTCCGTAGGAGGCAAGGCCCCTGGACTGGTCAAAAACAGTTTTTCTTGTGGCTCCAAAATTTATAAATAAGCCCTTGGCTAAATTTGACTTGCACTCGTTATAAATATTTAAAATCTTTTCGTAATTTCTTTCCCTACTTGTTGAATGTGGAAGTTTATAGAGGTTTACGGCCTCATCAAAGTTTATAACAAAACCCGCATAACCTATTTCTTGAAAAAGTTCTGCCAAATTTTTTATAGCCTCAAAGTAGTTATCATCGTTAATTATTTCGTTTATACCTAGGTCCTTTTTGGCCTCAGTCTTTGTACTAATATCTCCCCTTATCCACCTAATGGCCTTAAGCTTTAGGATCCTATCATTTGTTATAAAACCCTCGTAATATTTAGAAATAGCCTGCCCTAGTTCATAAGATAGGCCAACCGCCTTAAATTTAGCAAGAGTTTCTAAAATCACACCGATAACTTCTTCCTTATGGTCTCCTGCCATTAATTCTTTTAGGTCATAGCCATAATCTCTAGCTAGGTTAGCAAAAATAGTTGAGATCCATTCTTCTATGATAACTTCAATTACATTACCAGACCTAGCATTTTTTGTCTTTAGATTTTCTATAATGGTTGAGTAAAGATTAACAGCCTTCTTATCTGTAGCATAAAATCTCCTAGAAGGGTTAAGGTCAATAGTTGATGCGACAAAGTTTTTGGAAAGGGCTAGGTTTTCTATGGTTTTTAGCATAAAGGACTTGCCAGAGCCAAAGTCTCCTACCCAAAATCTAAGGTCGCTATCACCATTTTCTACATTGGCTAAAATCTTTATTAATTCATCCACTTCAGCCTTCCTACCTACTAGGAGGTGGCCTAGGCCAAGGTCAGGCACAACTCCTGCCTCAAGACTTTTTATAATCGTGCTTGCTTCTTTAGGATTTATCCTATCCATCAATTAACTCCTTTACCATTTCCACATAAAACTCATCTATAAAGACCTTTGAGTCCTCAATTACCAGAGTTTGGTCATTTATATATTCAAATAATTCGTCATTAATATTATTAATAAAAACATTTAAGAATAGCCCCTCGCCTATTGCAATCTCACTGGCTCGCTCTTTTGAAATAGAACCTTGCCTTAATATCTTTTCTAGAAAATATCTTGCTGGTTGTGAGATTTTTCCCTTACTAGGCTTAGTTTCTATATTTTCTTCTTTTGTTTTTTCTTCAATTTGCCTATCATTATCTATATCTTCCCCTACAAAATCGCTTATGGTCTCTACAGTATCCGACAAATCTTTTCTAGATTTTTTAACAAGTTTCTTATCAAGCTTAATTCTTTTAGACTTAACCTTTCTTAGGTCTAAAACCTCGGAAACTAGGTCAATATCAAAATCCCCCTTGTTAATTAAGTCTAGGAAATCCTCATAATTATCTTCTCTTATTATGTCAAAAAGGATTTTTTTATCCTTAGGCTTTTCAATTTTGTATTTATAAATATAGCTAAGGGCCAAAATTTTTGTAGGTGTAAAATCACTTTTTAATAACTTATCTAGTATTTCCCTGAAATTTCCCCTATGCTTGTAAGCTTCTAAAATCTTAGCCTGATCTTTTATGTCTAGGCCTTCTATAAATATAGCCATATCTCTAGTTTTCTTGGGATTTTTATCAAAATAGTCTAGATAAATCTCATAGGTAAGCTTACTATCAATATTTGCAAGTAGCTTTGTTTGATAATTTTCTAATTCAAATAAAATATTATCACAAGAATTTTTTACAAGAAAATCATAGGCATCTTCAGTTTTTATATCTGCTAAGAAAGAAAAAATCGACCTTACCCTGTCTTCAGTAATTATAAGTAAACTATCCAAAAGATTTTTTGATAGGGTATAAGGACTTTGGTAGGTCTTTAATACATCGCTATTTATATCCTCCCTAGAAAAAATTTCCTTTAAACCTTTTAAAAATAAATTTATAGTAAAATTAGCCAAAAGTTCATTATCCCGGAGCACATTTCTCCTTTGGCTAAGATCTAGAAGGGCTCTTTCTTCATCTTTTTTAAACTTGTATTTTTCCCTAAGCCTACCATCCGGATCCCAAAACACTGCTTTTTTACCATTTTGAGCGAGGTTATAAAAAGAAATAGTTTCCTCATTAAAGTCTGGAAAAGACTTTAGAAAGTCTCTTGCAAGTTTATCTAAATCACAACTTAAATCTTTCTTTGTCAAACTATACATAAGTTCATAAATCCTAGCTAAATTCTTTTCATGGTTGGGGTCTACAAAGTCTTCTACATAATCTCTTGCTAGATTATAAAGTTGGTTGTAAAGATAAGTAGAATTTGGCAAATTATAATTTTTATCAATAAACCTTGCAAAGCTTATATATAGGCTCAAAGTCTGGGATTTAAGCTGGCTTGGTAAGTCTATAATATTTCCCATAAGCCTTAGTTTAGAAACATAGTAACCATCACTTTTTCCTTCTAAGTCAAGATTTATACTGGCTTTGACATGATTTGTATTAACTTTTCTTTTGATTTTCTTTTTTTCTACATCTTTGATGTCATCTAACAAATTTTCTATCAAATTCCTTATATCTTCCATGGTCCCTCCTATTTCTAGCTTATTTATCATTATACTTCCAGGAAGGATTTTTCTAAAGACACAAAAAAAGTGCCGAAGCACTTTTTATTTGGTAATTATTTTCATAAGGTCATTTACTGATGAATCATATACTGGTCCAAACCTTAGGAAATATTTCATCAAAATATATAGTCTGTAAAAATTAAGACGTTTTTGATAACCTTCTGCTAGTGGCATTAGGTCCTTGTATTCTTCATAGAAGGCCTTTCTAAAACCTCCAAATACTGTTGATACTCCGATATCAAACTCCCTATCACCGTATAGGGGTGCTGGATCAAAAACTAAGGGTCTTTCATCTTCATCAAACATAAAGTTTCCTGCCCATAAGTCTCCATGGAGTAAAACAGGCTCTGACTTATGTTTGTCTAATTCTTCTTCTATAATTTTTCTAACTTCCTCATATCTTTCTAGGTCTTTTTCCTCCCAGAGATCAAACTTAACAAGCATAGACTTTAACTTATCCATTCTCTCATAAAGGAAAACTTCCTTCCAGCTGTCTTTCAATTCATTATCAAAATTACAAGCTGTGCCTATGAAAGGATATGGAAAACCAAATTTTCCGTCAGGACTTTTTATCTTATGGATATCTGCTATAACCCTAGCTAAATCTTCCTGGCTTCCTGCCCTTTCTTCCTTATGATAGGTCATAAATAGATATGCTGACCCATCAGCTTCACCACTTGCAAGAGCTCTTGGGGCAAAAATTCCGTTTTCTTCAAATAATTTTAAACCGGCTTTCTCGCATTCAAAAAATGAAGCTTCGGCATTCTTATGAACCTTTAGAAAATATGATTTGCCACCAGCATCTATCTTATAGCTTTCGTTTACATCTCCGCCTATTACAGGACTTACATCAGTCACATTACTTATAGGCAATAATTCTAGTATCTTTTCCATAACTTCCTCTATTCTTTTCTTTTATTTTTTTATTAACCTTCTTGTAAGGCTTTTTCTGCTAGTTTTATTAAATCTTCTGATTCTTTTATTAGCTGTAATAACTGACCCTTGATATCAGCAACCTTTTTAGGTGCCATTTCTAATAATAAGTTTGCAGCTGCTACACGGGTCTTATTTTCTTCTACAGCTTTTTCTAAGTTTATTCTCGCTTCTTTGCTCATCTTAGTTTTCTTAGTAGAAGCTTGGCCAAAGTCCATAGTATACTCACCTACAAGACCTGTCGACTTACTTCCAGACTTATCAGCCTGACCAAATTCTGCTGCTACAAATTTTATATCAGAATCATTGTTTATAGCAAGCCCTATGCGGTTAAAGTTTGGGTCAAGGATTATGTGCAAGTGGGCATTCCCATAGTTAAATACGCCATTTGACTCAACTAATAATTCGTATTCACTCTTACCAGCGTAGTCAGCCATCTTTCTATGGGTCCACTGGCTAAAAGCTCTTGCTGGTGTAAAGCCATCTGAATTATAAGCGAGGATTTCTCCATAGGTCCTAGTTCCACTTGGTAGGATTGCACTGGATAGGTCGCTTCCATCAGGTCTAGTATGACTTAAACCTGTTATTTTTACCTCAAACATCCTTTGGATAGATAATTTTTCAAGGTCATTAGACCATTTAATTTGATTAAGGTAGGCTTCTTTGCTATTTATACCCTTACTTTTAAGAACATCTCTTAGCCTTGTATTATTTTTATTACTCTTTTCGTCATAGGTATATGGGACATTTTTATCCCACATTTCAGACCTTACTACTCTTAGGGCTGCAAGGCTTGCTTCTTTGTTATTTTCATCTTGATTTAGATTAAGACTTATACTTTTAGGTTCGAATTTTTTTGTATCTATACCAAAATCTAACTTATTTGATGCATAAGCTTTAATATTGCTATGAGGATTTAAGTTTGCTAGGGTATTTGCTGACAAACTAAAAAGTAGGGTCATAGCCACTATTTTCTTTGCGTTTTCATAGGATCTCCTTTATACTTACTACTATTATAACATATGTGGTTTTTTTATCAAAGTAATTTATCAGATACTTTTAGTAGTACGCTATCTTATTTGCCATCAAAAAATGATAAGATTTCCTTATAAACACCTTCCCTATTTGTTTCATTTAATATTTCATGTTTCATATCCTTGTAGGTTTTTGTTTTGATATCCTTATAACCAAGATCTCTTAAAAAATCAAGGCTTGACTTAACTCCCTCATCTCCTTTGGTTATAATATCATCCTGGCCAACTATATTATATATATCAAGATTTGGATTCTTACACTTATACTTACTTTTTTGACCTAAAAGTTTATTTATTTCTATGAGGGTTTTTGAATAGCCAAGTTTAAATTTAAAAATTCTTAGGGGATCATTTGCCTTAATTCTTATATTTTCCTTATCATAACTTATAAAGTCTAAGCCCTTTGCTCCTACAATTGCGTCAATAAGTCTACTTTCACCCATATCACCGAAGTAAAAACACACTATTTTATAGAAAAATATTCCCAGTCCTGCTGCCTTATTTACAGGCACAGTTCCTGTCAAAATTAGCTTATCAAGTAGGTCGTCATGGTCTCTTAAAAATAACCTTGCAATCATAGAGCCCATAGAGTGACCTAATAGATAGTATTTAAGGTCTGGATATGATTCTTGCATGTATTTGGCAATCATTACCTCATCATCAACTAATTCCTCTGACCTTTTCATATAGCCATTTGGATAGGCCTTTGAAATAGATTTTCCGTGTCCCCTATGATCACCAATTACAACTATGTAGCCATTTTTATTTAAAAATCTGGCAAAATCCATATAGTTTCCAGAGTGCTCTGCCACCCCGTGGACTAGTTGGACTATGGCCTTGGGATTTTCACAAGATAAAATCCTTACAAAACTGCCAAAACCATCAGTATTTGTAAGATAGACTTCTTCATAAAAGTCTTCTTTTTCTACGCTTAGTCTCTTAAAAAATTTGCTTGTCATATCAAGCGACTTGTAACGTACATCCTTAATCCAGTAATAAATTTGTGGTATTACTAATAATAAAATAATAATAAATACCTTAACCATCAGCTTATCCTCCCACCAGACTTTATAAGGTCATCCTTTCCCTTATAATTTACACTTGTTTTTATAATTGTTTCTACAGCTCTTACCATATTTTCTAAACTCATTGAAGCCACACCCCTCTTATCTAGTACCTGGGAAGGCAAGTAAGGAACGTGGATAAAACCTGCTGTCATATTTTTATACTTACTTGCATAATACAAGTCATTATACATAATAAAATTACAAACATAGGTACCAGCTGAATTAGAAATTGAGGCTGGTATTTCTTCCTTTTTTAAATTTTCTACTATGGCTTTAATTGGTAGAGTCGAAAAATAAGCATTTTCCCCATCTTTTTTTATTTTCTCATCAATTGGCATATTGCCATTATTATCAGGTATAGATGCGTCAGCTATATTTATAGCTACTCTTTCTACTGTAATCTCATACCTACCACCTGCTTGCCCAAGAGAAATAATTATATCTGGTCTTAGCTTATCAATTTCTTTCTCAAGTATTTCCCCAGCTTTATAAAAAGATGTAGGTAGTAAAAGTTTTTCTATCTTATGCCCACTTACTTCTTCTCTAAGCTTATCAATAATTAAGCTTGCTGGGTTTATCCTTTCGCCATTAAAGGCATCAAATCCTGTTACTAAAATTTTCATAATTCACCTCTATATGTAATTACCATAAAATAGTCTTTTCTAAACAAAATAAAATATATTTATAGTATAGTTATAAAAAAAGGAGAATAAAATGACTATTAAAGAAATATCTGGAGATGACTTATTAAAACTTGATGACTCTTATAAAATCATCGATGTTAGAACTAGTGAAGAATATAAAAACGGCCATATTAAAAACGCCATAAATATCCCCCTAGATAGGATTATGGAAGATGATTTTAACCTTGATAAGGATGATAAGCTTATTATCCACTGCAGGACGAACGGTAGGTCTAAGATGGCCTTAGCCCACCTTGAGGACCTTGGTTATAAAAACTTATACCTTGCTCCAGGAGTAGACCTATATGAATATGATTTAGCTAAATAAAAAAATCCCTCGCTTGATATGTACCCTCTTTACTGGACAAACCAGTAAGGAGGATATTTTTATGAAAT
>NZ_CALGYW010000063.1 GCF_937934665.1 uncultured Anaerococcus sp.
CGGTAAATTCACTCATATCGAAAGTAAGTAGGGACTTATCTCCCTCATAGAGGAAGTCAGCCAAAAGTTTGGCTATATATGATTTACCCGAAGAGGACGGTCCTGAAACAAGAAAACTTAGGACTGGCCTTTTTCTCTCAAAGAGGCCACCTTCAGAAATGATGTAGGTATTTATAATCTTATCGATCATATCATCTGCCCCTACAAATTCTTCCTTAAGTCTTTTTCTAACACTTTTGATTTCATCTAGCTTGTCATATTGGAGTTTGGACTTGGGCATCCCGCTTAATTTAGAGATGATGTCCTTAACTTCCGATACGCCAACCTTGGTCCTTAAGGGGTAAAACTCTCCCTGGCTTTCGATATTTTTAAGTTTTGCTGTGACCTTTTCCTTTAGGTTTACAAACTTGTCAAGATTTTCAAGGTCTCTTTTATTCTTGGCCTCTTCTATCTCAAGGCCAATGATGTCTATTTCCCTTTCTAGCTTGACAATACTTTCTTGTCTTTCTTTTTCTTTTTCATAAAGCTCGGTTTTTTTGGCAAGTTCAGCCTCAAGCTCTTTGATTTTTGCTTCTTTTTCCTTTGATCTGTGACTTGATAGGCTGTCTTTTTCGTTTTTTAGGGCAATATTTTCCATCTCTAGCTGGATTATCTCTCTGTGGAGGTTGTCAAGCTCTTCTGGTTTTTGGTCTCTTGCCATTTTAACCTGGGCACAGGCCTCATCTATTACATCTATGGCCACATCTGGGAGTTTTCTTTCTGTTAAAAACCTCTTTGATAATTTGACCGCCTCTGTAATAGCTGGGTCTGTTATCTTTATCATGTGGTGGTTTTCATACTTGGATTTTATCCCCCTCATGATGGCTATGGATGTTTCTACGCTTGGTTCTTCTATGAGGATTTTTTGAAAACGCCTATCAAGAGCCTTGTCAACCTCTATATATTTTCTGTATTCTTCGATGGTTGTAGCTCCGATTGTCAAAATCTCCCCACGGGCAAGCATGGGTTTTAGGATATTTGCAGTATCCATGGTTCCTGATGTTGATCCTGCCCCTATTATATTGTGGATTTCATCTATAAATAGGATTATCCTGCCCTTAGAATCCTTGATTATTTCAAGAATTTTCTTTAGTCTTTCCTCAAAATCTCCCCTATATTTGGCTCCCGCAACAAGGGAGGTCATATCTAGGGAAAATATTATTTTATCTTTTAAATCATCTGGCACGTCGTCTGCCACTATCCTTTGGACAATACCTTCAACTATGGCAGTTTTACCGACACCGGCATCTCCTATGAGGACTGGGTTGTTTTTTATCCTCCTAGATAAGATCCTGATGGCATTTCTAGTTTCCTCTTCCCTGCCAATTACAGGGTCTAGCCTTCCTTCTATGGCTTCCTTGGTAAGGACTGTCCCGTATTTTTCGAGTTTTATAATAGTTTCTTGATCGACGCCCTTAAGTAGGTATTCGTTAAATTTCTTGGCAACTAGTTGGTTTAAGTTTTCATAGCTAAGGCCGTGGCCCCTTGAAAGCTTGGCTGTGGGCATATCCTCTTCCCTTAAGAGGGCTAGCAAAAGGTGTTCGGTCTTGATTTTTTCTTCAAACTGATTTCTAGAAATCTCTTCTGCTATCAAAAGAGCCCTTTGGTAGGACCTAGATGTATAAAGAGAGCTAATCCCCTTGGCGGACCTTAGCTTAGTCAAGGCATTTGCTGTATCATCTAAAATCTCTTGGTAGATTAACTTTAGCTCCTTAAAATAAGGCCTAATCAGTTTTTCTTCTAGGGTTAAAATCGCATAGAAAATGTGAAGGTCTGAGACTTCTACGTTGTTTTTTCTAATGGCAATTTTGTTTGCTTCTTTTATTATTTCTGCAGCAGCTTGTGAATACTTACTTATGTCCATAACATCCTATCCTAACACCATAAATAGTAAGTGGGCAGCTATACCTGCTCCAAGTCCTCCTATAGTATGGCACAATATTGCATTTCCTGTCATTTCTTTTGTCTCTAGGGCATCCATCATGGCTATGTGGGTTGATAGGTAGCCTGACCAGCACATACAAATTGATGTAAATACTGCTATATCGTTGGCTGTTACAAGGCCCCTGCCAGACATATCTGCTACCATACCAAGAGCAGCACCTGCTGAACCTAGGGCTGTGATTGGCACAGCTATAGCCTCTGGTGAGTTGAATCCAAAAAGTGGGTTTATGATAAAGGAAATTTTTTCTCCTATCATCGGAAGGACTCCTATACCTTGGTTGGCTTCTCCAGTATAACCTGCCGCTCCTGGTCCATTTGTTAGCATAACTACTAGGGTACAAATGAGGCATACACCTGGAATTATGGCAAGACCCATATCTACTCCAACCTTGCCTCCATCGAGGAAGGCTGTTATAAACCTTGCGCCAGCTGACCCGTCTCTGACCTTTCTGTAGCCAGGAGGGACATTGCCTTGGCCTTTAGTTTCTACCATATCTTCTGTACCATAATATTTTTTTGTCTTTCTTATCATTAGTCTAACTGAAATTATAGAACCTACTGCCGCTCCTAATAAACCTACTAGGGCACCCTTAACTGCCTTATCTACTGGTAGGGCCATCATAGATGTCACTGTGATAAGTCCCATACCAAAGGATGTACCTAGGTTGGTTAAAGCTGGCATCTGATATTTTTTGAAATACTTTCTAAAATTATCATCAGCAGCTAGGGTAAGTATGGCTGGGTTATCAGACATAAAACAATTTAGCATACCAAGTGAAGATGCGCCTGGCAGGTCATAGATTGGCTTCATTACCTTAGAAACTAGTCTGTTAACTAGGGCTACAACACCAAATTCAGAAAATATGGCAGATATACCGCCTGCTATAACAGCAACGGCCATCAAGTAGAGGCAGACATTCATCAATAAATCATATGATGTGAGCATCATAGTTTTGATCATATTTGTCCCGCCCATAATAGAACCCATGTAGATAAATAGGCCTAAAAATACTGCGAGAAATATAAATACTTCCTTGCTTACGTCTTTCTTTATTGTCTTATCTAATTTCAGTTCTTCTTTTATTTCTTCTAATTCTTCCATTTAATCATCCTTCCCAAGCTAAGCTTGACTAATGCTTTAACTAAAAATATCCGAAAAAATCGGATATTTTTAGTTTTATGCACCTGTTAATTAAACAAAAGTTTAATTTTATTTCTCTTTTGCTCCTGGGTAATATTTAGGGTTCTTGAAGAAGTCATCTACAAGTTCTCTAATTTCACCACTTAACAATATCATACCTAACATGTTGGTAAATACTACAAGACCTAGGGTTGCATCTAGGAAAGTAGCAGCGTTTTCAAATGATATGAATCCACCTAGTAGAATCATAGCACATGCTATAAGTCTTACTATCTTACCTACTGTTGTACCAAAGAGGTATTCACCTTGTTTTTCTGCATAAAATACTATTACTACGATTGTAGATAGTACAAATAGGAATAAAGAAACTGCTATAACAGCTGTACCTACTTGACCGAAAGCTGTATTGAAGGCTCTTTCAACACCTATATCCTGCATGCTTGGGTCTTGGTAAAGTCCAGTTACTAAAACTAGGAGGGCTGAGATTGTACAAACTATTCCAGTGTCTGCTATTACTTCAAATATACCCCACATACCTTGTCTAACTGGGTGGTCTGTTACTGCTGTTGCGTGTGCGTATGGAGCTGAACCCATACCAGCTTCGTTAGAGTAGCATCCTCTTGCTGCACCAGCCTTGATTAATTGAACAAGGGTTCCCCCTACTACACCGCCACCGATTGCCTTTGGATTGAAGGCTCCTACAAAGATCATTTTGAAGGCATTTGGAACTTGGTCAGCGTGCATGATTATAATAACAAGACCCATAATTATATATAGGGCTGCCATAAATGGTACCATTTTTTCTGTTACTTGAGCGATTCTTTTGATACCGCCGTAAGCTACTAATACTACAAGTATTGTAATAACTACTGCTGCTACTACACGGCTTAGGCCTAATTGTTCAAGTGGGCCTACTGCTGCTATAGTTTGCATGGTAATTGATGGTAAAATTTCTATCATAAAGAAAAATGAAACTAAAAAGCCCATTACCTTACCAAGAGTACCACCTATACCTTTTTTGAATGTATATGATGGTCCACCTACAAACTCGCCATCTTCGTTTTTCTCACGGTATTTAATACCTAGTACAATTTCTGCAAATTTTGTTCCTTGGCCGATTATGGAAACTATCCACATCCAGAAGATTGCACCAGGTCCTGCTGTAAAGATTATAGATGGTGCAACTACTATATTTGCTGCCCCTATTGATGATGCTAGGGCTGCTGTTGCTGCCTGGAAGGGTGATACGGATCCTTCACCGCCAACGTCTGATGAGAACATCTTTCCAAACGTTTGCTTAAGTATGAAAGGTAGGTATTTTAATTGGACAAAGCCCATTCTAATTGATATTAATAGACCGCCGCCTACTAATACTATAAGGATAGGCCATCCCCAGAACCAAGCTGTAAGTTTTGTTATTGAATCTAATATTGCTTGCATAATATATCCTTTTTATTATATGGAGCCGGATCTGGGAGATTTAGCCTTAGACTAGTAAAATATTTTTAAGAATCTAAGAATAATTCCTCCCACCAGCCCCATCCATGTGTTTAAATATTCTAGTTTAAATTAATAACTAGCAAAGTGTAGCATACATAACTGCTTTGATTGTATGCATTCTGTTTTCAGCTTCGTCAAATACTAATGATTGAGCACTTTCGAATACTTCGTCTGTTACTTCTATTGAGTCCATGCCGTATTTTTCGAATATTTCTTGGCCAACCTTTGTTTCTTTGTCGTGGAATGATGGTAGGCAGTGTAGGAAGATAGCTTCTTTGTCTGCATTTTCCATAACTTCTTTTGTAACTTGGTATGGTTTAAGGATTTTAATTCTCTTTTCCCATTCTTCTTCTGGTTCACCCATAGATACCCAAACGTCTGTGTAGATTACGTTAGCGTCTTTGCTTGCGGCATCTACATCTTCTGTAAGAGTAATAGTTGAGAAGTTTTCTGCTGCGATTTTTTCACATTCTTTAACTAAGTCTTCTTCTGGGAATAATTCTTTTGGAGCACATGCTACAAAGTCAACACCAAGTTTAGCACAAACTACCATTAGAGAGTTTGCCATGTTGTTTCTAGCGTCACCAAAGTATACAAATTTAAGTCCTTTTAGGTAACCAAAGTGTTCTTCAATTGTTAGCATATCAGCTAGCATTTGTGTTGGGTGCCATTGGTCTGTAAGGCCGTTCCATACTGGAACACCAGAGTATTTTGCTAGATCTTCTACGTGCTCTTGCTTAAATCCTCTAAATTCTATACCGTCATACATTCTACCAAGAACTCTAGCTGTATCAGCTACAGATTCTTTATGGCCAATTTGAGATCCTGTTGGGTCAAGGTAGGTAACTCCCATACCTAGGTCATAACCTGCTACTTCAAATGAACATCTTGTTCTTGTAGATGTTTTTTCAAAGATAATTG
>NZ_CALGYW010000064.1 GCF_937934665.1 uncultured Anaerococcus sp.
CAAGAGCTACCTGCTAATATGGTTAAGAAGCTTATGACAAGCCATATTGATAGTGCCAGAAGAGAAGTCATAAACGAACTTCTTGGTTATCCGGAAGATTCTGTTGGTTCTATAATGACAGTTAACTTCCTGTCAGTTAAGTCTAGTGAGACTCCAGTAGAAGCTATGAAAAAGGTAATGGAAAGTGACCTCGATGCGGAAAAACTGGAACAAATTTGGGTAACCAATGACTCTTTGGTCCTAACTGGTTTTGTATTTATAGCTGATCTTATTAGAAATAAAAAAGGAACTATAGATGATATTACCCAACAAATCACAGCGGCTGTTAGCCCAACTGATGATCAAGAGGTTGTAGCTAAGCTATCTATCAAGTACGACCTAGGAGAGGTACCAGTAACTGACTCTGAGGGTAGGCTTATAGGTATAGTACCAGCAGAAGACGTAATTGACGTAGTTCATGAAGAGTTACAGGAAGACTTTGCTAATATAACAGGTATTTCAGACCAGGCAGAATCTTATATAGATGAATCATCTGCAAAAATTGCCAAGAACAGGACAACTTGGCTTGTAATCTGTCTTATAACTGCGACTATGACGGGTTTTATCATTCAAAGATATGAAAGCCTCTTAGCTCAGGCAGTAGTCCTTACTGCTTACATACCTATGCTGATGGACTCAGGTGGTAATGCAGGAAGCCAAGCTTCAACAACTATTATGACCCAATTATATTCTGGACATCTTACAGCCAAGGATTTTTTGAGAGTCATTTTTAAGGAAGCAAGGGTGGGCAGCTTAGTTTCGCTAGTGCTTGTTGTTATTAACTTTGTAAGGATTCTTATAGTTGATAATGTAAGTCTAGCAGTAAATCTAACAGTGTCCATGACCTTGTTTTTGACTATAGTTATTTCAAATATAGTTGGTGGCCTCTTGCCACTTTTGGCTGATAAGTTAAATATAGACCCAACAGTAATGGCAGGTCCACTTATAACAACAATAGTAGATACAGGTGTACTTTTAATTTATTTTGAAGTAGCATCTTTACTGCTAGGTATATAAATTATTGGGGCTGTTGCAAATTATGAATAATTATCGTCCCATCATCATGAGGTTCTCTCTCAAAGTTTCATGTTTAGCCCGCCGGCTCAAGGAGGTGAAACTTCACGAGAGGTTCTCATGATGATATTGGGACGATTTATTCATTCTGCAACAGTCCCTTTTTTATTGGAGATATTGGAAAATAGTCTTTTTTAAGAGAGGATATTTATAATAATCAAGAAATTTTCATAAATATCAAAAAAATATTTGACAAGGAATATTTTTTGGTGTATATTTTACCTAACAACAAACAAAAGCTACGACATGGAAGAGTAGTTAGGAAAATCTTTTTAGAGAGGTATCGGTTGGTGGAAGATACCAGGATATCCTGATGAAAATCACCATGAAGCTGCCCACTGAGATGTAAGTGGTTGCCGGGAGCTCCCGTTACAGAGCTATTCATTAAATGAAAAAGTGCATCATTAGATGAAGAAGAGTGGTACCGCGGATGGTAAAAATATGTATATTACCCTTCGTCTCTTTATCCAAGTGGAGTGAAGAGACGAAGGTTTTTTTATTCCCAAAAATTTAGGAGGAAATTATGAAATTAAGAAAAAAATTAGCAGTTGGAATGTTACTTGCAGGTTTGTTTTTAACAGCTTGTTCAAATGATGGTGGAAATGAAGGTAAAAAAGCCGATGACGGTGCAAAAAAAGAAGCGAGTGAAACTGTTAAACTTGGAAACTCTGCACCATTAACTGGTCCAGTTTCAGTTTATGGTATCACAACCAACAATGGTATCAAGCTTGCGGTTGATGAAGTAAATGCAAACGGTGGAATCCTTGGCAAACAAATTGAATGGTTTGAATATGACGATAAGGGTGAGATCACAGATGCTGTTACAAACTACAACAACCTTATGCAAGATGAGGTAGAGGCAATTTTCGGTGGAGTGCCATCTAAGCCTTCCCTAGCCATAGCAGAGTCAGCAGCCAATGACGAGGTTGTCTATATAACACCTACAGGTACCCAAGCAAATATCACTGAGGGTAAGGAAAATGCCTTTAGAACCTGCTTTACAGATCCTTTCCAAGGAGAAGTACTAGCAAACTTTTCTAAAAATAATTTAGATGCTAAAAAAGTCGCTATCCTAAGAAACCAATCTTCAGACTTTTCTATGGGAGTAGCTGACGTTTATAGCAAAAAAGCTAAAGGCCTTGGTATGGAAGTTGTAGCTGATGAATCCTACGGCGATAGTGATACAGATTTTAAGGCTCAGTTAACAAAGGTTAGGAAAGAAAATCCAGATGTCTTATTTATACCAGATTATTATGAAAAAGTAGCCCTAATAGTGCCACAAGTTAGAGAAGCTGGAATAGAGGCTACCCTAGTTGGGGCAGATGGTTGGGATACAGTCTTATCTGTCATGGATAAATCAAACTTTGATGCTATAGAAGGTTCATACTTTGCCAACCAATTTACCCTAGAAGATCCAAGCGAAAAAGTACAAAACTTTGTAAAAGCCTATGAAGAAAAATACGGTGATAAACCATCAACATTTGCAGCAGAAGGTTATGACACAGTTTACCTTTATAAGCAAGCTGTAGAAGAAGCTGGCACAACTGAGTGGGATAAGGTGATAGAAGCCCTTAAAAATATCAAATTTGACGGTATAACAGGTTCCTTTACCTATGATGAAAACCACAACCCAATCAAAACTGCCAAGATGATGAAAATCGTAAATGGCGAGTACAAGTTTGACAGTGATGCTGGAGTAGAAGAAAGTAAGTAAAAAATCTCCCTTGCCGAAATTAAAATTTTCTTTTGAAATTGGCAAGGGAAAATTTTGCTAGTAGATTTATCCAAATTTTAAAGGAGATTTAAATGGATTTTATAACCCAATTATTTAATGGCCTCCAACTAGGTAGTATATACGCCCTGGTGGCCCTAGGATATACAATGGTTTATGGAATAGCTAAGTTAATTAACTTCGCCCATGGGGATATCATCATGGTTGGAGGTTACACAGTTTTTTTAGCAATCCAATTACCATTATTTAAGGCAGGCCTTCCATTATGGCTTGCTATAGTACCAGCAATCATAGTTTGTACCCTCTTAGGTGTAGTGATAGAAAGGGTGGCCTATAAGCCACTTAGAAATTCGTCAAGGATTTCTCTACTGATAACAACCATAGGTGTATCCCTATTTTTACAAAACCTCTTTGTTAAAATATTTACATCTAGTGCTAAACCTGTACCAGCACTTTTCCCACAAATATCTATAAACTTTGGGGGAGTTCATCTATCTTTTGCAACAATTATTACAATTTTAACAACAATTATTTTGACTTATGCCTTAAGTTTATTTGTTCATAAGAGTAAGCACGGCAAGGCGATGCTAGCAGTAAGTGAAGACTATGGAGCAGCAGAGCTTGTGGGTATAAATGTAAATCAAGTCATGACTATGACCTTTGCTATAGGATCTGCCCTTGCAGGTGTTGCATCTGTCTTATATGTGGCAAGCTACCCACAAATCCAACCCTTCATGGGATCTATGTTAGGGATTAAGGCTTTTACTGCAGCAGTCTTAGGTGGGATAGGTTCTATACCGGGAGCTGTTGTTGGTGGTCTTATCCTTGGTATAATAGAAGTTTTAACCAGGGCCTACCTATCAAGCGCCTATGCAGATGCTATAGTATTTGTAGTTTTGATAGTAGTTTTACTTGTAGAGCCTAATGGTTTATTTGGTAAATTAGAGAAAGAAAAGGTGTGATTATATGTCAAAAAACAGAAGAAAAACTTATTTAATCACAACAGGCTTAATAATATTATTATTTGTTATAATTCAGGGCTTAATATCTGCTAAACTTATAAGCAGGTATTGGCAGGGATTATTTATGTTGATATGTATAAACATGATCATGGCAGTAAGCCTAAACTTAACTGTAGGAGTCCTTGGTCAAATCAACCTAGGTCATGCAGGATTTATGGCTATTGGAGCCTACTCAGCAGCCTTATTTCTTAAAAGCGGGATTGTAAGCGGGTTTCCTGCCTTTATTCTAAGCCTAATAGTAGGTGGTCTTGTGGCAGCAGTATTCGGTGTTATAATAGGTCTACCGGTTTTAAGGTTGACAGGGGACTACCTAGCTATAGTTACTCTGGCCTTTGGCGAGATTATCAGAGTTTTGATAGAAAATTTAGACTTTACTGGAGGAGCTCAGGGACTTGCTGGTATACCTACTAGCAACGAGTTTGGCAGGTATTATTTCTTAGCAGTTTTTGTAATAACTATGATCTTTACCTGGGCGTCAAGTCGTCAAGGTAGGACAGTTTTATCAATAAGGGACAATGAGCTAGCAGCAGAGGCTTGTGGGGTAAACATAACCAAGTATAAGACCCAGGCTTTTACCCTATCGGCAGTTTTTGCAGGTATAGCTGGCGCACTTTATGCCCAAAGCATAGGAGTTCTTGCAGCAAATATCTTTAACTACAACAAGTCTTTTGACTATTTGGTAATGGTAGTTTTAGGGGGGATGGGTTCCATAACTGGGGCAATATTTTCTTCAATTGGTCTTACAGTTTTACCTGAGCTTTTAAAACCACTTGCTGAATGGAGGATGGTAATCTATGCTGTGATCCTAATAGTGGTAATGATTTTTAGACCTCAAGGTCTACTAGGTAGGAAGGAATTTTCTATAAGAAGACTGCTTAAAATAGATAAGTACAAGAAAGGAGATGTAGAAGGTGAATAGTAAAGAAGTTATAAGTGAAAATGTTCTTGAGATAAATAATCTTAGCATCTCTTTTGGTGGACTTAAGGCAGTAGATGATGTAAGTTTTAAGTTAAAAAATGGAGAACTACTTGGTCTAATTGGACCAAATGGAGCTGGAAAGACCACGCTATTTAATATGCTATCAGGAGTCTATACACCAACTAGTGGGGAAATTATCCTTGATGGAGAAAAGGTAAATGGAACAAGGCCTGATAAGCTTTCTAAGCTTGGTGTAGCTAGAACATTTCAAAATATAAGGCTTTTTGATAACCTAACTGTTCTTGATAATGTAAAACTTGCCATGAACCAATATATGGAATATGGCATCCTAACTGGTATGTTTAGGCTGCCGGCTTTCTGGAAGGAAGAAAATGATGCAACAGACAGGGCTATGGAAATCCTAAAATTATTTGACCTTGAAAAATACTTTAGGGCCTTTGCTGGATCTCTCCCATACGGGGCTCAAAGAAAGTTAGAAATCGCAAGAGCCATGGCCACTCGTCCAAAAGTCCTCCTTCTTGATGAACCTGCTGCAGGTATGAATGAGTCAGAAACAAGGGATTTGATGGATTCTATAAGGATAATAAGAGAGAAAACAGGAGTTTCAATCCTTCTAATAGAACACGATATGAACTTGGTTTTGGGCATTTCAGAAAGACTTATAGTACTAAACTATGGAGAAATCCTTGCAGAAGGTAATCCTCACGAAGTTATATCGAACGAGCAAGTTGTGAAGGCCTATTTAGGTAGTTAGGAAAGAAAATGAGTATATTAAAAGTAGAGAATTTAAGCGTTTCCTATGGAAATATCAAGGCTCTAAAGGGGATAAATCTGAGAGTTGAAGAAGGTGAAGTTGTGTCCCTAATAGGGGCAAATGGGGCCGGCAAAACAACTACCCTCCAAACAATATCTGGCCTACTTCCTGTTGGGGATGGAGATATTTTCTTTAATGGAAAATCGATAAAAAAAGAAAAATCTTATAAAATCACGAGAGACGGTCTGGCTCAAGTTCCTGAAGGCAGACGAGTTTTTCAAGGTTTGTCAGTTGAAGATAACTTGAGATTGGGTTCTCACTCTGTAGATAGGAGTCCAGAAGATTTGAAAAAAGAACTGGATAAGATTTATAAGCTATTTCCAGTGCTCAAGGAAAGAAAGGGTCAAAAGGCTGGCACCCTATCAGGTGGGGAGCAGCAAATGCTTGCTATGGGTAGGGCACTTTTAACAAATCCCAAAGTCCTCCTTTTAGATGAACCTTCTATGGGACTTTCTCCTTTATTTGTAGATAAGATTTTTGATACAATTAGGATTTTAAAAAAAGAGGGTAGGACAATTTTACTAGTTGAGCAAAATGCCAATCTTGCCCTAGATGTAGCAGATAGGGCCTATGTCCTAGAGACAGGTAAGATTGTAAAAGAAGGTAGGGCAGCTGACCTTAAGACAGATCCTGATGTAAAGGCAGCCTACCTAGGTATATAAAAAAATGGGGATGTTGCAGAATGAATAAATCGTCCCAATATCATCATGAGGTCTCAATGAGCCGACGGGCTTTTTTCTCGTGAAGTTTCGCCTCTATGAGCCGGCGGGCTAAACATGAAACTTTGAGAGAGAACCTCATGATGATGGGACGATAATTATTCACAATTTGCAACAGCCCCATTTTTATAGCAAAAATTAATATTTTTTAGCTAGTTCGTATAGAGTTTTTACATGGACCCCTGTGGCTCCCTTGCCATTTATGCCTTGTGGCGCTGAAAGATAGGCAGTACCTGCTATATCTAGGTGAATCCAAGGTGTATCTTCGATAAAGTTTTCTATAAATTGACCTGCTGTGATAGAACCTGCTAGAGGGCCGCCGGAGTTTTTGACATCTCCGTCTTCTGATTTGTTGTAAGTTTTAAAGAAAGGATCATTTGGCATTAGCCAAATTTTTTCGTCCATCTTCTTACTAGCTTCAAGGATTTTTTTGAAGGCCTCTTGGTCATTTGTAATAGACGCAGTGTAGGTTTCACCAAGGGCACCTAGGGCTGCTCCTGTAAGGGTTGCAAGGTCTACAAGTAGGGCTGGTTTATATTCTGTAGCGGCGTAGTTTACAGCATCAGCCAGGGTGATTCTTCCCTCTGCGTCAGTGTTATCTACATCTATAGTCATACCATTTCTCGCTTTTATAATATCACCTGGTTTGTAGGCTCTGCCAGAGATTAGGTTTTCACAAGCTGCTACTATAGCCACCACATTTACCTCAAGCTTATTTAAGGCAATAGCCTTCATAGCCCCTATTACAGATCCTGCTCCGCCCATATCTGAGTTCATGGTCTTCATGCCCTTGGATGTTTTTATTGAATAACCACCAGCATCATAAGTTAGACCCTTGCCAACTAGGGCAAGTGGGGCCTTATCTTTTTGTCCATGGAGGTATTCCATAACTATAAACTTTGGTTCCTTATCTGAACCCTTGGCTACCTCATAGTAGGCAGTAAGACCCATATCTAGGATTTGGTCCTTGTCGTAGATTTTAACTTCTACACCTAGGTCAGAGAGGTTTTCGTTTGCTTTTTGGGCAAGAGTAGCTGGATAAATATCATTTGACCTTAGATTTACAAGGTCTCTAGCTAAAAATTGTCCCTCTAGGATATTTTTTAGCTCCTCTATATCCTCTTCGTAGATTTTGAATTTCTCATCTAGATAAACTTCTTTAAATAAGTTTTCCTTCTTATCTGACTTATAATAGGAAAAGTCATAGGAAGCAACAATGATTGCTTCAACAAGTCTTAGGGCAAAGTCCTTATCGTTTAGCCCTGTAGGATTGTCTTTGATAGAAATACTTGGTACATCCTTATCTTTTAGAAAGTTTGCTAGACTAAGGAGAGCTTCTTTGAAAACTTCCTTATCAAACTTATCTTCACAGCCAAGACCTAAAATGATCTTGCCGTCATTAGCCTTTATTTCTCCCTTAGAACCTTTAAAATACTCACAATCTATTTGATCTTTAAAGGCAAAGAGTATCTGGTTTTTATCATTTGTTTTAAAATTAACTTGCATACTATCCTCCTTCTTTTATCATACAAGTAAAAAAATAATATTCATTTATTTATTAGATTAAAATAATAGGATATAATAGGAGCAAGGAGTTCTTATGGGAAGTGAAATAATTTTAAATGATGAGACAAGGATATATTATAAGGAGTACGGAAAGGGAAAAGACCTTTTTTTGCTCCACGGTAATGACGGAGATATGACTTACTTTGAGTACCAAATAGGCTATCTTTCTAGGTATTTTCACCTAATTCTAATTGACTTTAGGGACCATGGTTTTTCTACAAATACAAAAGATAAGCTTGATTTTAATATCCTGGCCAATGATCTAAAGGAAGTCTATGACAAACTTGGGATAAAAAAAGCAAGTTTATTGGGATTTTCTGGTGGGGCCAACCTTTGTCTGATTTTTAATAAATTATATCCCGACTACGTAGATAAGATGGTTTTAAATGCACCCAATGCAAGGTTTAAGGGGGTTACCCTACCTACAAAGATTGCCATGCTTATCGAAAACATATTTTGGTCTATCCTTCCTTTTTTTAAAAGAAATAAGAGGGTAGCAAGGCTTTTGCTAACAGATCTAAAAATAGACATCAAAGACTTAAGAGATATAGATAAGCCTTGCCTAATTATAGCAGGTTCTTACGACTTAATCAGGATAAGTCATATAAAAAACATAGCGAAAAATATAAAAGATTCTAAGTTAATTATAGTTAAAAACCAGGGTCACAGGCTAGCCAGGACTAGTCCAGAAATCTTTAATAAGGTGGTTTTTGACTTTTTGAAGGGAGATTTATGAAAAAATTACTAAAGTATAAACATAATTTAATTAATTTATTTATTTTATCCCTACTAGCCATAGGGCTTTATTTTGTAGGAAAATCTACCATAAATATATACCTAAGGGTCATTATAGGCCTTATCCTTGGTGGATTTTTTATAAGTGTATTTCTAAATTTTAAGGATGTTTTTCTAAAAATCAAAGAAAACTATGGAGATATGGCAGCGAGGCTTTTTAAGGAAGCCATACAAAAAATAAATTCGGTCTTTATAGGATTTTACGGTCTTAGCTTTATTTTAAGTGCGGATGTAAGCGAATACTTATCTTACTTTCCTTTTGATGAATTTTCCTTCGTGACAGTGGGTTTATTTAGATCTTTTGTAGAATTAATGATAGGTTTTATCTTTATAGTAGCAGCTAGGCTTTCTTTAGCCAGGCAAAAAAAGTTTGTAAATATTTTATATCCGACATTAATCTTTACTGGGATTTATCTATGTTTACTAGGAGAGCCTTTGATATCTCTCTTACCCCTAGCTATAATTACTTTAACTACCCATGTGACAAGGGATATCCTTATTAAGGAAAGTTTTATTTATAGTATAGAGGAGATCTCAATAGATTTACTTTTTGGTGTATTTTGGCTTATAATTTATTTTAAAAATACCTTTACTACAAGGCCCTTAACAAATTTTCCCCTAGTCTATAAAAGTCTATTTTTTGCCCTAACTTTTGCCGCTATGGCACTTAGCCTAAGGTTGATACTTTTATATATGAAGGGTAAAGAGAGTTTTTTTGAAAAACCTAACCTAGATGAGTACAGGGAATTTTTAGCAAATAATAATAAAAACTCATCTACAGCTGCAGGTCTGGGTCTTTTAGGAGATAAGTATATTTACTATTATGAAAAAGAAGATGAAAAAGTTTTAGCCTTCATATATCAGATAGTAAATAATAAGATAATAGTAATGGGAGAGCCAGTCGGGAAGAAGGAATTTTTAGAAGAGGGGCTTAATGACTTTATAAATAAGTGTCGTATTCTGTCTTTAAATCCTATATTTTATGAGGTAGGTAGGAATTTCACTCTCCTTCTTCATGATTATGGATTTGATTTTATGAAATTTGGAGAAAATGCCCTCTTAGATTTGGAAGGATTTTCTCTAGCCGGTAGGAAAAAATCTAGTCTTAGAAATATCTTAAATAGGTTTGACAAGGACGGATATGAGTTTAAGATAGTAAGTCCACCCTTGGATAGCTATACCCTTGATAGGTTGGAAGAAATCTCTAATATATGGCTTAAGGGTCGTGAAGAGAAGGGATTTTCTATGGGCTTTTTTGATAGGGACTATTTAAATATGTCAGAGATAGGCCTAGTGTTAGATAAGGATGGAGAAATAACAGCTTTTACAAGTCTTATGCCAAATTATGATGAAAAAATCCTAACCATTGACCTAATGCGTTATGATCTAGACATGAAGGCCAATTCTATGATGGACTACTTATTTTTGAACCTATTTATCTATGCCAAAGATAAGGGATATAAGTATTTTAATCTAGGCATGGCACCTCTTTCGAATGTAGGTATATATAAGTCGGCCTACCTGTCTGAAAGGATTGCCTCTTTTATATTTAAGTATGCAGATAGCCTTTATCCTTTCAAGGGTCTTAGAAATTATAAGTCTAAATATGCTACAAAGTGGAAGGCCAGGTATACCTGCTTTGGCAAGGGTAATTTTATTATTACTTCGATATTTGCTATAATGGCAGCAGATAAGGGAAAAATCAAGGAGGACTAATATTTATATATATCTATTAGAAATGAGAATCAGGATCTATGATAGTTTTTCGCTAAAGGATAAAAGGAAGACTGTAAAAGGTATCTTAGATTTTGGTAAAAATTTTAATGTGTCAGCTGCAGAAGTAGCTGATCAAGACATGCTAAACCTAGCAGGCCTTGCCTTTGTGGCAGTATCAAGTGACAACAAGGTGGCTAGGTCAATTCTTGAAAAAATAAGCATAAAGATTGAGCAAAGATACCAGGTCGAAATTTTAGAAAATCACATATCTAGATTAGGCTAAGTAAGCTAAGGGTAAGAGATTAATATATAGGAGGAAATATGAAAATAATTTGTTATAGCAAGTGTCAAACTTGTAAAAATGTACTAAAGACTATGGATGAGAAAAACTTATCTTACGAAATAAGGGATATAAAGGAAGATAATCCTAAGAAAGATGAGATTAAAAAGTGGCATGAGTCAACAGACTATGATATTAAGAGATTTTTTAATACTTCTGGGATGATTTATAGGCAGGAAAATCTTAAGGATAAGCTAAAAGATATGACTCTTGAAGAAAAGTACGAGAAGCTTTCCACAGATGGTATGCTTGTAAAAAGACCAATTCTTTTCTTAGATGACGGTAAAATCCTTGTTGGCCCTGACGTAAGAAAATACGTTGAAGCCCTATAAATTATTGCAAAATACATGATAAAGGCGTATCATATAAAAAACTTTAGGGGTTGGATATGAGAAAAAAATTAACTTTATCAGAAAACTTATTGATTGGCTCCTTGCTTTTTGGACTATTTTTTGGTGCTGGAAATTTGATTTTCCCACTAGAACTAGGCCAAAGATCTGGGGCCAATATTTCTTTAGTAACTATAGGATTTTTGCTATCGGCAGTAAGTCTACCAATTTTAGCTGTAGTTGCAACTGCGGCGAGTGATAGCGAGAGTTTATTTGACCTATCAAAGGCCGCTGGCAAGAAGTTTGCTTACTTTTTTACAACGATTTTGTATTTAACTATAGGACCGGGCTTTGCTATACCAAGGACTGCGACAACTACATATGAAGTAATATTTGAGGGAAGCAAGAGTTTTTATAATTCACTTGGTTTATTAATATTTTCCTTGGTATTTTTCGCTTTAGTATTATATTTTTCAATCAAAAAAGCGAAGCTTATGGATACAATTGGTAAATTTTTGACACCATTATTTTTGATATTACTATCATTTTTACTTTTATTTACGATATTTAAACCAATGGGTCCAGTTGGGGTAAACCCACCAGCTGCCAAATATACGTCAAGCCCTGTAGCTGTAGGGTTTGTAGATGGCTACAATACTTTAGATGCACCAGCTGGTCTTGCTTTTGCTATCATTATTATATCTAGTATAAAAGAGCTTGGTGTTACAGATAAGAAGTCCATGGCACTTGAAACATTAAAGTCAGGTCTTGTTTGCCTTATCGCAATGTCTATAATATATGCAGGTCTCTCCTTTATGGGTGGGGCTGCAGCAAATATTTTAGATGAATTTGAAAATGGGGCTGTTATTTTAGCAAGAATTTCTGAGTATTACTTAGGTAACCTTGGCCACATACTCTTGTCTATAATTGTTTTTACTGCTTGTCTTAAAACTGCAATCGGACTTGTATCAGCTTGTTCAGAAATGTTTGAAGATATGTTCAACCACAGGCATTCTTATAAAACATATTGCATAATCTTTTCCTTTGTATCTTTGCTTATAGCAAATTTAGGATTAAAGCAAATTATAGCCTTGTCCCTACCAGTATTGATGTTTATCTATCCTATATCTATAGTCTTAATAAGTTTATCTATTATTTCTATATTTATTGGTAAGAGAAAATTTGTCTACCAACTTAGTTTAGGGGTGACAGCAATTTTTGCCTTTTTAGACTTTTTAAAGGCAAGTCCTGACTTTATTAGCAAAGCAGGATTCGTTACAAAAATACTAGATTTTGCAGGTGGTTTTCTACCAGGGTTTGAAATAGGATTTGCATGGTTTATACCTGCCCTTCTAACTTTTCTTATAGCCGTTTTAATAGATAAGAAGCGTCTAAGAAATTGAATTTAAATTTATTATCAGTATGATATTATTTAGATTTATGAGAGGTAAATATGAGTGATTTTATACTAAGCGCAAGCTCTACTGTCGATATACCAAGAGAAGAGCTAGAAAAAGAAAATATTAAATGGATAGGATTTCCTTACCAAATCGACGGTGAGGATTTTATAGATGATTTAGGACAAACTATAAGCTATGATGAGTTCTACCAAAGATTAAATGATGGTGCCATAGCTAGAACTAGTCAGATAAATTATCTAACCTATATAGACTATTTTGAAAAATTATTAGAAGAAGATAAGGATATACTTCATGTCTGCCTATCATCTGGGCTTACAAGTGGAGTTCAACAAGCTTATATGGCTCAAAAAAATCTTGAAGAAAAGTATCCTGATAGAAAGATTTATATAGTAGATAGCCTTACTGCTACAGCTTGTGAGGGTTTATTTCTACTTGGAATAAATGAGATGCGTAAGGAAGGACATTCTATAGAAGAAGTTTACAAGTGGGCTCTTGATAATAGGCTCAAGGTAAATTCTATATTTTTCGTTTCAGACCTATCTTACCTTGTTAGGGGAGGTAGGGTATCAAAGGCTGCAGGATCTTTTGGCAATCTTTTAAATATTTGCCCTATTATGGATACAAACACAGAGGGTAAGATAATTGTAAGGGATAAGATAAGGACTAAGAAAAAAGCTATGAAGGCCTTAACTAAGAAAATAGCTGATCGTTTGATAAAAGATTTCCCATATAAAAATGAAATCTATTTAATCCATGCCAATGCGGTTGATGATGCAGAAGAGCTTAGGCAAAGGCTTTGGGATGTATTAGATGATTACCAAGGCGATATAAAAATATATGAAGTAGGAACAACAGTAGGAAGCCACGTGGGACCAGGCCTTGTTGGAGCTGGTTTCTGGGGTAAAGAGAAAGATGAGTAAGATAGTCGCTTAAAGCGACTTTCTTTTTTTACGAGGAGATATATATATGAGATTAAGACATAAACCAAATGCTATACCCATTATGAAGGAAAGCTCGTACATAATATTTGATCCAGAAAATCATAAGGGAAGCTTTAAGGACTTATTTAAAAATGATAATGATATAGAGCTAGAAATAGGAGCAGGTAAGGGTGATTTTATAGTAAATAAGGCAATTAGTGAGCCAGACAAAAATTTCCTTGCCCTTGAAATGAATACCAATGCCTTTGTATCTGCCTGTAGGAAAATTGAAGAAAATGAACTTTCTAATGTCTATGGCATAGTAGGTAAGGCAGAAGAGCTTAGTGAGATGTTTGATGAAAGAGAAATTTCAAAAATTTATTTAAACTTCTCTACTCCTTGGCCTAAAAAACGCCATCATAAAAGGAGACTTTCCCACGAGAACTTTCTAAAACTCTACCAAGTTATTTGTAATAAAGGTGCTGAAATAGAACTAAAGACTGATAATGAGGACTTTTTTGATTCTAGTCTAACTTATATGAAAGAGTTTGGTATGGATATAGTAGAGGTAGATAGAGATCTAAAAGAAGAAGATTCCGTAGTTACAGAATACGAGAGGAAATTTAGGGACAGAGATATGCCAATTTTCTTTCTAAAAGCAAAGTTTAAATAGAAGTTTATAAAAAAGAAAGTAAGGTTTTAGTAAATAAATAATAAAGGAGAAAAAATGAAAAAAACCGAGAAATGGATTTTAAGACTCTTACTTCTTGTAGCTATAGTTTTCGTTTCGTATTTTTTGGGAATGAAAGGTGGAGTTTTAAATTCAAAAACTAAAGTATCATCAGATATTATTAAAAATCAGATTCTTTCGGTAAAGGAACTCACAACACTAAAGTATAAGTATACCAATGTAGGATCTTTTGAAAATCAATCTGGATTTTATGGAATGAAGCTGCCTTTTACTCAAAAGAAATTTATTATTTCTTATGATGGGGAAGTAAATGCAGGTATAAACTTAGAAGAAGCCAAAGTGAGCTTAAATGATGAGACTAAGAAGATAGAAATTGAAATACCTAAGGCAGAAATTTTAAACCATGTGATAGATGAAGATTCTCTAACAATTTTTGATGAGAAAAATTCAATTTTTAATCAATTAGAGATAAAAGATTTTTCTGATTTTAGGAAAGATGAGATGAAAAAGGTCGAAAAAGACCTAGAAGCAAAGGGCTTTTTAGAAGAGGCTGATGAAAAAACCAAGGAAGCTATAGTGGATATACTAAAGATAAATCCACAGCTTGAAGAATATGAAGTCAAGTTCGATTAAAAAATGCGTTTAGGATAGTTTACCTATACTAAACGCATTTTTTATATACTTTAAAATCATGTTTTAAAGAGTTTATAAACCAATATTTGCAACAAATTTCCCAACTAGATAGCCAAATTTATAGGTAAGAAATAAAATCACAACTATAGCCAGTATTTTATAAGAAGTTGGATAAGATTCTTTATATTTTTTAATAAAATCCATATTTACCTCCAAAACGTAAGTCTTATTTATTATTAGTAATTATATGGTTTTAAATATTAAGGGCAAGATGGCTAGAGGGTCAATTTATAAATTAAAGTGACTAAGGGATAGAGGATAACTTGGTGGGCCGCGTAAATTAAGAGAGAATGTCTACCAATTTTAGCCAAGATATTTTCTCTTATGTCAAAGTTGTAGAAATCTCTCACCTTTAAGTATTTTCCCAAGGAAAAGCCTGTTAAAAAAGCAAAAAACCAAGGGATAAGTGGGAAATAGTCATTTGAATAAAAGTCATATGACGGAAAGCCCAGAGGAAATAAATTCAAATCATATAACCTTGCGAGAAAACTTGTATTTGCTAAAATACCTGCTGGTACTTTATAAGTAAAGCAAAAGACAAGTAAAAATATAGGCCAAAGTCTAGGACTAATTATATTTTGTAATAAACCGCCAAGGATCATTGACATACCAAGACCATTTAGAACGCCCCAAATTATTAGTTGCTCTTTGGCAAATAGATAGGTTATAAGACTTATAGAAAAACCTATAAGGCTTGTTAGAAGACCCCTTTTAATATTTTTCTTAGGACTGAGGAAAGTAGAGGTAATCCCCGATAGGGTAAAAAATGATATGGCTATAGATAGCTGCCAAATTTTGTTAAATATAGTGCCATTGTAAAAGTCTAGACTCCAGTAGTAGTTTATATTGTAAAATAAGTGGAAGAGGACCATGGAAACAATGGTAAAACCTCTAATCGTGTCTATTATTTGTATTCTTTTCATAAAATCTCCTCTCTTTATTATAACATAAGGTAAAATAAAATTAGAAAGTTTTTGGAGGAAAAATGAAAAATTTTGACGATTATTTAGATTACTTATATGGGAGAGGTTCTTCTGGAGGGGATCACACCCTTAAAAATATCACAAAAGTGATGGAAGAATTAGGAAATCCCCAAGATAAAATAAAAACCATCCATGTAGCTGGGACCAATGGTAAGGGCTCTACTGCAAAGATTATTGCAAATGCCCTAGGTAAAAAAGCAAAGTGTGGGATATTTACCTCGCCATATATGGTTAGAATTAATGAGGAAATATCCATAAACGGTAGAGATATCAGTGATAAGGATTTTTGTGACCTAATGGATAGGATTAAGCCAGTTGTAGAAAAGTGTGATGAGAAAGGTTATCATATAACTTATTTTGAATTTCTAACAGCTATGGTTTATCTTTATTTTTATGAGCAAAAAGTGGATGTGGCAGTAATAGAAGTTGGTCTTGGAGGTAGTTTAGATTCTACTAATATTATAAAAAATCCCCTTGCTTCTGTTATCTGCTCTATATCAATGGATCATATGAATGTTTTAGGGTCTACTATAGAGGAAATAGCAGCAAACAAGGCAGGAATTATAAAGAAGAATTCTCCAGTCTTCGTATATCCACAAGCTAGCAAAGAAGCTTTTGAAGTTATAAAAGAAAAAGCAAGGTTAGAGGAGTCCAAGCTTTATAGGCTAAATAAGGACGACATCCTTATAAAAGAAATAACAAATAGGGGTAATCTTTTTGATTATAAAACTTATAAGGATGTAAAAACTAGCCTACGCGGTAAACATCAAATCTATAACGCAAGCCTTGCCCTTATGGTTTTAGATTATCTAAAAGATGACTTTAACCTAAGCGAAGCAGATATAAAATCAGGTATATATGAAACTTATAATCCAGGTAGACTTGACCTAGTTTCAGAAAATCCAAGGGTACTCTTAGATGGGGCCCACAACATCGAATCTATTGACGCTCTTATAGATAACCTAAAAGAATTTGACTATGATAGGCTAATAATAGGGTTTTCAATCCTAAAAGATAAGGACCATAAGGAGATTATAAGAAAGATTGCAAGTCTTGCAGATAGGCTAATTATAACCTATATTGATGATAATCCTAGGGCTCTTGCCACAGAGGAGATAAAAAAAGAAGCCTCAGATTTTATAAGCGATATAGAAGTATACGAAGATAATAAAAAAGCTTATGAAGAATCACTAAAAAATGCAGGCGATAAGGATTTAGTCTTATGGTGTGGTTCTTTATATCTCGTGGGTAAGATTTTATCCTTTGTTAAAAACTAAATTAGCTTGCTACTAGACAATAATCTCTAAATATTATAAAATAAAGTTAAGAGTATGAAAAATTTTAAGGGGGAAATATGAAAATCAAGAAATTTATGACAGGTGCTTTTGCCCTAGCTATGGCAGTTAGCCTTACAGCTTGTGGTGGTGGAAACAAAGAAGTCGCTAATGAAGGAAGTGATAATAAAGAGGCTTCAAGCGAAGCTAAAGTATCTGCAACAATGATCACAGATGAGGGTGGTATCAACGATAAGTCATTTAACCAATCTTCTTATGAGGGTCTAAAGGCTTATGAAGAAGAAGGTAAGATTAAATTTGACTATATAGAAAGTCATAAGAAAACTGACTACCAACCAAACCTAGAAAGTGCTCTTGACAGTGAATCAGACATAATCTTTACAGTTGGTTACGCTCTTTATAATGACACAGCCAACGCTTGTGATGCTAACCCAGACCAAAAATATGCCATAATCGATAATGCAAACATCGATGGTAAAGAAAACCTAGTGGGTATTACCTTTGCTGATAATGAAAACTCATTTTTAGTAGGTTATATAGCAGGTATGACATCAGAGTCTAACAATGTTGGATTTGTTGGTGGCCAAAAATCTGACGTAATTGATAGGTTTGAATACGGCTATAGGGCTGGTGTTAAACAAGCAGCTAGAGAAAAAGGTACTGATATAGAAGTACAAGTACAATATGCAAACTCTTATTCTGACCAAGCAGCTGGTAAAAACATCGCTAACCAAATGTATCAAAACGGTGCTGATGTAGTATTCCACGCAGCAGGTGGTACAGGTATTGGTGTATTTGAAGCAGCTAAAGAAAATGATAAATACATTATTGGTGTAGACCGTGACCAAAAAGAAGAAGCTCCAGATAATATCCTAGTTTCTACAATAAAGGGTGTTGGTAGGGCAGTTCAACTAACACTTGACGACCTTATCGACGGAAATTACAAGGGTGGAGAAACTGTAGCCTACCACTTAAGTGATGGTGATGCTCTAGGAATCGCCTATGGAGATAACGACCTTGTAGCAGAAGATATCAAAGATGAGGTAGAAGAATTAAGACAACAAATCATTGACGGTGAAGTAAAAACACCTCAAAATGAAGAAGAATTTAAAGAAATGGGATATGAAGACTAATATTCTAATATAATATTTATAAGTCAATATTCTATAAAAAAGAGTAGGCTGGGTTCTACTCTTTTTTTATAAAAGTTTATGAGTGAGGAAATATGGATAAGTATTTTGATCAAGATCCAATTATAAAAATGAAAAATATCCATAAGAGTTTTGGAGATAAGGAAGTTTTAAAAGGTGTAGATTTTGACCTACACAAATGTGAAGTCCATGCCCTTCTTGGAGAAAATGGAGCAGGTAAGACTACCCTTATGAATATACTTTATGGTATGTTTGATCCAACAGATGGAGAAATTTATATAAAGGGTGAAGAAATTATCAATAATTCACCTAAAAAAGCAATAGCCCTTGGTGTTGGTATGGTTCACCAGCATTTTATGTTGATAGAACCATTTACAGTTACAGAAAATATAATCTTAGGTTATGAAGGAAAAACTGGTCTTTTCCTAGATAGGAAAAAAGCTAGGGCTGAAATAGAAAAATTATCCAAAGATTATGGCCTATATGTAGATGCTGATAGCAAGGTTGAGGATATCTCGGTAGGCCAACAACAAAGAGTAGAGATTCTAAAGGCCCTTTACCATGGGGCTGATATTCTTATCTTTGATGAGCCAACAGCCGTACTAACTCCTCAAGAGATTGAAGAATTTATAGAAATAGTAAAAAAATTAACTGACATGGGTAAGTCAATTATCATTATAACTCACAAATTAGATGAGATAAGGGCTATGGCTGATACCTGCACTATAATTAGACGTGGAGAATTTATCGACAAACTAAGGGTAAGTGAAGTTGACGAAAATATCCTAGCTGAGAAAATGGTCGGCAGGGATGTATCCTTTAATGTTACCAAGGAAGATATAGAGCTTGGAGAAGAAGTCCTTAGGATAGAAGATCTTTGGGTAAAGGATAATAGAAAGATAGATAAGGTTAAGGGACTTAACTTATCAATTAGAAAGGGCGAAATCCTAGGTATAGCTGGCGTTGATGGTAACGGTCAATCAGAGCTAATAGACGCTATCTATGGGATGAGAAAAATAGAAAAAGGAAGGGTCACCTTTAAGGGAGAGGATATTACTGACAAAAAGCCAAGAGAAATCCTAGATATGGGCATGACCCAAATCCCAGAAGATAGGCAAAAAAGAGGCTTGGTTTTAGAGTATTCTATTAAAGATAACCTAATTTTAGAAAGCGTAGATAAGGAAGAGTTTTCTAAAAATGGTATCCTAGATTTTAAAAAGATAGAAAAAAATGCAACAGACCTTATAGATAAGTTTGATGTAAGACCGAGGGATATAGATGAACTGGCAGGTTCCCTATCTGGTGGTAACCAGCAAAAGGTAATTATAGCCAGAGAAATTTCGTCAAACCCAGATTTATTAATAGCAGCTCAACCAACCAGGGGACTAGATGTGGGTGCCATAGAATTTATCCACCAATACCTAGTAGAGCTGAGAAATTCTGGTAATGCAGTCTTATTAATAAGCTTCCAATTAGATGAGGTTATGGATTTATCAGATAGGATAGGGGTAATCTATGATGGAAAAATTGTAGGTGAGCTTAACCCTAAGGATACAGACGAATTTGAAATAGGTAGATTAATGGCAGGAGGTAAAAATGACTAAGAAAAAAGAAAAGAAATTTAAGGGTTCAACCTTAATTTTTACCCTTGTTTCAGTGTTATTAGGCCTTTTAGTTGGGGCGATAGTTTTGGCCCTTGCAGGATATAACCCTATAGAAGCCTATCAAAAAATTATTGAAGGTGTATTTAAGTCTCCAAGAAATATGGGATGGGCCATAGTAAACTCCACACCAATAATTCTTACAGGACTGGGCGTTTGCTTTGCCTTCAAAACAGGATTATTTAATATGGGGGCTGAGGGCCAATTTATCATTGGTACTACGGTAGGATTTTTACTAGGATATGGTCTTGATCTACCACCAGTCCTTCATGTTTTGGTGACAGTTTTGCTAGCTATCCTAGCTGGTTTTATCTATGGGGGAATCGCTGGTTTTGTTAAGGCTAAATTTGGTATTCATGAAGTAATTTCAACTATCATGCTCAATTGGATTGCCTTTTACTTCCAAAACTTTATAGTATTTCGCTATAAGATGCCAAACTCAATGAATAGTTTTGAGGTAAAAGATTCTGCAAAGATCACCCTAATACAAAATGCAGCCCAAAAATATGATGGTTTTATGGGACAGTTTTTTAGGGCGCCAATTCACGCAGGTATCTTTTTCGCAATAATTTGCGCTATATTAATCCACTTCATCCTAAATAAAACAAGCCTTGGTTACAAACTAAAGGCTGTTGGTTTAAATAAAGAAGCTAGTGAATATGGTGGAATAAATGTAAATCGTAAGCTTATCCAATCTATGGCCATATCAGGAGCCATATGTTCTCTTGCAGGAGTAAGTCAGATTTTAGGTTATACCTACTCCTTGCCACAGCTATCTGCCATGGAAAACTTTGGTTTTGATGGTCTTGCTGTAGCTTTACTTGCTTCAAATAATCCTATTGGATGTATATTTTCTGGTCTATTTTTAGGGTCTCTAAAATATGCTGGTGGTAACCTTCAAAGGACAATGGGAGTACCAAGTGAGCTAATCTCAATAATTATTGGTACAATTATCTTATTTACAGCTATTCCTTTAATCTTTAAGATTATAAGAGCAAAGATAAACAAGAAGGCAAAAAGAAAGGCAGGTAAGGCTCGTGATTAATCTAGCAGTTTTAGGTTTAATAATAGGAAATACCCTATCAAATGCAGCACCTGTTCTACTAACAGGTCTTGGCGGTATGATGTCTGAAAAATCAGGTGTAGTTAATATCGGTCTTGAGGGGATGATGACAATTGGAGCCCTTGTTGGGGCAACAGTAGGATATTACAGTAAGAACCCATGGCTAGGATTTATCTGTGGGGGCCTTGCAGGCATGTTTTTTGGTCTAATCCACGCTTTTGTATCAGTGACCCTGGCAGGAGATCAGACCATATCTGGTATAGCTATAAATACCCTAGCACCTGGTCTTGCACTTTTCTTATCAAGGATGTTTTTTGATGGAGCAACTCAAACTCCTTCAATTGCTCTTGAAGATAAGATTCCAAGATTATTTGATGGAATGATCAAAAATCAAGCTTTAAAAAATATATTTTCCCAATATGCAAATGTTTATATAGCCATAATATTTGTTATCTTGGTTTATTTATTCTTATATAAGACTAAGTGGGGACTAAGGCTTATAGCTGTTGGCGAGCACCCAATTGCAGCAGAAAGTTTGGATATATCAGTAGTTGCCATAAGGTATGCAGCTGTTATGTTCTCAGGCTTTATGGCAGGATTAGGTGGGGCATCTATGTCTCTTGCAGTTGTTAGTGTATTTTCCCCAACCCTAATAGCAGGCCAAGGCTATATAGCCCTAGTGTGCGTTATTTTTGGTAACTGGAAACCTCAGGGAGTTTTAGTTGGGTCTTTATTCTTTGGCTTAACCCAAGCCATAGCAACTTATCTAACAGGTACAAGCATACAGATCCCTATGGAATTTATTTCAATGATTCCTTATATATCTATCCTGATTTTCTTAATATTATTTAATAAAAAATCATCTGCCCCTAAGGCAAGTGGTAAAGCTTATTTGAGAGAAGATATAGGATAAGAAAAATCGTCTGTGGACTTTTAAGCTTAGTTTTGAAGCCCGCGGACGATTTTATTTATTTAGATATTTAGCTCTTATATAAAACTCTGAAGGAAGGGCTTTTTTATTATTCCTTCTTTTAATAGACAGAAGGAATAATTTTTCCCTAGCACGGGTCATTGCTACATAGAATACCCTTCTCTCCTCTTCGAGATTTTTTTCTGGATCTTTTTCGTAGTCAATTATTGGAAACTCATTTTTGTTAAGATCTGTTATAAAAACTCTATCATACTCAAGGCCTTTGGATCTGTGAATGGTCTGAAGAATGAGGTTTGATTCGGGCATGAGTCTTATTTTATTTTTTAAAGATAGGATTTTCCTATCAAAATCATCAATTGTATCCAAATCCTTGATGAAATTTACCAAACTTTCTACGAAAAGGTCCTTATTTATTACATCTTCAGCAAACTTATTTGCCTTAAGGGATGAGTATTCCTTATAGCCTAGGTATTTATAGATGTAGGAAATTTTCCTAGCTAGGGGGAGTTTTCTGATATGAATAAGCTTTTTTTCTATATCATAGAGGGTATTACGCCTATCATAGTCGAGGATCTTATAGAAAAAATCAAAGACGTCTTGGTTAATGGGCTTGGCCCCTAATTTTTCGATTTCAGTCTTTTTAAGGTAGGTTTTTATCTTATAATAAATATTAACGAAAGCTTGGACATCGTAAAAATCTTCTGAAAATTTAATTATATCAAAAAAATCTTCTATTATTTGTGACTTAAAAAAGTCAAAAAAATCCTCATTTATCTTAAAATCAATCTCATCTTCTATTAGAAAACTAACTAGGTTTATGGCTGAGATATTATTTCTAAATAAAATAGCGTTAGTCTCATGAGTTTCTAGGTTTTCTTTGATAAAACTATACTGGTTATAAGAATCTTTTAGGGTCTTTATTACGATTTCTTCTCCCTTATCTTTATGGCTTAGGATAGATTTTTTGTAACGAAATTTATTTTCTTTGATAAAAGCTTCTGCGAGATCACATATATTTTTACTCGACCTATGGTTTTCATTCATGACAATAAGCCTTGCACCAGGATAATGAGCTTTAAAATTTAGAAGATAATCAGGTTCTGCTCCTCTAAATGAATAAATTGACTGATCGTCATCGGCCACAACCATCAGATTATTGTTTAATCCTACTATTTTTTTTAGGATTTTAAATTGCAAGAGTGAAGTATCTTGCCCCTCATCTAATTGAAAATACTGGTATCTTCTGTGGATGGACCTCAATAAATTAGGATTTTCTTCTAAAAGTTTTAAAGCTAGGGTCTGCATGTCATCAAAGTCAATATAGTTGTTAGATTTTTTAAAATCTTCATAGGTCTGATAGACTTTCTCTATATTTTTTATCCTAATATTCTTTAGGTAAGATCCATCAAGCATGGCGTTTTTCATGTAAGAAGTCTCAGTAAAAAAAGTCATCAAATCTTCCCTGGATATTTTCTTTTTATTTATATTAAGGTATATACGTCTTAATAGGTCGTATTTGTTATAGGCATCATCAGACTCTAAAAGACGCAATTCTCTGTGGGATTTTTTTAAATAATTTCTAATAATAAGGTAGCAAAAAGCATGGATGGTCATTATGCTAGTGTTATTATCGCCATAACGATTTTTCATATCAAGGGCCTGGTTTCTTGAAAAAGTTAGGGTTAAAATTTTTTCTGGCCTTGTAAATTTTGATAAAATTTTTATTCTTTCTAAAAGCATGGTAGTCTTGCCTGCGCCTGGCACAGCAAGGACTAGACAAGGACCATCTATAAAGTTTGCAGCCTCATTTTGTACATCTGTTAGTCTCATATTATCATGATACCATATATTTTTTTGAAAAATATGATAAAATAGAAGTTAAGTATAGTATAATAATACTAGTAGAATAAATTATGGGGGAAAATATGCTTACAACACAATTTTTAAAAACTAGAACTTCAACAAGAGATTTCAAAGATATGGATCTTAAGAAAGAAGATTTAGAAAAACTTGAGAAGATTATTGATTCTGAAATTATAAAATTAGGTAAAGATGACCTAGCTTTTGTACTTCAAACTGACGGAGACGCAGTCTATAAGGCCTTGGATGGAAAAGCAGGCTATAGGGGAGTTATGATCAAGGCTCCAGCTTATCTTGCTTTAAATACCCTAAATGATAACCCAGCAAGTCTTGTCAAGGGTGCTTATGGGGTAGAAGAAATAATCACAGAGTTAGATAAGATGGGTATCGGAAACTGCTGGATAACAGTAGCTGATGTAGAAGATACTGCGAAAAAAGCTGCCTTTGCTTATGATAAGGGAGAAGTAAGTCTACTTCTAGCTATAGGTTATCCTGTTGATGAAAGCCTAAGAGAACATAAGTTTGATGACAGGAAGGGTATAGGAGAATTTGTCTTTATTGACAAGCTTGGCAATAAAGCAACAAATGAAGAGCTTGAACAAAGAGGCCTAGATGAAATATTCTCTTATGCAAGGTTTGCTCCATCAGCTTACAATGCTCAACCTTGGAGATTTGTTTTAGTAGAAGACTTAATCAAACTTTATATTGAAGATTATAAGGGAAGTGTAAACTTATTAGATGCTGGTATAATAATGTACTATCTTGATAAACTTGGTGAATCCATATCTATGGGATCAAACTGGGATATAAAACCAGAGATTAACGACGAAAAATATGTCTATATAGCAAGTAAACAATTATAAGATAAAGGGCGCTAAGGCGTCCTTTTTAGGAGAGTGATATTTTGATTAGAATATATAATGAAAGTTATTTTGAAAAAATGAGGGCAGCAGCTGAGGTTTTATGTCAAACCCACCTGGCCCTAAAGGAAGTAATTAGACCAGGTTTTACAACAAAAGACCTAGATACCTTTGCCAATAAATTTATAGTAGACCATAAAAAGGCTATTCCAGCTCAATTAGGCTACCAGGGATTTCCATTTACTTTATGTACATCAGTAAATGATGAAATTTGCCACGGCTATCCAAATGACAGAGCCTTAGAAGAAGGCGACATCTTATCAATTGATAATGTGGTTAACCTAGATGGGGGACTTGCAGATTCTTGCTGGACTTATACAGTTGGTAAAATGAGCGATGAAGATCAAAAATTAGTTGATGTAAACCTAGAAGCCTTAAACAGGGCTGTGAAAGTTGCAAGACCTGGAAATAGGATTGGAGATATAGGAGCTGCTATCCAAGAATATGTCGAGGGAGAAAATGGATTTTCTGTAATAAGAGACTTTATTGGCCATGGCATTGGAAAAGAAATGCACGAAGACCCACAAGTACCTCACTACGGCAAGGCTCATAGAGGACCTAGGATTGAGGCTGGGATGGTATTTACAATCGAGCCAATGATTGCTTTAGGCGATTGGCATATGAAACTTGATGATAATGGCTGGACAGCAAGGACTGTAGATGGGTCAAAAGTTAGCCAATTTGAGCACCAACTTATAATCCACGAAGATGGTCCAGAAATAATAACAGATCAAGCAAAATATAAGCTAAGCGAAGATGACATAAAATTCATTAAAAAATATAAAGAAAAATATAATTTTTAATTAGCTATTGAAATTAGGCTTTGGTGGAGTATTATAATTATAGATATGGATTGTTAGGAAATTCCGCAAAACCTATCCCAAGCATTTTTTGGGATAGGTTTTTTCATTTTTAAGGTGGTGGTATAAATTTTAGTTAGAAAAGTACTCAATAATAATTCTATAATATCTGAAGATGCTTTCGAAAAAGAAGTAATCGTTATGGGTAAGGGCGTTGGCTTTAGTAAAAAAGTTGGAGATAAGATTGACGATAGTAAAATTCAAAAGATTTTTGTTCTAGAAGGTAATAAGAAAAACAATCAACTTGTTAAACTTTTAGAGGATATACCTGAAGAATATTTTGAATTGTCTCAGATGATTATAAATAGAGCTAGTCAAAGACTTGGGAAAGATTTGGCAGATAGTATCTATTTGTCATTAACAGACCATTTGTATATGGCTATAGCTAGATACAAGGATGGTCTTCATTTGAAAAATAAGCTTTTGTTCGAAATAGAAAACTTTTACCCTGATGAATACAGTCTTGGTCTTGAAGCTTTGAATATTATAGAATCGTTGTTTTCTGTAAAGATGTCGGAAGATGAAGCTGGCTTTATAGCTATGCACATAGTTGTATCTGAAAATGGTGATGATATAGAAGATTTCTATAAGTCAACAAAGTTGGTTCAAAATATTTTAAATATTGTAAAATTCTTTTTCAAAGTTAATTATAATGTTGAAAGTTTTTATTACCAAAGGTTTTTAAGGCATCTTAGGTTTTTCAGCTTGAGGATTTTATCAGATGATAAACATAAAAAATTATCATTAAAAAATGATTTGCTACCATTGATTAAAGATAGGTATATTGAGGCTTATCAATGTACTATAAAAATAAAAGACTTTGTATATAATTCTTTTGATTATGTATTAGATGATGAGGAAGTTTTGTATTTAACAATTCATATATCACAAGTAATAAGCGATATAAAGGAGGAAAAAGAGGGGAAATAAAGATCTAGTTAGGTAGTTACATTAAGTTGGCTAAACTTTCAATTATAAAAAAATTGGAGGTAAATATGAAATACGAAAAATTAGCAAAAAATATTATAGAATATGTTGGTGGAAAAGAAAATATTAGGTCTGTAGTCCATTGTTCTACGAGACTTAGGTTTGAGTTGGTGGATGAAGCAAAGGCTAATGATGCAAAAGTTCAGGCCTTAAATGAAGTTTTAACTCTTGTTAAAAAATCAGGTCAATATCAATTAGTTATAGGAAATGATGTTGACAAGGTGTATCAAGAAATAGCAAATAATTTAAATATTAAGGCAGCAAAAGATACAGCAACAAAGGATGATAGGTCCCTTGTAGATAAAGTATTAAGTGCTATTACAGGATCTATTGCTCCAGTAATTCCATTATTAGCTGGTGTTGGTATAGGTAAAGTTCTTCTTTTAGTCTTAAGTTTAAGTGGAATTCTGGCTGAAGATTCCCAAACCTATATCATGCTCAAATTTATATTTGACACAGGTTTTTATTTTATGCCGGCCTTTATTGGGTTTTCAGCTGCTAAAAGATTCAATACGAACCAATACCTTGGTGCTTTTCTTGGTTTGTGCTTGGTAAATCCTGTTTGGATGGATATTGTTAAGGAAGGAGAAGTATTTAAGTTTTTAGGAATTAGCGTTCCTTTAGTTAAATACACATCAAGCTTAGTACCTGCTCTTATGGGTGTCTGGATAATGTCATATGTAGAGAAATATGTCAAAAAAATTGTTCCAGATATGGTTAAAGTATTTGCTGAACCATTACTAATAGCATTAATTATGATGCCTTTAACATTTGTAGTAATTGCTCCAATAGGAAACTTTATTTCATCCTTTGTCGCTAAGGGTTCAATGTTTTTATATGATAAGGTAGGAATGTTTGCAATAGCAATATTAGCTGCCGTATATCCATGGCTAGTATCTGTAGGAGTCCACAAGGCCTTAAGCCCAATTTCTATAACCCTTGTTGCAGAACAAGGATTCGATCCAGTTATAAGAGTAGTTGCACTTTGTTCAAATATGAGTCAAGCCGCTGCTTCCTTAGCAGTATCTGTAAAGACCAAAAATAAAAGTCTTAAATCACTGGCTTTTTCATCATCTGTTACAGCATTTCTTGGTGGTATTACAGAGCCAGCTATGTATGGTGTTAATTTAAAACTAAAAAAACCAATGTATGCTGCAATGATAGGAGCTTTTGTAGCAGGTATTTTTGCAGGTCTTGTAAAACTTAAAGCATTTATATATGTAACGCCAGGTATCCTATCCCTAGCAATGTGGGTATCAAAAGAAGAAAATTTCTTTTTAATGGCTATTTTAACCATGATAATAGCATCAGTTGTAACATTCATTGCTACATTAATTATTGGCTTTGATGATTCTGATTTTGCTGATGAAGAAAATAAAGATAAAGAAAAAAGTTCAATCATTGAGCCAAAAGATGTAGTACTTTATTCTCCTTGCGAAGGAACAGTTAAAAATATTGAAGATGTTGATGATAGCACTTTTTCAAGCAAGGTAATGGGGGATGGACTTGCTATTAAACCTAGTAAGGGTCTCCTAAAGTCCCCAGAAAACGCAGAAGTAACAGCAATATTTGATTCAGGACACGCCATATGTTTAAAATGTGATAATGGCATGGAAGTTTTGATTCACATAGGTATCGACACTGTAAACCTTAAAGGAGAAGGATTTAAAGTCTTAGTTGAGCAAGGGTCAAAGGTTAAAAAAGGTGATGATTTAATTAGGTTTGATATAGAAACTATAAATAATGCTGGCTATGATGATGATGTAATAATAGTCGTAACTAATTCCGATTTTTATAAAAAATTTGAAATCGAGAAAAATAGAAAAGTTAATTTTGAAGATGTTTTGTTGGGAGTTGAAAAATGAAATACGCAGATTTGCATATGCATACAAATCATTCTGATGGTGTATGTGATATAGAAGATGTTATAAAAGATGCTAAAGACCATGGTTTAAAAGTGATTGCTATAACCGACCACGATACTGTAAATCATTATGATGAGATTTACAAATACGGAAAAAAACATGACATAAAAATTATAAAGGGTGTAGAGATGAGCTGCTACGATTTTGATGTTTATAAAAAAGTGCATGTGGTTGGTCTTTGGCTAAATGATGAAACTCCAAATATAGAAAGGCTCTGTAATCATACCTTATACTGTAGAAATGAATACCATAAGGAACTTATAGAAAAGCTTAGGAAACAAGGCTATGATATAAGTTACCAAGACGCTAAGAAATTTTCTCCTTATTCTATAGTTTTTAAGATGAATATTTTCCAAGCCTTGAAAGAAAAATATCCTGAAGAAATGACTCCACAGAGGTATAAAGAATTATTTGCATCAAAAACTAGCAAAGAAACAGATATGAAAATGGGTTATATTGATGTAAAAGAAGGCATAGAAGCTATTTTGAAAGATGGAGGAATCCCTATAATAGCCCATCCATGTCAATACCGTAATTACTCTGAAATTGAGAAGTATGTTTCTTATGGACTTAAAGGTATAGAAATTAATCATTCCAAAATGAAGGCCGAGGATTACCCTCTAACTCAAGAATTTGCCAAAAAATTCAATTTATTAAAGAGCGGGGGAAGTGACTACCATAATCCTGAATTAATTACATTCGGTGAATTTGGATTAACAAAAGAAGAGTTTGAAGAACTTGAAAAGAAGGCTCTTGATTTTAAGAATAATAAATAATTAGATAAGAAAGTCCTAGCTGATTTTTATAAAAATAGCTAGGACTTTTTTTATTTGATTTCTTCGATAGAAATTTGGTTTTTAGTTTTTTCTCTTTCGCTCATTTTTTCATTATAACAAGCCCTGCATAAAGGTTCGTAAACATCCTCTGAACCTATTTGTATTCTTGAGTCTTCACTAGATTTCCTGTAAGAAGCCCAGGCGTCTTCGCCGCAAGAGGCACAGATGGCATGGTGCTTGATTAATTCATCTGCCAGGGGCATTATTTCTTTGATAATTTCAAAGGGTCTTGTTTTATAATCCATATCAAGGCCTGATACGACTATAGTGATATTTTTTGCCATTAGCTTGTTAAATATATCAACTACTTCAGTAGGATCGTTGGGAAAAAACTGAAGTTCGTCTATACCTATGGCATCTACTTCATTTTCCCTAACGTAATCTAGTATTTCATTTAAATTAGAAACTTTTTTTGCATCAAGGGATAGATTGTCGTGGGAAACTATTTTTTTGTCACTATCCCTATTATCAACTGATGGTTTAAAAGCGACGGTTTTATAGTTGGCAATTGTCATCCTATAAAGCTCTCTCCATAGGGAGGTGGTTTTACCGGAAAACATTGATCCCGTATGGACTATAAGTTTACCTTGTCTTTTGATCATTTTTTTAAACATTAAATTTAAACTCAACTACATCGCCATCTTGCATGATGTAGTCTTTACCTTCCATGCGGAGTTTGCCAGCTTCTTTAGCCTTAGCTTCACTACCGGCCTCTAGCAGATCATCATAGGATACTATATCTGCCATGATAAAGCCACGAGCTATATCTGAGTGAATTTTGCCTGCTGCATCTTGAGCTCGGGTACCCTTGGTTATTGTCCAAGCTCGGGTTTCAATTTCTCCTGTTGTTAAGAAGGAAATGAGGTTGAGGGTTTTATAAGAATCTCTTATTACCCTGTCTGTACCAGATTCACTTAGGCCAATCATTTCTAAAAATTCAGCTCTTTCTTCTTCTGTTTCAAGCTCTGATATTTCTTGCTCAATTTTAGCTGATACAACAGAAACTTCTGCACCTTCTTTTTTGGCAAAGTCTCTTACCATGTCTACATATTTGTTACTAGCACCATTATCGGCTGCATCTTCTTCGTTGACGTTGCATACATAGATAATTGGTTTAGTTGATAGTAGTTGGTAGCTTCTTAAGAGTTTTTTCTCTTCATCATTTAAATCAAGAATTCTGGCTGATTTACCTTCTTCAAGGACAGCTATTATTTTTTCTAAAACTTCTACTTCAGCTCTAGCACTTTTATCAGCCCTAGCAACCTTTCTTTTCTTTTCAAGCACCTTATCTACAAGTTCAAGGTCTGACAAAATAAGTTCTAGGTTGATTGTTTCAATATCTCTTAATGGATCTACTGAACCATCAACGTGGGTTACATTAGGATCATCAAAGCATCTTAGTACTTCTACTATAGCATCTGTTTCCCTGATATTTGATAGGAACTTATTTCCAAGTCCTTCGCCCTTGCTTGCTCCTTTTACAAGGCCTGCTATATCGTAAAATTCAACGACTGCTGGGACTATTTTTTTGCTATTACTCATTTTTGCAAGTACATTTAGTCTGTTGTCAGGTACATTTACCAGACCCACATTTGGATCTATGGTTGCAAATGGATAGTTTGCAATAAGGGCACCTGCTTTAGTTATGGCATTAAATAATGTTGACTTGCCAACATTAGGTAGGCCTACTATTCCTAGTTTCATCTTATTCACACTCTCTCTTTTTTTATTTTTATAACGATTATATTATAATGGATTTGGAGAAAAAATCAATCATTTAGCTTCTTATAAAAGATTTTAAGTCTGGTATAATGGAAGATAGAAATAATATCAAAGTAGGATAAAATATTATTATAGACTTAGGCAAGCTTTTGCCTAATAGAATTAAGAGGAGACAGGGATGAATATAAATAATAGATTAGAACAATTGAGATCTTTAATGAGAGATAGAAAAATTGATGCTTATATAGTTAGAACTTCTGACCCTCACCAATCAGAATACCTATCTGATTATTACAAAACTAGGGAATTTATTTCTGGTTTTACAGGTTCTGCTGGAACTGCAGTTATTACACTTAAAGAAGCAAGGATTTGGACGGATTCTAGGTATTTCTTACAAGCTCAAAAAGAGCTTGCCGCTTCTGAGTTTGAACTAATGAAGATGGGAGTTGAAGGTTATCCAACAGTATTAGAATACTTGGATGAAAATATAGCTGAATTTGGAAAAATCGGTTTTGATGGTGAATGCTATTCAGTAACAGCTTATAAGGATTTATCTGAAAATATGGGGTCTAGGGTTTTGGTATCAGACCTTGACTATATTTCTAAAATCTGGACTGATAGACCTAGTCTACCAAAGGATAAGGTTTGGATTCATGATGATAAGTTTAGCGGGCTAACCCTTAAGGATAAGATTGGTATTCTAAGAGAAAAAATGCTTGATAATAATTGTGATTATACTTTTATAGGAGCACCAGAAGATATCTGCTACCTACTAAATATCAGGGGCAATGATGTAGACTATAATCCGGTAGTGCTTTCTTATATGCTTGTTTCTAACGAGAAAATAAGTCTATGTATAGATAATGACAAACTTGATGGAAATGTGCGTGAATACCTAGAGGAAAATGGGGTTAGCATCTATTCTTACGAACATATTTACACCTTACTTAAAAATATCCCAGGTAAAAATAGTATTTACTTAGACCCATCTAGGACAAATGTGGCTATATATGATGCCATAAATTCAAATGTTAAAATAAGCCAAGGCATAAATCTATCAACTTATATGAAGGCTATAAAAACTGATAGCGAGTTAGAAAATATCAAAAAAGCCTATATTCTAGATGGGGTAAGTCTAGTGAAATTCTTTAACTGGCTAGAAGTTGGAGCTAGGACTGGCTCATTGAATGAACTAGCTGCATCTAATAAGCTCCATGATTTAAGATGTGAAAATGAAAGTTTTATAGAAGATTCTTTTGAAACTATAGCAGGTTATAAGGAAAATGCAGCAATAGTCCACTATGCACCTTCAAAAACTGGTTCTAAGACCATAAGAGATGAGGGCATGATCTTAGTAGACTCTGGTGGCCACTACAAGGAAGGAACTACAGATATAACAAGGACCCTTGCCTTAGGTAGTCTTAGGGAAGACGAAAAAACTGACTATACTTTAGTTTTAAAATCATTCTTAAGTTTATTCTTAGCTAGGTTTAAAAATAAAACTAAGGGGTCAAGGTTAGATGCGATAGCCAAATACCCACTATGGAAGGCAGGGAAAGACTTCTTCCACGGTACAGGTCACGGTGTAGGTTTTGTTCTTACTGTTCATGAAGGACCACAGGCTATTTCTGAAAGAAATGAAGAAGAGTTTGTAGAAAATATGACTACCTCAATAGAACCAGGTCTTTATATAGAAAATAGCCACGGTATTAGACTTGAAAATGAAGCCTATGTTACAAAGGCCTTTGATAATGAATTTGGTCATTTTTTAAAATTTGAAAGTCTAACCTATGTTCCACTTGATACTAGACCAATAAAAACAGAAATGCTAAGTACAGAAGAAATAGACTGGATTAATGCTTATAATAGAAAATGCTATGAACTTCTAAGTCCGCACCTTGAGGGTCACGATTTAGAATATTTGAAAGAGAGATGTAAGGAAATTTGAGTTGTAAAGAGCTTAAAGAAAAATTAAAAGACCTACCAGCCAAACCTGGGGTCTATATTATGAGAAATTCTGAAGGAAAGATAATCTACGTCGGCAAGGCGATTTCTCTAAAAAATAGGGTTAGACAATATTTTGATAATAATAAAAATAAGGGAGCTAAGGTTTTAGCTATGGTTAGCCATATTGCTGATTTTGAATATATAATAGTTCAAAATGAAGTAGAAGCCTTGGTTCTTGAGTCAAACCTAATTAAGAAAAATAGACCCAAGTACAATATCGTTTTAAGGGATGACAAACAATATCCCTATATAAAAATCAATAAAGAAAAATTTCCAAGAATACAAAAAGTAAGGCAGGTCCACAAGGACGGGGCAGATTATTTTGGCCCCTATCCAGATGCCTATGCTGTAAATGATGCGATTGATCTTTTTCATGATTATTATCCCTTTAGGACCTGCAACCTAAATTTCGACAAGGGACAAAGTCTAGAAAGACCCTGCTTAAATTATTTTATAAAAAAGTGCAAGGGTCCCTGTATAGGTGCAGAAGATGAAGAAAGATACCTAAGATATATGGATGATGTCAGAAAATTTCTTGATAAGAAGGATATGACCATTCCTAATAAGGTCTTAGAGAAAATGAACGAAGAAAGTAAGAAGCTTAATTTTGAGATGGCTGCTAAGTATAGGGATTATTATAGAGCCCTATCTATTATCTCTGAAAGACAATATGTTACTGAGACTACAGGCGAGGATGTGGATATAATTGCCATTAACAAGGGGATATCTATTATAGTTGCCCAGGTATTTTTTATGCGTAAGGGTCATATTGTAGATAGGGAGCATTTTATTATCAAAAATGACTTCGCTGAGAAGGAAGACGAAATCATATCTTCCTTTATCAAACAGTTTTATTTGGACTTACTTTTTGTTCCAAAAGAAATTCTTGTCCAAACCATGCCAAGTGATCTTGAAACTATTTCTGATTACCTAAGTCAAAAAAAGGGTTCTAAGGTTACAATCCATGAGCCTAAGCTTGGCAAGAAATTTGAACTTGTTACGATGGCTGCAAGGAATGCCCACGATATGAGGGTTAAGTATGAAAAAAGAATCGATAAAAAAGAGAGAAATAAATCATCAGGCTTAACCCAACTAAAAGAAGTCTTAAATCTAGAAAAAATAAATAGGATTGAGGCCTATGATATATCTAATACTTCTGGTGTGCAGTCTGTTGGATCCATGGTTGTTTTTGAAAATGGGATTTCAAGCCCTAAAGAATATAGGAAGTTTAAGATAAAGACAGTAGAAGGGCCAAATGACTACGCATCACTTAAGGAAGTTTTAACCCGTAGGTTTACAAATGCTAAAAAAGAAATTGCCAAGGGTAGTACCCATACTGGTTTTGGTAAACTTCCAGATTTAATCTTAATGGATGGTGGTAAGGGACAAGTAACTATTGCCAAGGAAGTTTTCAAGGAAATGGATATGGACATAGAAGTAGCAGGCCTAGTTAAAGATGATAAGCATACTACAAGGGGGATTATTTATAACAATGAGGAAATTCCAATAAAAAGAAAGGATCCAGTTTATAAACTAATCTACGAAATCCAAGAAGAAGCCCATAGGTTTGCCATAAATTATCATAGGTCACTAATGAGAAAGTCTATGAAAAAATCAGAACTTGATGAGATAAAGGGAGTAGGTAAAAAAACTAAGACCAACCTTTATAAGCATTTTAAGACTATAAATAATATGAAAAAAGCGAGCGTTGAAGAGCTTATGGAAGTGCCCTTGGTTGGCAAGGAAGCTGCCCTTGAAATATATAAGTATTTTAGGTTGAAAGGATAGGTATGACAGAAGTTAATAACATAAATGATAAGAGCGATGAGATAATAGAAGTAAATTCAGGAGTGGAAGAAAAAACCATAAAGCTTCATAAGGTTGTAGAAAATTTGGGGCTAGAAATTATAAGCCAATCTACAGATTATTATGAAATTGACCTAGAGAATGCAGATGTTAATAGGCCAGGTCTTCAGTTTACTGGATACATGGAAGAATTTCCTTATAAGAGGCTTCAGGTTATTGGCTCTGTAGAGTTTAATTACCTAACAAGTCTTGATAGCAAGATGCAGTATGAGAGGTTTAGGGGGATTTTATCCTATGACATACCTGCGGTTATTTTTTCTTATAATAGGGAATTAAATAATGATATAGTGGACTTGGCTAGGTATTATAATATCACTCTTTTAAGATCTCCTGCCAAGACAACAAAATTAATTTCAGATATATCCGACCAACTTGAGTACCAACTAGCCCCTACTACAAATGTTCACGGTGAACTTCTAGAAGTTTATGGTGTGGGAATATTAATCATGGGTAAGTCTTCTGTTGGTAAGTCAGAAACAGCCCTTGAGCTTGTTTCAAGGGGGCACAGGCTTGTTGCAGATGATATGGTTGATATAACTGCTATAGATAAAAAAATAATAGGGGAGGCCCCAGAAAATATTAGGCACTTTATGGAACTTAGGGGTCTTGGTATTATAAATGTACGTAGGCTTTATGGTTCGGGTGCTATTAAGTTACAAAGTGAGGTTGACTTGGTAATAGAGCTTGAACAGTGGAAGGATGATTATGAATACGATAGGCTTGGTATAGATGAGCACTATATTGAGCTTTTAGGCATAAAACTTCCACACTTGGTTGTGCCAGTTAGGGCAGGTAGAAATTTAAGCTTAATCATAGAAGTAGCAGCGATGAACCAAAGAGAAAAGGCCTTTGGTTACAATGCAGCTAAGGTTATGACTGATAGCATTTTCCACTCAGAAAGACTAGATGATAATATAGAAAAATAGGAGCATGGCTTCTATTTTTTTATGCATAAATATTTGTCAAGGATAACTTTTTCCTATATAAAGGTGGAGAGGGAAAACCTCGAATAAAGTTTCTTTTATTTAATAAATATAGAGGAAGGTAAAAAATGACAATTAAAAGAGCAAAAAAACAATGGACTAAAATACTGCGGCAGCACATATTTCCTATGCCTTTACCGAAGTAGCAACTATATTTCCAATAACACCATCATCACCAATGCCTGAGTGCATAGATGTTTGGGCAGCCAATGGTAGAAAAAATATCTTCAGTAAGGAAGTTACAGTTAAAGAAATGGAATCTGAAGGTGAAGCAGCTGGAGCTATGCACGGTGCACTTGGCGCTGGAGCACTTACAACTACATATTCATCAAGCCAAGGACTCTTACTTATGATTCCAAACCTATATAAGATAGCGGGAGAACGTCTTCCAGGTGTATTCCATATAGATGCAAGAACTTTAGCAACTCACGCCCTATCAATTTATGGTGACCACTCAGATGTAATGGCCGTCAGACAAACTGGTGTAGCTATGATTGCTGCAAACTCTGTTCAAGAGGTAATGGACCTTGGAGCTGTCGCTCACTTATCTGCAATAAAAGCACGTGTTCCATTCTTACACTTCTTTGATGCCTTTAGGACAAGTCACGAAATTCAAAAAATTGATGTTTGGGATTATAAAGACCTGGCACCACTTGTTGATTATGACCAAGTTAAGAAGTTTAAAAATACTTCATTAAACCCAGAAAGACCAAAAACTATGGGTACAGCCCAAAAGAATATTTTCTTCCAAGCAACAGAAGCATCTAATACAATTTATGAATAGCTTCCTGGAATAGTAGAAGATTATATGAATAAAATCAATGAATTAATTGGAACAGACTATGGTCTATTTAATTACTATAGTGGTCCGAGGCTGATAGGATTCTTGTGGCTATGGGTTCTTGCTGCCAAGCTATTAGAGAAGCTATAGATGAACTAAGGAAAAAAGGCGAAAAAGTTGGTCTTGTTGAGGTTCACTTATTTAGACCATTCTCTAAAGACCACCTACTTAAATTTATACCAAAAACTGTTAAGAAGATAGCAGTGTTAGACAGAACCAAAGAAAAAGGCGCAGAAGGTGAACCACTATACAAAGATGTAGTAACAGCTTTCTATGATGAAGAAAATAAGCCTGAAATTATAGGTGGTAGGTTTGGACTTGGATCTAAGGATACTATCCCTGCAGATATAGAAGCTGCCTTTGATAACCTCAAAGGAGAAATGAAAAAGGACTTCACACTAGCAATTCATGATGATGTAACTCATAAATCTCTTGAAAGAACTGACCTAAGAATAAGGCATGAAGGTGAATCAAGATGTAAATTCTGGGGCTTTGGTTCTGATGGTACTGTAGGTGCTAATAAAGAAGCTATCAAAATTATAGGTGATAACACAGACATGTATGTTCAAGCCTATTTTGACTATGACTCTAAAAAATCAGGTGGTCTAACAGTTTCTCACTTAAGATTTGGTAAGGACCCAATACTTTCAACCTACCTACTAGACGAAGCTGACTTTATATCTTGTTCAAAACAAGCCTGTGTATTTAACTATGACCTTCTTGAAGGACTAAAAGACGAAGGAGTTTTCTTATTAAATACAGTTTGGTCAAAAGAAGAATTATAAGAGCGCTTACCAGGATCAATGAAGAGATACTTAGCTAAGCACAATATAAATTTCTATATAATAGATGCCAGCCACATAGATGAAGATATTGGTCTAGGCTCTAGAACAAATATGATTATGCAATCAGCCTTCTTTAACCTAACCAAGGTAATAGATACAGATGATGCTATGAAGTACCTAAAAGACTCTATAGTAAAATCTTATGGCCACAAGGGTGAAGATATAGTAGATATGGGAGCTAGCGCTTACGAAAAAATAGATATACCAGAATCTTGGCTAAATGCTAAAGATGAAGAAAAAGAAGAAGTAGAGCTTCCTGATTTTATCAAAAATATTGTAAAACCTATGGAAGAACAAAAAGAAGATGAAATTCCAGTTTCAGCTTTCAAAGATATAGACAACGGAGAATGGGAGACTGCTACGACCCAATACGAAAAAAGAGGGGTTGCTCTAAATGTTCCTGAGTGGCAAATAGATAAGTGTATCCAATGTAACCAGTGTTCATTTGTTTGTCCACATGCAGTAATTAGACCATTCTTAGTAACAGAAGAAGAAAAAGCAAAGGCCCCAGCAGGCTTTGAAACTAAAAAAGCGATAGGTAAGGGTATGGAAGGATATGATTTTAGAATTCAAATCTCTCCACTTAATTGTACAGGATGTGGAAACTGCGCTGATATTTGTCCAGCTCCAGAAAAAGCTCTCCTAATGAAACCTTTCGAAGAAGAAGTAGAAAAACAAAAAGATAACTGGACTTATGCTCACGAAGTAGTTGGTTATAAAAAAGATGTAATGGACGATTCTTCTGTAAAGGGTAGCCAATTTAAGAGACCACTTCTTGAATTTTCTGGTGCATGTGCAGGATGTGGAGAAACACCTTATGCAACAGTAATAACTCAATTATTCGGTGATAGGATGCTAATAGCCAACGCTTCTGGTTGTTCATCAATCTGGGGAGCAAGCGCACCATCAGTATCCTATGCTAAAAACTGCGAAGGTAAGGGTCCATCATGGGCAAACTCACTATTTTAGGATAATGCTGAGTACGGCTATGGTATGAAACTTGCAACAGATTCTAATAAGTACCTACTAGAAGTATATATGAAAGAATTTTTAGACCTTAAACTTGATAGTTCATTAAATAAGGCGTTTGAAAATTGGACTCGCAATAAAGATGATGTAAGAGGTACTAAGGAAGCAACTGCAGAAATCTTAAATTTAAAAGATGAAACAGTAGACGATGAAAAAGGTAAGGACCTTATAGAAAAAATCTTTGATCTAAAAGATTACCTAATTAAAAAATCTGTTTGGATTTTTGGTGGTGACGGTTGGTCTTATGATATAGGTTACGGCGGATTAGACCACGTATTAGCAAGTGGTGAGGATGTAAATGTTCTAGTATTTGATACAGAAGTTTATTCAAACACTGGTGGTCAAAGCTCAAAGGCAACACCTCTTTCAGCAGTAGCTCAATTTGCAGCCTCTGGTAAAAAGGTAAGAAAGAAAGACCTAGGTCTAATGCTATCTACCTATGGTTATATCTATGTAGCCCAAGTAGCTATGGGAGAAAACAAAATCAATGCTTAAAGGCTATGAGAGAAGCTGAAAGTTATGATGGACCATCAATCATAATAGCCTACGCTCCATGTATAAACCATGGTATCAGAGTAGGTATGGGCAAATCACAATACAGAGAAAAACAAGCTGTAGATGCTGGATACTGGCACTTATGGAGATATGACCCAAGACTTGAAGATGAAGGTAAAAATCCATTCTAATTAGACTCCAAGGAACCAAAGGAATCCTTCCAAGAATTTATCCAAGGAGAGGTAAGATACTCATCACTAAAGAGATCTTTCCCAGAAACAGCTGACCAGATTTATGAAGAAGCAGAAAAAGCAGCCAAGGCAAGATACAATACTTATAAGAGACTGGCAGGAAAATAATTTCAAATCCGGAAACAGGCTTAGGCTTGCTTCTTTTTTTGTTTCTATAATTTATCAAAATAAGGCGTTATTCAATTAAGAGTTGAATGTGAGAATATTTATGCATTTTAGTCCGCTAAATAAAAGACTTGTTTCCGAGAAATGAATAAACAATAAGGAGTAAAAGACGGGTTGAAATAGATAAAAAATAAATGGTATGAATAAAACATGAAAATATTTTCTTTTTCTCTTGACAAAAATTAAAATTTTATTTATACTATTATTAGTGTTAATGATAATTGTTTATAATAATTTTAGGAGGTCTAGATGACAGTTACTAGAGCAATGAAGACAATGGATGGTAACACAGCAGCAGCGCACGTATCATATGCGTTTACTGATGTAGCTACTATATATCCAATCACACCTTCTTCACCAATGCCAGAAAGCGTTGACGTATGGGCAGCAAACGGACGTAAAAACTTATTTGGTCAAGAAGTTAAAGTAAAAGAAATGCAATCAGAAGCAGGTGCAGCAGCAGCTATGCACGGTTCACTTGCAGCAGGAGCACTAACAAGTACATATACTGCAAGTCAGGGTCTATTATTAATGATTCCTAACATGTATAAAATTGCTGGTGAAAGATTACCAGGTGTATTCCACGTATCTGCAAGAACAGTAGCAACACATGCCCTATCAATCTATGGTGACCATTCAGACGTAATGGCAGCAAGACAAACAGGTTGTGCTATGCTTGTATCTAACTCAGTTCAAGAAGTAATGGACCTATCACCAGTAGCTCACTTAGCTTCTATAGAAGGTAGACTACCATTTATCAATTTCTTTGATGGATTTAGAACAAGTCACGAAATCCAAAAGGTAGCAGTTTGGGACTACAAAGACCTAGCTCCAATGCTTGACTACGAAGCAGTAGAAGAATTCAAAAACCGTTCACTTAACCCAGAAAGACCAAAACACATGGGTACAGCTGAAAAGAATATCTTCTTCCAAAGAACTGAAGCAAGCAACCACGCTTATACAGACATTGTTGGTATTGTAGAAAACTACATGAACCAAATCAATGAACTAATCGACACAGACTACAGTCTATTCAACTACTATGGTGCTGATGATGCAGAAAATATCATCGTTGCTATGGGTTCAGTTTGTCAAACAGCTAGAGAAACAATCGACGTTCTACTAGAAGAAGGTAGAAAAGTTGGTATGGTAGAAGTTCACTTATTCAGACCATTCTCTAAAGAACACTTACTAAAAGCAATACCTGCTTCAGTTAAGAAGATAGCTGTTCTTGACAGAACAAAAGAAAAAGGCTCTGTAGGAAGCCCACTTTACTTAGATGTTAAAGCAAGCTACTATGATGAAGAAGAAAGACCACTTATAACTGGCGGTATCTTCGGACTTTCATCAAAAGATACAATCCCAGCAGATATTAAGGCTGTATTTGACAACCTTGACCAAGATGAACCAAAACACGAGTTTACATTATCAATTACTGATGATGTTACTAATAAATCTCTTCCAAGAGATGACTTCAAAGTTAGACATGAAGGTACAAGTAGATGTAAATTCTGGGGATTCGGTTCTGATGGTACAGTAGGTGCTAACAAACAAGCTATTAAGATAATCGGTGATAACACAGACATGTATGCTCAAGGTTACTTCGATTATGACTCTAAAAAATCAGGTGGTCTAACCGTATCTCACTTAAGATTTGGTGAAGAACCAATCCTATCAACATACCTATTAGACGAAGCTGACTTTATTTCATGTTCAAAACAAGCTTACGTTAACCAATATGACCTATTAGCAGGTATTAAAGAAGGCGGTACATTCCTACTTAATACAGTATGGTCAGAAGAAGAACTTAAAGAACACCTTCCAGCTAAGATGAAGAGAGTTCTTGCTGAAAAGAACGTAAACTTCTACATCTTAGATGCAAGCCATATTGCTCAAAATATTGGTCTTGGTGGAAGAACAAACATGATCATGCAATCTGCATTCTTCAACCTAACAAAAGTTATACCAGTAGAAGATGCTGTTAAATTCCTAAAAGAATCAATAGTTAAATCTTATGGTCACAAGGGTGAAGATATTGTAAACATGAACTATAAAGCAGTAGACAAAGGTCTTAATGCTCCAGTTAAGGTAGAAGTACCTGCTGAATGGAAAGACGCTGTTGATGAAGTTAAAGAAGAAAAGGAACTTCCAGAATTCATCAAAAGCATCGTTAAACCAATGCTTGAACAAAAAGAAGACGATATTCCAGTATCTGCTTTTGAAGGTATTGAAAATGGTGAATTTGAATCAGGTACAACTCAATACGAAAAGAGAGGTGTAGCTCTTAACGTACCAGAATGGCAAATAGATAATTGTATCCAATGTAACCAATGTTCATACGTTTGTCCACACGCTGTTATCAGACCATTCCTAGTAACAGAAGAAGAAAAAGCAAACGCACCAGAAGGCTTTGAAACTAAAAAAGCAATTGGTAAGGGCATGGATGGATACGAATTTAGAATCCAAATTTCTCCACTAGACTGTACAGGATGTGGTAACTGTGCTGATGTATGTCCAGCTCCAGAAAAAGCTCTTCTAATGAAACCATTCGAAGAAGAAGTTGAAAAAGAAAAAGAACACTGGACATATGCTCACGAAGTAGTTGGCTACAAAGAAGATGTTATGGATGATATGACTCTTAAGGGAAGCCAATTTAAACAACCATTATTCGAATTCTCTGGCGCATGCGCTGGTTGTGGTGAAACACCTTATGCTAAATTAATCACACAATTATATGGTGATAGAATGTATATAGCTAACGCTACTGGTTGTTCTTCAATCTGGGGAGCATCTGCACCAGCTATGTCATATACAAAGAACCTTGCATCAGGTAAGGGTCCAGCTTGGGGTAACTCACTATTTGAAGATGCTGCAGAATACGGATATGGTATGAAACTTGCAGCTGAAGCAAATACACACCTACTTGAAGATAACATGAACAAGTTCCTAGAACTAGGTCTTGAATCTGAATATAACGATGCATTTAAAGCATGGTTAGAAGGGAAAGATGATGTAAAGGCTTCTAAAGAAGCTGCAGCAGCTATCTTAAACGTTAAAGAAGAAGTAGAAGGCGAAGACGCTAATAAATATCTAAACAACATCCTTAAACTAAAAGACTACATGATCAAAAAATCTGTATGGATCTTCGGTGGTGACGGATGGAGCTACGATATCGGATTTGGCGGAGTTGACCACGTACTAGCAAGTGGTGAAAACATCAATATCTTCGTATTCGATACAGAAGTTTACTCAAACACTGGTGGACAATCTTCTAAAGCTACACCATTATCAGCAGTAGCACAATTTGCTGCAGCAGGTAAAAAGGTTAGAAAGAAAGACCTTGGTCTAATGATGACTTCTTATGGTTATATCTACGTAGCTCAAGTTGCTATGGGTGCTAACCAAAACCAAACTCTAAAAGCTATTAAAGAAGCTGAAAGCTATGATGGACCGTCTATCATAATCGCTTACGCTCCATGTATTAACCACGGTATCAGAATTGGTATGGGTAAATCACAATACAGAGAAAAACAAGCTGTAGAAGCTGGTTACTGGCACTTATGGAGATTTGACCCAAGACTTGCTGACGAGGGCAAAAATCCATTCCAACTTGACTCCAAGGAACCAAAGGAATCCTTTCAAGAATTTATCCAAGGAGAGGTAAGATACTCATCACTTAAGAAATCATTCCCAGAAACAGCTGATGAGCTTTACCAAGAAGCTGAAAAAGCTGCTAAGGAAAGATACGAATCTTACAAAAAATTAGCTAATAAATAAAAATATAAGTAGATAAATGTTATAAGCAGGAAAAAATCGCCGATAATGGCGATTTTTTCTTTGCAAAAATACATAATTTTTATATGAAGTTTCGATATAATGCCATTATAGGTGTCAATAATTTATCAGCATGACAAAATTATGGTATAATAAAATAAAATGGATATATACTGTTAATACACTTTGGAGGTATTATGACGATCAGATATGTAAATAATTTAGGAAAAATAACAATCGATGATTCTGTAATAGCAAATATTGCTGTAGCAAGTGTTATGCAATCTTATGGGGTTGTAGGTCTTGCATCCAGATCTGCTAAGGATGGCATATATAAGCTTCTTGGAGTTAACAATATGCAAAGAGGCGTTGAGATTATTAGGAGAGATAACGGTACAGTAGCAGTCTATATTTCCCTATTTTTAGAATATGGAATAAGAATACCTGTAGTATGTCAAAATATAATCGAAAATGTTAAATATAATATTGAAAAATCTTTGAATGTTAATGTTTCAGAAGTAAATATCTATGTTCAAGGAATCAATAGATAGGAGAAATATGAAAGCAATTGATGCAAGTAAGCTCCAACAAATGGTCATTGGAGCCTATAAATATTTAGAAGAAAATAAGTCTCTTGTAGACGAATTAAATGTATTCCCAGTTCCAGATGGTGATACTGGTACAAATATGAACATGACCATGAAATCTGGTGTTGACAAAGTTAATCAAACAAGTGGTTTAAGCGTTGAAGAAATTGCAAAAGCCTTAAGCCAAGGTACTCTTATGGGGGCCAGAGGTAACTCAGGTGTTATTTTATCCCAACTAGTAAGGGGTATGTCCAAAGCCCTAAAGGGTAAGGATGAAATAGGGGCAGTGGAGGTAAGAGATACCTTCAAAAATGCCGCAAAAACTGCCTATAGGGCTGTAATGCAGCCTACAGAAGGTACTATCCTTACTGTTGCTAGAAAGATGGCTGAAAAGGCTGAAGAAGCTTTTGATGAAGCTAAGGACCTTGATGATTATCTTATGGAAATTATTACTGAGGGTCAAATAGCCCTTGATAATACACCTAAACAGTTACCAGTTCTTAAAGAAGCTGGAGTAGTAGACTCAGGTGGTCAAGGTTTAATTTTCCTCCTTAGAGGAGCTCTTAATGCTCTTAATGGGGATATAGATAGAGATATAGACCTATCTTCTAATGAAAATGTGGAAGAAGGATCCTACAAGATAAAATTTGAACTTTTAATAAAAGAAGATGAATTTGAAAATATAAGTGATTCTATAGACTCTCTTTCTACTAACTTTGATTATGAATTTGACGATGGCCATCTAAAGGCAGAAGCACGTTCAGAGCATCCTCAACAAATTATTTCTAAACTTTTAGTAGATGGTACTTTAGCTAAACTAGAAATTGAAAATACAAATCCTGACTTAGAAGTTAGTAAGGTAAAAGGAGAAAATCTCAAAAAATATGGATTTATATCTGTATCTAGGGGTGAAGGCTTTGATGAAATCTTAAAATCTATGAATATAGATAAGATTATCTCTGGTGGCCAAACTATGAACCCATCTACAGAAGATATTTATAAAAATATTGAAGAAGTAAATGCAGAAAATATTATTATATTCCCTAATAATAAAAATATAATTATGTCTTCTAAACAAGCTTGTGAATTAACTGATAAAAATGCCATGGTTTTAGAAACAAGGTCAATACCAGAAACTTTCACAGCCATGCTAGAATTTGACGAAGATAAGGATATTGAAGAAAATATCGAAAATATGGCAGAATCTATAGAAGATATGCACACAGTAGAAGTATCTATTTCTATAAGGGACACTAGTGTAAATAATATCGAAATAAAAAAAGATGATTATATCGGTATCCTAGATGGAGATATTGTTGCAACAAGGTCAAATATAGAAGAGACAGCTAAACAAGCAATTAAGAATGCCATCGATGAGGATGATGATATATCCTTAGTAACCATATACTATGGTGAGAAAGCTGATAAGAGAAGGGCAAAAGATCTTGTCAAAAAACTTTCTAAGGAATTTAAAGATATAGATGTTGAGCTAGTTTACGGCGGCCAGCCAGTATATTATTACCAAGCCACCCTTGAGTAAAGAAGTAACAAGTTTAAAGGGTATTGGCCCTAAAAAAGCCAAGGCCCTGGCTAAGCTTGATATTTATACAACTAGTGATTTATATTCCTATTATCCAAGAGAATACGAAGATAGGAGAGTTAAGGCTACCGTCTTAAAAGCTAAGGCATCTAGGTCTTATTATTTTGAGTGGAAGGCTATATCTAAAGCCTATGTTAAAAGACTAAAAAACATGACTATATCTTATATGTACTTTGCCGAAGGTAATTTTAAGAAAATCAGGGTTGTTTGGTTTAATGACAGATTTTCTATAAGAAAGATTAAGCTAAATAAGACATATAAGTTTTATACTAAGGTTAGTTATAAAAATGGATTTTATGAAGCAGTTAACCCTACATTTGAAAGTCTAGATGGGGATACAATAGGTGGAATTTATTCTATTTATCCTCTAACAGCAGGTATTAGTCAAAAAAACCTATCATCTTTTATAAAAGAGGCTCTAAAAGATTTTGACCCTAGGGAAGAAATACTAGCTAGTGACATAAAGGATAAGTTTGCTCTTATGGATAGGGAAAAGGCCCTAAGAGTGATTCATTTTCCTAGGGATATCGATACCTTATTTAAGGCCAAGGCTGATATTAAGATAGGAGACTTATTAAAAGAGTTAATTTTTTTAGATTATGTTGGTAGAATTAAGAGACCTAGGCAAGATATAAGTCTAAGCTATGATCTAGAAGAAATACTAGCGCATCTTGAATTTTCTTTGACTAGATCACAATTAAGATCGCTTAAAGAAATATTAGAAGATTCGTCTAAAAATATGTCTATGAATAGGCTGTTAATAGGTGACGTTGGATCAGGCAAGACCATAGTAGCTTTTATTGCTATGGTAGTTTTTGCCAAAAATTCTTACCAATCAGCAATGATGGTGCCTACAGAAGTCCTCGCTATCCAACAATATGAAAAGTATAAGGAATTTATAGAAAGTTTTGGTTTTAGCCTGGCACTATTAACAGGGTCTAGTAAAAATAAACTTGATATAAAACAAGGTCTTAAAGATGGCTCCATAGGTATGGTAGTGGGAACCCATGCCCTTATCGAGGAAGATGTTATATTTAAGAATTTAAGGTTTGTTATAAATGATGAACAACATAGGTTTGGAGTTAGACAAAGGCAAGAATTTGCAAGAAAAGGGATAAACACAAATTATCTTACAATGACTGCCACACCCATACCAAGGACCTTAAGTCTTAGGATAAATAAGATGCTAGATCTAAGCGTTATTGATGAACTACCCAAGGGTAGGGCAGAAGTTTTTACCGATATTATAAATGAAGATCATCAAGAGATTTTATTTGAAAATATAAAAACCAACTTAGATAGCGATAGACAGGTATATGTTGTTACGACAAATATAGACGCTGAAGATACTAATTCTGTAGAAAACCTTTATAAAAAATATAAGCAAATTTTTAAAACTTATAAAGTTGCAAAACTACATGGTAAGCTAAGGGCAAGTGATAAGGAAGAAATTTTAACTAAGTTTAATAACCATGAAATTGATATATTAATCTCAACTACCGTCATAGAAGTGGGGATAGATGTTGCAAATGCCAATACAATGGTTATTTATAACGCAAATAATTTTGGCCTATCTCAACTTCACCAACTTAGAGGTAGGGTTGGTAGGGGAGTATATGACTCTTACTGCTATCTTGTTAGCAGGGATACTAATTCCAATAGTAAATTAAAAATTTTAGTAGATTCTAACGATGGTTTTATAATTTCACAAAAAGACTATGAATTAAGAGGTGGAGGGAAAATTTTATCCCTTATTCAACATGGTAAGAATCTGTCAGAGATAGAATATTTAAAGATGACCGAAGAAGAAACAGATAAGACCTTTGAGATTTTCGATTATTTAAAAAAAGATTCATACAAGGGTGTGAACCTTGATTTTATAAGAGATTATTTTGATGAAGATAAGGATATTATTTTAAATTAATGAAAGTAGTAGCAGGAAAATATAAGGGCTTTAATCTATTAAGTCCTAAGTCAAAAACATCCAGACCAACAGATAACAAGGTAAAAGAAGCAATATTTGATATGCTTTATCCTTTTAAATACGAATTTAAAGCCTTAGACCTATTTGCAGGAACAGGGCAGATGGGTATTGAGTTTTTATCAAGGGGAGCAAAAGAAGTTTATTTCAATGAAAAAAACTATTCAAATTTTGCTATCCTTAATAAAAACTTAAATAAGGTTGGCAGAGATGGAGCCATTACATATAAAAAAGACTTTATAAGGTGTTTGAAAGATTTATATGGAGAAGATAAAAAATTTGATTATATATTTTTAGACCCACCCTATGAGACGGATTTTATAGATAAGGCCCTGTTTTGTATTATAGAATATGATTTATTAAGTGAAGACGGTATAGTTATTACTGAATCAAGTATGGATATAGATTTTTCTGAAAAATATGATTTACATATTTTAAAAGATAAGTCTTATGGAAGGAAATTTATTAAATTTTATAGAAAATGAAAGTGATTTATCCAGGTAGCTTCGATCCGATTACCCAAGGACATATGGATATTATAAAAAGACTAAGAAGTATGTTTGATGAGGTAATCGTAGCTATATTAAACAATGAAAATAAGAGCTCTCTATTTACTGTCGAAGAGAGAAAAGACATAATAGAAGAAGCAATTGAAGAAGAAAAGTTAACTAACATAACAATTCATTCGTTTGACGGCCTGTTAGTAAATTTTGCCAAAGATATGGATGTAAAATTGATAGCTAGAGGCCTAAGAGGAGTGACAGACTATGAGTATGAAAAAAATATTGCAAGGGTCAACTCTACTTTATATGAAGGATTTGAAACAATCTTTCTTTTAAGTAATCCTGCATATTCATTTGTAAGCTCAAGTGGTGTTAGAGAGATAGCAGCATTTAAAGGCGATGTATCAGCGTTTGTAAGTCCGAGCGTTGAGAAGAAAATTAAAGAAAAATTTAATTATTAGGAGGAAAAATGGCGAATAAAATTACTGATCTTATTCTTGAGATGGAAGATATAATGGACGAGGCAAGCTCTGTACCTTTTTCAAAAAAAATTGCTGTAGATCCAGATGAGATTTATGAAATTTTAAATGAGATGAAAGACAACCTACCAGAAGAAATTAAGCAAGCTCAATGGGTTACAGATGAGAAAGAAAGAATCTTATCTGAAGCAACTAGTGAAGCTGATAGTAGGTTAAGTCAAGTAGAAGGTGAGATTAAAAACTTCAAAGAGCAAGCTAAAAGTCAGTTCCAAAAAATGGTTAGTGAACATGAGATTACCCAACAAGCTAGAAATGAAGCTGATAAAATTTTACAAGAAGCAGCTGCTGAAGCTAAGCAAATCAGAAGCCAATCTTACGACTATGTCGATAGATTATTTTCAAGCTCAGCTGAAAACTTTGGTAAACTTGCCCAACAACTTGAGCAAAATAAAAACAAAATTTTAGAAAATAAATAAAAAATTAGACCTATCAATCGATAGGTCTATTATTGTGGGTAAAATCGTAATCCAGATTCCTACCTATGCCAAGGCTATAGAGATTAGAGGCCTCCACCATTTTCTTATAGATTTCCAAGTTTTGTTTATTTAATGTGCTAGCGTCTTTTTTATTTATTACAATATCTAGGTTTCCTTTGATTTTTTTAAAGAGACTTGTTGATTTTTTATTATAGGCTAAAATCTTTATAAAGTCTATATCGATATCATTTAAAGAAGAGTCATTATTTAAGATATAAGATAGAACATGTCTTTTAATCCTCGATCTTGTGTACCTTTGGGAAGAGGCTTGATCTAGAAAAGACTTATAAGAAGAATTAACTTTAGCAAGTTTTTTTAAATAGTTATCAAGTCCTTGTTCATATCCTAAAATATTTTCCATGGGTGATTTTTCTATAAATAGTTTATATTTAAAAATATTATATATATAATTTTCATCAAAAGCTTTATAGTTATTAAGAAAATAAGTTAAAGCCTGGTAGGATGAAAGAGGTATAAGGTTTTTTATATTAGAATCCAAATTATTTCTTATAGCAGTTGATGATGCATAAGTCTTATCTTTTATGACCAGGTCTTTATTCTTTGTTTTAATTCTTTTTATTGGATAGGGTTGTATCTTTGATCTTAATTTATAGATTGCTTTTATATATTCTAGGGCTAAGATATTATTGCTTGATAAAAAGTCTTCTCCTACATAGGAAGCAAGGAGTAGGCTTGATGCCTTGGGGTAGGATAGACCTTTATCAAGCAAGGTTTTTATATCCTCATCTATTGATTTTTGATTTTTAATAATTTTATTTACATCATTTAAGAATTCATCGGGATTAATATTTTCAATACCAAAAACTAAATAATCAATATCGATTTTATCAAGGATGGCGACTGATTTTAGGGCGAAAAATTCAGCTGATTGAAGAGATATAAAATTTGGCATTTCTATAACCAAATCAAGCCCGTTATTAAGAGCCGTCTTAGCTCTAGAATACTTATCTATTATGGCTGCTTCACCTCTTTGAACAAAGTCTCCGCTCATAATTGAAACAGATAAGTCAGTTTTTAGTTCATTTTTTGCTTTTTCAATTAAATATTTGTGCCCATTATGTAAGGGATTAAATTCTGCAATAATTCCTAAACTTTTCATAAAATACCTCTAATAGTTTCTAACATTATACTAATTTTAAACAAAATATGCATTAAGTAGAAAAAATTATGTAAGAAGTTCTACTAGTTTGAATAAAATTTTCAATTAAGGGGCTTATATGGTATAATAATTGAAGAAATATAACTAGGAGGAATTATGATTTCAGCAAATGATTTAAGAAAAGGTGTAACTTTTGTCTATGATAATGATGTATATCAAGTAGTAGATTTCCAACACGTTAAACCAGGTAAGGGAGCTGCTTTCGTAAGAGCGAAAATCAGATCTGTTATGAACGGGGGGGCAAAAGATGTTACTTTTAACCCTAATGAAAAATTTGAAAATGCGATTATCTCTACAAAAGAAATGCAATATTTATACAATGATGGACAACTATATTACTTCATGGATCCGGAAACTTTCGAGCAAATTGGGATAGAAGAAGAAAACGTAAGAGATGCCATTATCTATGTTAGAGAAAATGATGCTGTATTAATCAAATTTTATGAGGGTAAACCATTCTCAATTGATCCACCAAACTTTGTAGAATTAAAGGTAGAAAAAACAGAACCAGGTATCAAGGGAGATACAGCTACAAATGTTACAAAACCAGCAACTGTAGAAACAGGAGCAGTTATAAATGTACCTATATTTATAAATGAAGGTGATGTAATTAAAATTGATACTAGAAGTGGCGAATACCTATCAAGAGCTTAGGAGCAATAAATGTCAAGAAAATTCAAAGACGGTTCAGTAAAAATTGCTGACGAGGTTATAGATCAGATAGCTATCCAAGCAGCAAATGATATTTATGGTGTCTATGAAGAGAACTCTGACGAGAGTTTTATTCATTCACTTCAGGCAAAAACTATTAAAACATCTATTAAAAATGTTGCTGGCAATTTAGTTATAGATTTAGATCTTTCTCTGGATAAAAATGTAAATGTCAGAAAAACAGTTAAAAAAATCCAAGAAAATGTTAAAAATGTAGTTGAAACTATGACTGGTCTTCATGTTAGTAAAGTTAATGTAAATATTAATAAATTAGAAATCTAATGAAAAGAACAGACCAAAGAGAATGGGTGTTTAAACTCATATTTCAAGATACAATCAATAAAATTGAAGATTCAAAAGAGATTTTAGTAAATCATAAGCTAAGTGATGATGAAAAGTTTATACTCGATTCTATTAATTCTTATAAGAAAAATTTTGATAAGATTGATGAAAAATTAGCAGCTAACATGCCAAAAGGCATGCCTAAACTTAGCAAGGTTATAAAATCTATAATTTACTTATCTATAAATGAAATTTATTTTTTGGATATACCCGTTTCTGTGTCTATCAATGAGGCAGTAAATTTAGCTAAGAAATTTTCTGGAGATGACGATTACAAGATAGTAAATCTAATTTTGGGCAATATCGTAAGAAATGATAATAAATGAGAAGACCTTTAAGTGTAAAGCAATTTAACGAATATATAAAATCAAATATTAAGCATGACCCTATCTTTCAAAGGGTAAACTTATCAGGAGAGCTTTGCAATGTTAGGATAAATAATTACCACCTCTATTTTTCCCTAAAAGAAGGAAGCGATATTATAGATGCTGTAATTTATTATTATGAAGATAAGGATATAAGCTTTGACTTTAGCCCTGGTAAGGAAGTTATTATCAGGGGCAACCTTTCTTTTAATAATTACTCGTCAAGGCTTATTATAGTTGCAAATGAAATAGAAGATGTGGGTCTATCTAAGCAATATTTAGAGTTTCTTAAGATGCAAGAGGAATTTAAAGAAAAAGGTTTTTTTGACAGAGAAAACAAAAAGGAGATTCCTAAACTTGTTAAGACTATAGGTCTAATTACTTCTAAAGAGGGAGCTGCTATCGTAGATTTCCTTGCTATGATAAATAGTAAGCCCAATAATATACATATATATTTAGACCCAGTTAAGGTTCAAGGAAATGATGCTGAGGATATGATATCTGAAGCTATTAAAAGACTAGATAAGCTAAATTTAGACGTGATAGTCATCACTAGGGGTGGTGGTTCAAATGAAAATTTATCAAGTTTTAACAAAAGAAAAATAATAGAAGCAGTATTTGAAGCTAAAGCTCCTATTATCTCAGCTATAGGACACAATATTGATACAAATTTAATTGATTATACAAGTGATTTAAGTCTGCAAACTCCAACAGAAGCAGGAACTTATCTTATAGATTCTTATACAGACTATGATAAGTATCTTACAGATAAATTTATGAGGGTAAGAAATTCTATATTAAATAAGATAGAAATGACTACACTCAGTCTTAGCCTAATAGAGGCTAAACTATCAAATTCGTCACCACAAAAGCTTATAGAGAGTAAAGAAAGTGAACTAAAATCATTAAATAAGTCTTTAGATAAGGCTATGGTAGACGCTCTGTCCTACAACGAAACTAGGAAGAAAAACTTAACCTATAAATTTTCCTATGTGGAAAAGTTAATTGATATGAGAAAAAAACAAATTGAGATAAGGGCTGGTGGAGAGAGTATATACTCAGCTCATAGCTTGAGAAGAGATGATGAGATTGAATTAGTGTTTAGTGATGGAAGTTTAAAGGCGAGGATAATAGATGGATAAGTCATTTGAAGATCAGTATAAAAAAATAGAAGAAATCTTAGATAAAATTGAAAATAATAAAGAAAATCTGGACGAATCAATAAAATTATTTGATGAAGCAAAAAAAATGTATAAGAATCTAGAAGATAAACTCAAAGACTATAGGGCTAAGGTGGAAGTTATAAAAAATGATGAATGAAGAAAAGTTTTTAGCAATTCTAAAAGAAGACAAAGATATAATAGATAGGGAAGTTAAATCTTATTTTAATCCAATAAATAAACTAGAAGAAGCCATGGCTTATGCCACAGGTGGGGGTAAGAGGATAAGGGCTTTTCTGTATCTCGAAACTAAGAAAATGTTTTCACAAGAAATAACTGAAAATGATTATAAATTAGCCTTAGTTATAGAGTTTATCCACGCCTACTCTTTAGTTCACGATGATCTACCAGCCATGGATGATGATGATTATAGGAGGGGTAAAGAAAGTGTACATAAAAAATTTGGTGAAGACATTGGAATTCTCACTGGAGATGCCCTTTTAAATGAGGCTTGCCTTATACTTTTTGACCTTGGCATAGAAAATGAGTCTTATTTAAAGGCAGGGTCTTATATACTAAATAAAGCTTCAAGGTTTGGTATGATAAAAGGTCAGGTTTTAGACCTTTATAGAGATAAGACTTATGATGTGGCTTATCTTTTAAATGTTTATAAGAAAAAGACTTCTGATTTATTTAAAGCTAGTTGCCTAGCTGCTGCTATTGTCGAAAATCAAAATCAAGAGAAATGTTCAAATATTGAAAAATTTGCAGAAAACTTAGGTCTGGCTTTTCAAATTCAAGATGATTTGTTAGAAGATACCTTCACAGATGAATTAAACATTTTAAATGTTATGAAAAAAAAGGAAGCTAATATTTTATTGGATGAAGTAAATAAGAAAGCCAAGGATGCTATAAAAGATTTTGAAAAGAATGAAGTGTTGACTTATTTAATAGATTACCTATCAAGTCGAAGTTATTAGGGGAAATTATGAAAAAATATACTAGACAAAGATTAATATTAGATATTATTCAAAATAATGATGTCAGAACTCAAAGCCAACTTTCCGAAATTCTTAAAAACCAAGGGGTAAATGCTACCCAAGCTACTATATCAAGGGATATTAAAGAATTAAGGATTTCCAAGGTTCAAAGTGATGATTATGAATACAAATATACGGTAGTAGATGCCGTTTACGATACGCTTACTGAAAGGATAGAAAAAATATTCAAGGAAGCTGTACTTTCAGTTGAGAAATCTGCCCAACTTATTGTTATAAAGACTATTTCTTATTGTGCTACAGTATGTGGCCAGTATATTACCAATGCTAAATTAGAAAATGTCGGCGGTATAGTTACAGGTATAGATACAATTTTTATAACACCTAAGGATTTTGAATCAATCGATGAGCTTGTTGAAGAGATTAGGAACCTTGTTAAATAATGCTTGCTGAGGTTTATATAGATAATTTTATTATTATTAAAAAAGACCATATCTTCTTTGAGGATAAGTTCAATGTACTTACAGGTGAGACAGGATCAGGTAAGTCTATAATCCTTGAGGCTATAAACCTTCTTTTAGGAAAAAGAGCTAGTAAGGATGTTATAGGTAATTTTAAGGATAAAACTATAATAGAGGCAGTCTTTATCCTTAATAACAAATCAATTAGGAAACTTGAGAATCTCGGTATAAGTTTTGACGATGATAAACTAATTGTAACAAGATATATTAGTAAGGGATCATCTAGCATAAGGATAAATGGCAGATTATCAAATTTAAATATTTTAAGAGAAATAAGTGATGATTTGATAGACATATATAAGCAGGGTGATTCTAATATTTATATGAACAAGGCTAATTATATAGACCTTATAGACTCCTATCAAAATGATAAGGAAAGTAAAAAACTAAGGGAAAATCTTTCTAAACTTTCTAAACAAAAAAGTGACTATCTTAAGAGATATAAGGATTTTGACCTATCTGATGAAGAGCTAAGCAGGGAAAGAGACTTGGTTAATTATCAGATAGATGAAATCGATAGTGTAGATCTTTTTAATATTGACGAGGAAGAGTTAGAAAGTGAATATAAGAGGCTAAGCAATGTCGAAAGTCTAAAAGATGGATACTATAAGATGCTTGAATATATAGATTCAAGCGATTTTGATATGCCTTCAACAAGTAAACTTCTTAATGAGAGTGCATCAATTATAGCGGGTTTTGTAGATATAGATAAGAAATCACAAGACTTATACAATAGACTTATATCCCTATCTGATGAGCTTGATGATATCTACTCAGAGGCTAATTCTTATGTGGATTTCTTAACTACCGATCCAGAAAAATTAGAGACCCTAGAAGAATTAAATAAAAAGATTTTTGACCTAAAAAGAAAATATGGCAATAATATAGAAGATATCAAAGCCTATTATGAAAAGATGAAAGAAAGGCTTAATGAATTAGATCAGATAGATAATTTAAGAAGTAACCTAACAAGTATTTTAGCAGAAATAGATGAGAAAATGCTAAAGTTTGCTGAGGCTATTCATGAAATTAGGATAGGGAAAATTAAAAGCTTAGAGAAGTCTCTTAATAAAGAAATAGTGGAATTAAATATAAAAAATGGTAAGTTTAAAGTCGACCTTACTAGAAAAGAAAATATCGATAAAGCAGGTTTTGATGATATAGATTTTCTTATTAGAACTAATAAGGGAGATAATCTCACATCCCTAACAAAGACTGCTTCAGGGGGAGAAATATCAAGAATTATGCTTGCCTTTAAAGAAGTATTTGCAAGCTTTGATGATATGGATACTATGATATTTGATGAGATTGACACAGGCATAAGTGGGAGAACTGCACAAATAGTTGGGGAGAAAATCTTAGACCTATCAAAGAAAAGACAAGTGATAGCTATAAGCCACCTTCCTCAGATAGCATCTCTTGCTAATAACCACATACTTATAAGCAAGGAGGATGATGGTGATTTTACTGTCTCAAGTTCTAAAAATATTGATGGTGAAGATAGAACTCTTGAAATAGCAAGACTAATTGGTGGGGTCGATATTACTGATACTACTATTAAATCAGCCAGAGAGATATTAAAAATGGCGGAGGATCTAAGAAATGAATGAAGAAAAATTTTATGAAAAAACTATAAAGTCTGATACTATTTACGATGGTAAAATACTTAAGTTGAGAGTCGACACCGTAGAACTTGAAAATAAAAGATATTCAAAAAGAGAAATAGTGGACCACCAAAAAGGTGTAGGCATCATAGCCTTTGATGGTGATAATAAACTTTGGATGGTAAGTCAATACAGAAAGGCAATCGATAAGGTAACCTTAGAAATACCAGCAGGTCTAGTTGATCCTGGCGAACTTCCTATAGAAACTGCTAAAAGAGAATTACAAGAAGAGGTAGGATTTTACCCAGAAAAAATAAGCTACCTATTTGACATGCATGCCTCTCCAGGGTTTACCAACGATAAGTTATCTTTTTTTGTGGCAGAAGATTTAAAAGAATCTAAGCTTGAGCAAGATGAAGATGAGAATGTTGAAAGTAAATCTTATCCAGTAGAAGAACTCTATCAGATGGTTGAAAACGGTGAAATCACAGACGCTAAGACAATAATAGCTATTTTCTATGCTTTAAGAAGGCTAAATGAAGCTTAATATTAAGCTAGATGACTTTGAGGGTCCCTTTGACTTACTTCTCAAGTTAATTGATAGGGAAAAGATAGATATCTACGATGTAAAAATTGAAGAAATTACTAATCCGTTTTTAACAGAGATGGCTAAGATGGATATTGATATATCAATGCTATCTGAGTTTATTTATACTTCTTCTATTCTTTTAACTATTAAGGCTAATAAATTATTACCAAAGCCAGAAAATGAGAATTTAGAAGAAGATTTTCTTGCCTACCTTATTGAATATAAGAAGATAAAGTCAGTTCAAGATGATTTTAAAATCTTAGAAGAAGAGGCTAGGAAAATACATGCCAAATACCAGGAAGATCTTTCAGTTTTTCAAAAAGAAGATTTAGTACTAAACCAAGATGTAGATATTTTATCTAGGGAATTTTCAAAACTAATTAAAAGGCTCGATAAAGAAAAAAAGAGTGAGGAAAAAATTTTTGAACAAGTAAGGATGCCAGATGTTAATTCCTATTTAATTAGTCTTAGAAAAACCTTGAATTTCTCAAAAGAACTTAAGCTTGTAGATATAACAAGGAGAATCAATTCAAAGGCTGAGTGCATAGCTACCTTTCTAGCCTTGCTAGAATTGGTCAGACTAAATGAAATATATTTAAAACAAGAAGAAATAAATTCATTTAAGATTTTTAAGAGGGTTTGATTATGGATAAGTACCTAAAGGGTCTTGTAGAAGAAGTCCTATATATATGGGCAGATCCTATAGATATAGACGAAATAAGTAAGATTTTATATGATTTTAAAAAAGCTGATATAAGAAAATGCCTAGAAGAAATGGTTGATGAAAGAAAAGAATTAGATAGTGGACTTATTATAAGAAATTTTAATAATTCTTATCAATTCACAACAAGAAAGGCAAGTGATAAGTATTTTGAATCCTTGCTTTCAAAATCTGACAAAAAACTTACTAATTCAACACTAGAGACCTTATCGATAATAGCCTATAAGCAGCCAATAACAAGAGTTGAGATAGATAAAATTAGGGGAGTAAATTCACAATCAACTATTGATTCTCTCTTAGAAAAAAAATTAATTATTGAAAAAGGAAGGCTTGATAAGATAGGTAAACCCATTATCTATGGTACCACCGATGCTTTTTTAAAGTATTTTAACTTAAATACTTTAGAAGACTTGCCTGAAATTAGGATTGATCAAAATGAGGATAAATAAATACATAGCTCACTCAGGCTATACTTCTAGGCGTAAGGCAGATGATTTAATTTACGAGTCTAGAGTGAAAGTAAATGGAAAGATAATAAGTGAGCCAGGCTATAAAGTTAAGGATGGAGATAGGGTAGAAGTAGATGGAAAGCTACTTTCTCTAGAAGAGAAGTTTTATATAAAACTATATAAACCCGTTGGTTTTATTACATCAAACTTTGATCCATTTAACGAAAAAGATTTAAATGACCTAGTTGACATAAACCAAAGATTTTTTGCTGCAGGAAGGCTTGATAAGGATAGCGAAGGACTACTTATCATAACTAATGACGGAGAGTTTACCAATAACTTAACTCATCCAAAGTTTAAACTTGATAAAGAATATATAGTAAAAATTGATAGAGGACTTAACAAAGCTCAAGAAAAAGTCTTCGAAAAAGGTCTAGATATAGGTAGGGGCGAGAAGACATCTGATGCTAAGCTAACCTACCTAGGAGATAGGACCTATAGAGTAAATATCCACCAAGGTTATAACAGACAGATAAGAAGGATGTTTAAGGTTCTTGGTGCTGAAGTTATTAGTCTAAAGCGAATAAGGATTGGAAAAATAAAACTAGCAGACCTTAAGAAAAAAGAGTACAGATATTTTAATGATGAAGAATTAAAATTTGTTGATGAAATTAGAAGATAGGCGACTATCTTTTTTTGTGGGATAAATATGAAAAAAATTGGAATAATTGGTGCCGGACCTGCTGGTCTTATGGCGGCTATCAGTGCAAAAAATGAAAATAACCAAATAATTATATTTGAAGGGAATGAAAGTATAGGGAAAAAACTATTAATGACCGGTGGAGGTAGGTGTAATATTACAAATACAGCCTACTTTGAAGATTTCCTAGATAATGTTGTAAGAAATAAAAAGTTTATGTACTCTGCCTTCACTAGTTTTGATAACTACTCCCTAATTGATTATTTAAACATAAATGGCATAGAAACAATTGTCGAAGAAGATGGCAGAGTTTTCCCTAAGTCTCAAAAAGCAAGTGACTTTGTTGACTTTTTCCATAGTCAATTAAGGCAAAAAACTATTAACTTAAAAACCAGTGTGAAAATAGAGAAAGTTTACAAGGATAAACTTTTTTATCTAACTGATCAAAAGGGCAAAACTTATAGTTTTGATTACCTAATAGTTGCTACAGGAGGTAGGTCATATCCACAGACAGGCTCAAATGGCAATGGTTATAAAATTGCAAGTAAGCTTGGTCACAATATAATAAAACCGGAGCCTGTCCTTGTACCTATTTTTATAAAAAATAAATTGAATTTAAGGGCCCAATCCTTTAAAGGTGTAGAGATTCTCATAGATTTAGGTAAGGAAAGTCAAACCATTTGTGGAGATATACTTATGAATACAAACTTTTTAACTGGACCAGCTGCTTTAAAAGCAAGTTCTTTTATAAGGGGTAAGGATATTAAAGCTCTTGCTATAGATTTTTTGCCTAAGCAAACCTATAATGATTTAGAAGAAAAGATATTAAATGACATTAAAGAAAACCCAAAAAAATCTGTAGGAAATGCTTTGAAAAATCTAATAAATTCATCTTTATTAGATGAAATATTAGCCTTATCCAAGATAGATATAAATAAAAAATCAAGCGAATTAAGTAAAGATGAAAGAAAAAACATTATTGGGAAAATTAAAAGATTTTCTTTAGACTTTGACCACCTAGGGTCTTTTGAATCAGCAGTCGTAACTAGGGGAGGAGTCGATATAAAGGAGATAAATCCTCAAAGCATGGAATCTAAACTCGTAGATGGTTTATTTTTTGTAGGAGAAATTTTGGATATAGATAGTTTGACTGGAGGCTATAATTTACAAACTTATCTTTCAACAGCCTACCAGGCTGGAAGCTTTATTAAGGAGAAAAAATGACATACATTATTGCAATTGATGGGCCAAGTGGATCTGGCAAATCAACCATATCACAAATATTAGCAGACAAATTAAAGATCGAATACCTAAATACTGGTCTAATGTACAGGGCTGTTACTAAATACTTTTTAGAGAAGGCTTGCAATGAAGAAAGCTCAGATCAAGTTCTAAAAAAATTACTAGAGGAAATCACTATTGACTTTAAGGATAACAGGTTATTTTTAAACAAAATTGATGTCACTGATGAACTAAGAAATGATGACGTAACAGCAAATGTATCTTGGGTTTCAGCAAGGACATTTGTTAGAGAAAAAATGGTTGATTTACAAAGAAAAATTGCTGAGGATACATCTTTTATCCTAGACGGTAGAGATATAGGAAGTGTAGTTTTTCCAGATGCTAAGTATAAATTTTACCTAACAGCTTCAGCTCTTACTAGGGCCAAAAGGCGTTTTGACCAAGGTGAATCAGATATGAATATAGAAGACATTGAAAAGGCTATAATTAAAAGAGATAATTATGACTCTAATAGAAAGGTTGCCCCTCTAAAGGTAGCAGATGGAGCGATAGTTATAGATAGTTCAGACCTTTCTATAGATCAAACAGTAGAAAAAATTCTTTCCTATATGGAGCATACAGATGTTTTATAGGGTAGTAGCAGCAATTCTTAGAGTTTTATTTTTTCCATTTTTTAGGATTAGGGTTCATGGTAGGGAAAATATCCCAGATAAATCAGATATCATAGTATGTGCCAACCACTGGTCAAACTTAGATCCTATCTTTCTAGCCATATCCCTACCAATTAAATTCAAATTTATGGCGAAAAAAGAACTTTTTGAAATCTCTATTTTAAAAAATATCCTAAAAGCTTTGGGAGCCTTCCCTATAAACCGCCAAGGATCTGACCTAAAATCCTTAAGATATGCTATAGGACTAATAAAGGACGGTGAGACTTTAGGAATTTTTCCAGAAGGAACTAGGGTTAAGGAAATCTCTAGAGATAATATGCATGAAGGGGTAGGCTTTATTGCCCTTAAGGCAAAGGCTGATATTCTACCTATAGAGATAAAAACCTCTTATAAGATTTTTTCTAGGGTTGATATTTATGTAAAAAATCCAATAGAAATTGAAAAATATGCAGGTATAAAAAATAAGGTAGCTATGAATCAAATTAGTGATGAAATTTTTGAAAAAATTTATGAAAATACAAATATTTTAGAAAGGGAAGCAAATGCAAATAATTGAAGCAGAAAATTCAGGTTTTTGTTTTGGAGTCAAAAGAAGTGTAGACCTAGCTGAAAAAGCTTTGGATAGTGGAAAAAAAGTATATAGTTTAGGCCCTCTAATCCATAACCCACAATTAGTAGATAGTTTAGAAAAGAGAGGCTTAAGTGTTATTGACCATGAACAAGCCCTAAACATCAAAGATAGCCTTATAGTAATAAGGGCTCACGGAGAGAGAAAAGACTTCAAAGATAAGCTTATTGAAAATGGTAATGAGCTTGTAGATGCAACATGTCCTGTCCTAAATAATATATATAAAAAAATTGTAGAAAAGGAAAATGAAGGCTATCAGGTCATAATTGTTGGTGATAAAACACATCCAGAAATAATTGCTATGGACTCTTGCATAAATAATGGTATAGTTATAACAGATGAGACTGAAGCAAAAAATATTAAGAATTACAATAAGCTGTATGTAGTAAGCCAAACTACTAACAGATTAGAGTTTTTTAGAAATATTGCTAACAAGTTAGAAGAAAATAATGATAGTGTAGTAATAGAAAACACAATCTGCAATGCAACTAAATTAAGGCAAGACTCTGCAAAAAAACTTGCAAGTCAAGTGGATTGCATGATTGTAGTTGGTGGTTTTAATAGTTCTAATACAAACAAGCTATATCAAGTAGCTAGTTTGTGTTGTAAAAATGTTTTAAGGATTGAAACTGTTAAAGATCTACCTTTGCAAAATCTCTCTAAATTTAAAAAATTAGGAATAATCGCAGGAGCGTCTACGCCTGAGTCGATTATCGAGGAGGTAGTAAGTAGTATGGATGAATTCACAAAAGAAGAATTTATGAACAGTCTGGAGAATAGTTTAAGGAAGATTTACCCAAAAGAGGTAATCACAGGTACAGTAATCAACGTAAAAGATGATGAGGTATTTGTTGACATCCAATATCGTGCAGACGGTATTGTTAAACTAGACGAAATGACTGAAGAGGAACAACAAGATCCTAAAAACAATTTCGAAGTTGGTAATGATATAGATGTATATGTTATCAAACTTGATGACGGTGAAGGTAATGTTTCCCTTTCTACAAGAAGAGTAGAAGGAATGAAAGTTTGGAAAGAACTAGCTGAAAAATACGAAAGTGAAGAACTAGTTCATGGTAAAGTTACAGGCTTTAACAAGGGTGGCCTTAACGTAGAAGTAGAAGGTGTTAATGGTTTCATACCAGCAAGCCAAATTGCAACATACTTCGTTAAAAATTTAAAGAAATTCGTTGGTGAAGAATGGGATCTTAAGATCATCAGCATCGATGAAAGAAAAAATAGACTAGTTTTATCTAGAAAAGATGTTTTAGAAGCTGAACTAGATGACCTTTGGGAAGAGCTTGAAGAAGGTCAAGTAATAAAGGGTAAAGTTGCAAGACTTACTGACTTTGGTGCTTTCGTAGAAGTAAACGGACTTGACGGCTTACTTCACGTATCTGACATTGCATGGACAAGAGTAGAACATCCTTCAGATGTTTTAAATGTTGGAGATGAAATTGAAGTTAAGATTCTAAAACTTAATAAAGAGAAAAACAGAATATCTCTTGGACGTAAACAACTTCTTGAAAAACCATTTGAGAAATTTGCCGGTGAACACGCAGTTGGCGATGTTGTAGAAGGTAAGGTAGTAAACCTACTTGACTTTGGTGCTTTTGTTGAAGTAGCAGATGGTGTTGAAGGTCTAGTACACGTTTCTGAAATTTCATGGGAACACGTAGAAAAACCATCAGACGAACTAACTGTAGGTGATACAATCGAAGTTAAGATTATCTCAATCGATAAAGATGAAGAAAAAGTTGGTCTTTCAATCAAAGCACTTAAAGAAGCACCAGAAAGAGCTGAGAGAAAGCCAAGAAGACAAGTTAGAAATAACGATAGACCAAGAAGAAAAGTTGAAAGAGATAACTCAAGAGCATTCGGAGATGATGCTCTAAATAACAACCTTGGAGATATGCTTGCACAAGCCCTATCTGAACAAGGAGATGGTTTATTAGATTCTATCGATGAAGACGCAGAATAAACTAATAAATAAAAGGGGATGACTTAGCTCATCTCTTTTTTTACTTAAGGAGTAGTATGGTAAATAAAAAATTAGAAAAATACCAAGATTATTTTAAGGGTAAGACTTACAATATAACAACCTTTGGCTGTCAGATGAATGAGCATGATTCTGAAAGAATTTCTTATATCTTAGAAGATTTGGGATATACCTATGAGGAAGATAGGAAAAAGGCAGATTTTATCTTATTTAATACCTGCCTAGTTAGAGAAAATGCAGAACTAAAATTATATGGACAAGTTTCATCCTTAAAGAAGATCAAACAGGATCATCCAGAAAAGATTATCGCTGTATCAGGTTGCATGATGCAAACTGAAGTAGCTAGACAAGTTATAATTGATAAACATAGGGAAGTTGATATAATTTTTGGAACTAAGAATATAAACTCCCTAGCAGATTTGATTTTTAGGTATCTTGAAACTGGAGAGAGAGTTGTAGATATATCTACTGATGATGTCAAGGACGATTTTGTAAAATACAATACGCCTAATCACTTCCAAGCCTATGTAAATATCATGACAGGTTGTGACAATTTTTGCTCTTACTGTATAGTTCCAGAATCAAGAGGCAGAGAAGAATCTAGAAGACCTTCTTCTATTATAGAGGAAGTCGAATATTTGGTAAATAATGGTTACAAAGAAATAACCTTATTAGGACAGAATGTAAATTCTTACGGTAATAAGGCTGACTTTAAACATACTTTTCCAGAACTTTTAGAAAAAGTTGCTCAAATTCCAAACCTTAAAAGACTTAGGTTTACCACAAGTCACCCAAAAGATCTATCTGATGAATTAATCCAGGTTATTAAGAGAAATGACAATATTTGTAAGTACTTCCACTTACCTTTACAATCCGGATCTGATAAGGTCTTAAAAGACATGAACCGTAAATATACTCAGGAGAAATATCTTGAAAGAGCACGCAAACTGAAAGATGAAATTCCAGAAATTGCCATATCTACAGATATAATTGTGGGTTATCCTACAGAAACTGAGGAAGACTTCAAAGAAACACTAAAGGTTTGTGAAGAGGTAGGTTATGATACAGCTTTTACCTTTAAATACTCACCAAGACCAAAGACAAGGGCTGCAAAATTAACACCTATAGCTGATGATATAGTACAAGATAGGTTTGATAGACTCCTAGATGTCTTATATCCAATCTTTTATGAAAAAAATAAAACATATATAGGTAAAACTGTAGAAGTACTACTAGAATCAGAAAGTAAAAATAATCTTGAAGTCTTAACTGGTAGGACCGATGATTATAAATTAGTCCATGTAAGAGCAGATAAAAGCCTTATTGGAGAGCTTGTAAGGGTAAAGATAACAGATAATACATCATTTACCATATCTGGTGACCTAGTAGAATAATATTTCCCAGCATTGCTGGGATTTTTTATTTAAATGAAAAGCTTTGCAAAATTTTAACTTTATATATGATTTATATTAAGTATTTTAAAAACTTTTTTTATAAAAAATTATCGGGTACAATATATTTTGTCAGGAAGGAGGTATTATGAAAGATGTTTCTGTAAAAACTAAGGCAAAACTTTCTAATATTTTGGATGATGATTTGCTAGATGGCTTGATATGGGAAAATGACCTAACAGCTAAGGCTACTTATCTTAGAAAAAACTACGACTTTATTAATTCCGATGATGATAAACTCATTATGGAAGATAAGTTAAGTAAGCACTTCTACAAAGAACTAAGGAGTCTAGAGTATTTTCTAACAGGTCTTGAAAAAAAGTTTTACCAGCTGTATTTTTCTATTTACAAAATATATATGATTCAAGAAATAATTACAAGTATTCTAAATGGGTCATTGGCTGAAAACTTAGGCTATTTTAAAAATAGCCCTTATTATAAGGGAATGAGCCTTGATTTAGACACAAGCTTTAGAGATTTTATAGAAAGCCTTGATGATTACCATATAAAAAGAGTTCTTGAGCCTTTTTTAAATGAAAACATGGATAAGGATTCAATTATATTTTTATCATCAAACGCTCTTATAAAATCTTATTATAGAGAGCTTCTAAAATTAAGCGAAAAGTTTCCGTCTAAAGAAGCAAAACTTATTAAAAATTTCTTGGCAGAAGAGATAAATTTACTCAACTTTGAAATGCTTTATAGGCTTAAATCATTTTTTGATGTAAATGATAATGAAATCTTTAATTACTTAATTGAAGGCGGATACCTATATAATGGTCAGAGACTAAAAAAGATATCCGAGCTTAGTAAATATGAGCTTATAGAATATTTTAAAGCTAGTAAGTACAAATCTATATTTGAAGATGAAGATTTATTTTACAAAAATTTGCAGAATAAGAGGCTTAAGACTTTCAAAGATGAAATAATCAAAGAAAGATCTGAAATGCTCTATATAATTTCTGCTATGAATCTTTTATATTTAAATAAGAAAAATCTCATAGCTATTTTAGAAATGGATGATAAATACACTTATAGCCAAAAAGAAGAGTTGTTAATAGGAAGGTGAATATGGCAGTAGAGAAAATGCACCTGGTAAATATTACATCTAGGTTGGAAAATCTTAAAGATTTGCTATTAGATGTGGTAGATATAGGTCAAATTGAACCAATTGATGCTTTCAATCAGGTTGCCAGCAGAGCTTTTTCAGTTAAAGCGAATACAGAAAATATAGAGTTAACTGAAGATATGAACAATATTACAAGCTTTGAGGGCCTATCTAAGTCAGATAATGAAAAGATAACTTATCTAAAGAAATTTCTTGAAATTCATGATGATGAGGATTTAAATCAAAATAAAAAAGTTATTTCTATACAAAGACTTGAAGAATTATATGGTGATCTAGCTCCTTTAATAAAAAGGAGAGAAGAGCTTCTTGAAAAAAAGAAGGAGCTTTTAGATTTTAGAGCTAACTTGGAAGTACTTGATAAGGCTGATATTGATATAGAAAAAATAAAGGATCTTAAGTATTTTGATTATAGGTACGGTGAAGTATCTAAAGATGGTAGGTTCATCCTTAAAAATAATTATGAAAATATACCATCTCTTATAATCCACTTAGATAGTGAAGCTAAAAAGTCTGCTGATGCTTTAAATGAAATTTTCGAATTAGATAAGAAAACAAGTATCAGACGTGATGAAGTAGACAAGATAATCTTAAATGAGAGGGAAGAAAGTCTAAAAGCTGCATCCAGGATTGATTCTAAGTATTCTAATAAGATTCAAGATGAGATTATTAAGATAAATACAAAATATGACAGTGAAATTGCTGAACAAAGTGAAAAAATTAAAAGTGAATATAATAAACTTAGAGATGGAATAGATAATGTTTATAACAAGGAAGTAGATTCTCTAGTAGATTATGCTTTTGATATAGTTATAAAGGGGGATTAAATGACAGATAAGATAAAAAAATCAAAAGAAAATTATTTGTTAGTCTACCCTAAACAGGTTAAAGAAGATATAGGAAGAGTTGTTAATACTATGGGCTTTATTGATAAGGAAATACCTGATGATGATTTATCAGCAATCAATAAAGACTTAGGTGATATTGACTTAGAACTTAAAGAGCTAGAAACAAGTATCGAAGATATCAAATCTAAAAATAAAGATGTAGTAGATAACTTATCTAATTCTTTAGAATATTATGAAAAAAGTGATGAGTTAGTAGCAAAAATGGCTAAGGGTGATAAATACCTTTATCTATCTGGTTGGGTTCCTGATTCAAAAATTAATGATTTTGAAAATTTATCAAATAAATACGATGACACAACTGTTACAGTTAAGGAGGAATCAAATCAAGAACCTCCTACTAAACTTAAAAACAATAAATTATTTAGGCCGTTTGAATTTTTGGTAAACATGTATGGGGCACCAAATTATAACGAAATAGATCCAACCCCATTTTTTGCAATATCATACATGCTGTTGTATGGAATGATGTTTGGTGACTTAGGCCAAGGTTTGGTTTTCGTCCTCTTAAGTTTTTTAGTCGACAAGAAAAACAAAACTTTTGGTGCCCTTATCAGAAGAGTAGGATTTTCAGCATGTTTCTTTGGTTTAATGTACGGCTCAGTATTTGGTATAGAAACCCTCATACCAGCTATCCTAATAAAACCATTTGACAATATTATGAAAGTTCTAATTGCTTCAGTGGCCTTTGGTATAGGCTTACTTGTGATATCTTACTGTATGGGTATTTACAATAAACTTGTTAAACAAAAAAATATTGAAGAAGGTATATTTGGCAAAGAAGGTATAGCAGGTCTTATGATGATGGCTTCTTTTGTCTTATTAATTTTAAATATTGTAGGTAAAAATCCTATGCCTAAATCTGTTGGTATAACAATACTTATAGCTTCTATAGTGATGATAATTTTTTCAAAACCTATAGCAGCAAAAATAGAAAAAAGAGATGAGGTTTTTGAATCTAGTGCTTTTGACTATTATGTAGAAAGTTCATTTTCAATCATAGAAGCCCTACTATCTGTTTTTTCAAACCTTGTATCTTTTACAAGGGTTGGGGCCTTTGCTATAAACCACGTTGGTTTGTATATGGCCTTTGAAGTTATGAGTAAAATTGCAGGTGGAGGAATTAAAGGATTAATTATTTTAATTCTTGGTAATATACTTATCATAGGACTTGAAGGCATGATAGTATTTATCCAAGGTTTAAGACTAGAATTTTATGAAATGTTTAGTAAATATTACCAAGGTAATGGTCGTAAATTTAGACCGCTTAAAGAAAGTAAATAAAAGGAGAAATAATGATTAAATACACAGCAATGCTAGCATTAGCAGTAGTAATAATAACAATATATTCAGGTTTATACTTATTAAAAAATAACGAAGACTCATCAAAAAGCAAGATTAAAAAAGCTTTAAAGATGAACTTATTTACCTTTGTACCAATTATGATGATGATAGTAGTACTTATGATTCCATCAGGATCAAAAGCGGCAGAAACAGCAGCAACTGCTGGAGCAGCTTCTGATGGTCTTAGATATATAGGCGCAGCCCTTTCAACAGGTCTTGCAGCCATAGGTACTGGATACGCAGTAGGTACAGTTGGTTCTGCAGCTCTTGGAGCTATTTCAGAAGATCAATCTATTCTAGGTAGGACAATCATATTCGTAGGTCTTGCTGAAGGTATAGCTATCTTTGGTGTTATCATTTCAATCATGATTCTAAACGCATAAGATGAAAGCGAAAATATTAACTAATTCAGATAGTTTATTAACAATGTTTAGGCTCGGTGCAATTGAGGGTGAAATAGTAGGTCCTCATACTTTTGAGAATATCTTTGATAAATCTGTTGAGGATACTAATCTTGCAATTTTAATTATAACTAAGTCTGTTTATAAGGAAAATAAAAATAAAATTGATAATTTTAGGAAAGAAAATTCTATGCCTTTAATTGTAACCATTGATGGTTGAAAGGATGAAATATGCTAGATATAGAAGCAAAATTATCAAGCTTTAGAAAAATGGTTTGGGATGAAGAAAAAGAAAAGACAGATCAAGAATTATTCCAATCCACAGAAAAAAATTCATATTTTTTAGATAATAAAAACGAAACCCGTAAGGAAGATTTTGAAAAAAGAGTAAAAGATAGTGACGTTTTTCTAGAAATAAGAAAAAATGAAGAAATCTCCAAAATAAGCAAGGAAGAAAAAAATATGTTTTTCGCTTATAAGGAGCAATTGCTTGATGATTTTTATGAGAAATTAATAGATAAATTAAAGAATTATAGGAAGACTTGTGATTATAAGGATAGGCTTCAAAAAGAGATTGAGGGTAAAATCGTAGACCTTAATCTAAGTGAAGATGATATCATAGTTGCAGTTATTGAAGATGACCTTGATTTAATTAATTTTAAGCATGTAAAAAACATCGGTAAAAATAATATCGGTGGCTTTATGCTTATAGATATCAATAAAGAGTTTAGGTACAACTTTACCTATAAGCAAAAAATAAGAGAAAAGAAGTATGAATTTGGTAAAAAATTATACCAAGTTCTTGAAAGTGAGAGTTTTAATGAATCCAATAATTAAGACAATAAATGGGCCTGTTGTTTATGCCAAAAATGCTAGAAGTCTTAAAATAAAAGAGATGGTCTCTGTTGGAGAATTAAAGCTAATTGGCGAGGTTATATCAGTTGATGGTGATATAGCAACAATTCAGGTATACGAAGATACTTCAGGACTTAAGGTTGGAGAAGATATTATTTCAACATCTATGCCCCTATCAGTAAGGTTAGGTCCAGGTCTACTTGGAAATATGTTTGATGGTATCGAAAGACCCCTTAAAGATATAATGGATAAACATGGAGCTTTTATCCCATCTGGTATTGGTTTTGACAACCTAAATCTCGAAAAACAGTGGGATGTAAAGATCAAGTATAAAACTGGTGATAAAATTAAAAAATCAGATATCTACGCTACCATTAAAGAAACTGAAGTTATAGAACATAGATTATTATCAAATGTAGAAGGTAGAGTAATAGAAGCCAAAGAAGATGGTCTTTACAAACTTGAAGATACAGTTTTAAAGGTTGAAAATGACGAGGGTGTCCATGAATTAAAGCTTTATCAATATTGGCCAGTTAGAAATCCAAGACCAGTTAAAAAAGCTCTTGGACTTAAAAACCTACTTGTTACTGGCCAAAGGGTTCTAGACGTATTTTTCCCAATAGCAAAGGGTGGTACAGTTGCAATTCCAGGTGGTTTTGGTACAGGTAAAACTATGCTTCAACACCAACTAGCTCAGTATTCTGATGTAGACATAATTGTATATATAGGATGCGGTGAGAGGGGAAATGAGATGACCCAGGTACTTGAGGAATTCCCTGAACTTATTGACCCAAATACAGGCAAAGACCTCATGCAAAGGACAATACTTATTGCAAATACCTCTAACATGCCGGTAGCATCAAGAGAGGCTAGTATTTATACAGGTATAACAATTGCCGAGTATTTTAGAGATATGGGTTATGATGTAGCCCTCATGGCCGACTCTACTTCTAGGTGGGCAGAGGCCCTTAGAGAAATTTCTGCAAGACTTGAAGAAATACCAGCTGAAGAAGGATATCCAGCTTACCTTGCATCTAGGCTTTCTAAGTTTTATGAAAGGGCTGGTTATTTTGAGAACCTAAATGGTTCTAAGGGATCAGTTACCCTTATAGGTGCTGTTTCACCATCAGGTGGAGATTTCTCAGAACCTGTTACAGAAGCAACTAGAAGATCTGTAAATGTATTTTTAGGTCTTGATAGAAAACTTGCTTATTCAAGGCATTATCCTGCTATAAACTGGCTAACATCTTATACAAACTATCTAGATAAGATGAGAGATTTCTATAAGGAAACTTATAACTTGGATATAATCGGAGTAAGAAATAAGCTTATGAATGTCTTAATCGATGAAGAAGAGGTTAAATCAATCATGATGCTTGTAGGTTCTGACGCTTTATCTGATGAACAAAAAAATGTATTAGATGTGGCAAGCCTTATTAGAAATGGTTTCTTACAACAAAATGCCTACAATGATATAGATAAGTATGTACCAGTTAAGAAACAAATAATGATGCTAGATGTAATTAATAAGTACTATGATGTAAGTATTAGAGCTCTAAAAGACGGTGTTAGCTACAAAGATTTTTATGATTCAAGCTTATTAAATGACATTAGTCAGATGAAATATAACGTAGAAAATGATAAGATTGAAAAACTTAATGACTTAAGTAGAAAGATCGAAAATCATTTTGCAAGGTTAAGGGGGTAGGCTATTGAGAAAAGAATATACTAAAATTAAGAAAATTGAATCATCAATAATTGAAGTAGAAAAAGTTTCTGATATCGCTTATAACTCCCTAGTTTCAGTACATGCTGAGGGGATGGAATTTGTTGGTTCTGTTGTAATGGTAGATGAAGATACTGTTACCATAGAAGTTTATGCAAATACAGATAATTTTTCTATAGATGATATAGTTGTAAGTTTTCATGAAAAACCGCTAGAACTTCCTCTTAACGAAAATATATTGGGTAGGACCTTTAATGGTATAGGTGAACCTATTGATAATGGTGGAGAGATTTATTCTGATGATACCTACCCGGTTGAAGGCCTTGCTCTAAACCCAGTTGCTAGAGAATATCCTAGAGATTTTATCCAAACAGGTGTATCAGCTATAGATACTCTTACAACCCTCATTCGTGGTCAAAAGCTACCAATATTTTCTGGCTCAGGCCTACCTCATAATGAAATAGCAGCACAAATTATAAGACAAGCAAAACTTAAAACTGATGAGGACTTTGCCTTTGTCTTTGCAGCTATGGGCATAAAGAAAGATGAAGCTTTATTTTTCGAAGATGCTTTTTCTAAGGCTGGTGTTAAAGATAAGCTTGTAATGTATCAAAACTTAGCTGATTCGCCAATAATGGAAAGGCTTCTTGCGCCTAAGTGTGCGCTAACAGCAGCAGAATACTTAGCCTATAAAAAAGGCTACCATGTTCTTGTAATAATTACAGATATGACTTCATACTGTGAGGCTTTAAGGGAAGTATCCTCAATTAGAGGTGAAATTCCATCTAGAAAGGGCTATCCAGGCTACCTATATTCAAACCTAGCAAGTCTTTATGAAAGAGCAGGTATGATTGAAGGAGTAAAGGGATCAGTAACCCTTATTCCAATTCTTACAATGCCAAATGATGATATTACTCACCCAGTACCAGACCTTACAGGTTATATAACAGAAGGTCAGATAGTTATCGATAGAGGACTTTCAAGTAAGGGAGTTTATCCTCCTATAAATGTTCTTCCATCCCTATCAAGACTTATGAAAGATGGTATAGGTGAAGGCTATACAAGAAGTGACCATGAAGATGTGATGAACCAGCTTTATGAATCATATTCAAAGGTAATTGATGTTAGAAATATTGCACAAATTGTAGGTGAAGAAGATTTATCAGATGTTGATAAAAAATACCTAAAATTTGGAGAAGTTTTTGAAAATAAATTCTTATCCCAAGGTCAAAATGAAAATAGAGAGCTTGAAGAGAGCTTAGACCTTGCTTGGGATATATTAAAGATCCTACCAAGAACTGAATTACACAGGGTATCTGAGAAAAATCTTGATAAGTTTATAGGTAAGATTGATGAATAACGAAACAATAGCTAGTAAGGCAAATTTAATCAAGGCAAAAGATGAGCTAAAACTATTAGAAGTTGGTCTAGATATACTAGATAAGAAGAGAAAAGCTTTGATGAATGCTCACGATAGCATAATTAAAGAAAGAGATGGGCTAAACATTAAGGTTAATGAAACTATGGCAAGGGTAAGCCATAGTTTTAATAAGGCCCTTGCAAGTATTGGTGAAGAGAAGCTAGAAAACCTAGCTGGTCTTATCCCGATAGATAACTCTATAAGCCTTAAGGCCATTAAATTTATGCAGACTGATATGGCTAAGATAGCATTTGAAGACAAAAAGTTAACCCTATCTTATTCCTTTTATCAGACTAACGCGCTTTTAGATAAGGCTATTATAGATTTTAATAAACTTAGGTCAGATATTTTTAAACTTGCTGAGCTAGATAGTGCTATAAACAATCTAGAAATAGAAATTAGAAAAGCAAACAAAAAAGTTAACAGTCTAGAAAAAATCCAGATACCAAATAAAACGGATCTTATCAAAAATATTTCACAAAGCTTGGAAGAGAAAGAAAGAGAAGAATTTTCTAAAACAAAAATTGTTAAAAGAAATAAAATTAAAAAGTCATCGTAGGAATAAAACTACGATGACTTTTTGTTTACAATTTTTATTTTCTCTTAGATGGTCTTACCATATTTACTTCTAAAGGGGCAACCTTATCGTGGTCTATAATACCATCATCATATTGATTTTTTTGCATGGATGCTGAAAGAGCAAAGCCAATACATACTAAAATTAGTAATTGGAAGGTACCTCCATTTGAGAAAAATGGTAGGGGGATACCCGTAACAGGCATGATACCAATTGTCATACCAATATTTTCAAAAATATGGATAAAGATAAGCCCCGCTATACCAGTTACTAAAAGGCTTATAAAGGTATTATTAGATGATTTTGCTATATTAATTAGTCTTAATATTAGGATTGTAAATAAAATAATCATAATTATAGCACCAATAAAACCTAATTCCTCAGCTAAAACTGAAAAAATAAAGTCGGTCTCTTTTTCAGGAATATAGCCATACTGGGACTGGCTGCCGTTTAAATAACCTCTTCCATTTAACATACCAGAACCGATTGCTATCATTCCTTGTTGTTGTTGCCAGTTAGATCCTGACGCATCCCTAGAAGGGTTTAAGAAGTTTTCAATCCTATCTGCCCTAAAGCCGCTTAGGTTTGCCAGTAAGAAAACCGCCAAGGCAATTCCGATAGCTGCTAAAATACCAATCCATTTCCAAGATAATCCAGCCACAAAGATCATAGCAGCTATAAAAAATACGTATACCATAGATGTACCAAAATCTGGTTGGAGTAGGATTAGTCCGATTGGTAAACCTACAAAGACTATGGTTAAAAGTAGAGTAAGGGGTGAGTTGATTGTGTACTTATACTTATCTAAAAAGGCAGCTAAGCTAAAGATAAGGATAATTTTAGATATTTCTGCTGGTTGGAAGGAAAAAGATCCAATATAAATCCAACTTCTTGCACCCCATTCATCAAGGCCTCGTCCAATAAACAAGGTAATTATTAAGACAAGGATCATAAGTCCATAAAAGACCCAATAGGGTTTTTTAACTACATCTAAATCCAAAGTACAGATGGCAGCTATTAGCAAAAATCCCAAAATTGTTGAAATAATTTGAGTTTTGATAGCAGCGAAGTTACCACCATAGGCCGAATACAATACAACTAAACCAAATACTGATAGGGCCAAAGTTGCAAGGAATAACAGGATGTCAAAATCCTTAAAATTTTTCTTTTTTAAATTAAACATTATATCACTCCAGTTCCTATACATTATATAACAGATTTTAAGCAAATACAATTTTAGCAGTGAAAAATAAGACTAGTATAATATTTAAAAAGGTTGGTGATATTATTTTAAGTAGAAAAGAAATAGGAGAAGTCCTAGAAATAATAGATAAAATGTATCCGGATGTTGATCGTTCTATGCTTGAATTTACAACATCATTTGAACTTTTGGTAGCTACTATCCTATCGGCACAAGCTACTGATATTAGCGTCAATAAGGTGACTAAAGAGATGTTTAAGATAGCTAATACTCCAGAAGATTTTGCAAAAATGGATATAAAAGAATTAGAAAATCACATTAGGACTATAGGAATTTATAGAAACAAGGCTAAAAATATTAAAGCAGCAAGCAAAATCCTTATTGAAGATTATAATTCAGAAGTTCCTGCAGATAAGAAAGAACTGCAAAAATTGCCTGGTGTAGGGAGAAAAACTGCCAATGTAGTTTGTGCTAATGCCTTTGGCATACCATCTATAGCAGTAGATACCCATGTATTCAGGGTAGCAAATAGGATAGGTCTTGCCGAAGCCAGCAATGTAGATAAGACTCAAGATCAGTTAGAGGAAAATCTTGATAGGTCAAGATGGTCTAAAACTCACCATCAACTTATAACCCATGGCAGGACCCTTTGTAAGGCTAGAAATCCACTATGTGAACAATGCGATATAAATAGGTTATGTTTATATTATAGGGGGGACCATGATTAAATTATTTGCTTTTGACCTAGATGGTACGGTTCTTGGTAATAATTCTAAGCTAGGTAAATCAAGCATCGAAGCTATAAAAAAACTTGATGATGCTGGCATAAAGGTTGTCCTAGCAAGTGGTAGAGTTTTTTCTTCTATAAAACATATTCAAAGTTTGCTAACAATTTCTGGGCCAATAGTTTCCACAAATGGTAGTCTTATAAGTTTAGATGGAGAAGAAATCTATAAGACTTATTATATAGAAGATGATCTTTTAATAGCCTTATATAATTTTTGTTTAAAGCATAAATTAGATTTTCACTTTTATGATGAAGACACCTATTACACAAATAGATTAAATCTTAGAAGAATAAAACACTTAAAAATTGATAATGATTATGGATTGAACTATCAAGTTGGTTTAATAATTAAAAATGACCCTGTTTCTTATATAATAAGCCAAGGGAAAAAAGCTCTTAAATTTCAGATTATAGGTATAGATGAAAATGACCTGTCTAGAGATAAAATTATTGATATGTTAAAGAATGAAATTGGAGAAGAACTTTATATTACTGCATCTGGTGATCATTTATTAGAGATAGGAAATAAAAATGCTACAAAATGGTCTTCTATTGAAGAGATTTGTAAAAAATTGGGTATATATAGTAATGAGGTTGCAGCTATAGGCGATGCTTATAACGATCTACCAATGGTTATGGGCGCTGGCCTAGGTTTTGCAATGGGAAATGCTAAAGATAAGTTAAAAGAAGTAGCAGATGTTATAGTAGGTAATAATGAGCAAGGTGGAATCTTAGAGGCTGTAAATTATGTTTTAGAGGTAAATAAAAATGTTTAATATAGTACTTCTAATGCCGGAGCATCCTGGCAATGTAGGTAATATTGCTAGAACTTGTGTCCTGACAGAATCAAGGTTACACTTGGTTAGACCCTTTAAGTTTAACCTATCAGACAAGTATCTTAAAAAAGCTGGTATTGACTACCGGGATCAAGTAGATCTTATAATCCATGATAGCTTAGATGAGTTTATGGAATATTTAGAGGGTAAAAATTTTTATTTACTAGAAACACCTAGTGAAAATAGGTATGTAGATGTGGAATTTAAAGACGGTGATTATTTAATATTTGGTCGTGAAAAAGAAGGCATAGATGAAAGTTTTATTAAGGCTTATAAAGATAAAGTAATTACTATACCAATGACACCTAATATAAGTAGGTCTTTAAATCTGGCGAATTCTGTATCTATAGTTTTATATGAGGCATTAAGACAAATAGATTTTAAATTTTAATAAGGAGATATATGTACGATATAATTATAATTGGTGGTGGTCCAGCAGGTTTAAGTGCGGGCCTATACGCTGGTAGAAGTAAGTTAAAAACACTTATTATAGAAAAAGACATATCAGGCGGTCAAATATCTGGAACTGCCTTTGTAGAAAATTATCCAGGTTCTATAGAAGATCCAACAGGTATGGGACTTTCTGAAAGAATGGAAGAACAGGCCAAAGAATACGCTGATATTGTTTTTGAAAACGTGGAAGAGGTTAATCTTGACGGTGAAGTTAAAACCGTAAAGACTGACTCTAATGAATACCAAGCTAAGGTTATTATAATTTCAACTGGAGCTAAACCAAGAAAACTTGATGCCCCAGGTGAACAAGAATTTGCAAATAGGGGAGTGTCTTACTGTGCAACATGTGATGGTCCTTTTTACCAAGGTTTAGATATTTATGTTGTAGGTGGTGGAGATGCGGCTCTTGAAGAAGCAAATTACCTTACTCGTTTTGGAAAATCAGTAACAATCATTCACAGAAGGGATGAATTTAGAGCAAGCGGCGTTGTTGTAGAAAATGTTAAAAATAATCCCAAGATTAAATTTGAGTATGACAGCGTAGTAAAAGAAATCAGGGGTGATAAGGAAGTAAAGGAAATAGTCTTAGAAAATGTTAAGACTAAGGAAGAAAAAATCATTAAAAAAGAAGATGGGTCACCTATAGGAGTCTTTGTATTCATAGGTAATATTGCTCAAACAGACTTATTTAAAGATAAGGTTAGGATGGAAAATGGGTATATAATTACTGATGAGGATATGAAGACTAATATAGAAGGTGTCTTTGCAGTTGGTGATACTAGGAAAAAAGCTGTTAGACAAGCGGTTACTGCAGCTAGTGATGGTTGTATAGCAGCTATCATGGCTAATAAATATATAGAGAGTAAATCCTGGTAAACTAATTGACAAACTAATAACAAAATGTATATTAATTGAGTAGAAAGAATTTTTAGGAGGCAATAATGACAACAAGAGTAGCAATTAACGGATTTGGTAGAATTGGACGTCTTACCTTAAGAAGAATCGCAGCAGTAGAAGATAATATCGAAGTAGTAGCAATAAACGACCTTATTGACAAAAAAGGTCTACTATATGCTTTCAAATATGATACTGCTCAAGGTAGATTTGACGGCGATGCTGAATTAACAGATAACGGATTTAAAATCAACGGTAAAGACATCAAAGTTTTTGCTGAAAGAAATCCAGAAGATCTTCCATGGAAAGATTTAGATGTTGATATCGTTCTTGAATGTACAGGATTCTTTACAGAAAAAGAAAAAGCTGAAGCTCACATCAAAGCAGGAGCTAAAAAAGTTCTTATTTCAGCACCAGGTAAAGGCGATTTAAAAACTATAGTTTATGGTGTAAACCATGAAATCCTTGATGGTTCAGAAACAGTTGTTTCAGGCGCAAGCTGTACAACAAACTGTCTAGCACCAATGGTTAATGTACTATTAAAAGAATTTGGATTTGTTTCAGGACAAATGTCAACAATCCACGCATATACAGCAACTCAAGCTATCCAAGATACACCTGCAACTAAAAAAGACCTTAGAGGCGGAAGAGCAGCAGCTCAAAACACAATCCCAGCTTCAACAGGTGCAGCTAAAGCAGTTGGTAAGGTAATACCTGAAGTTGATGGTATCCTTGATGGATCAGCTCTAAGAGTTCCAACAATCACAGGCTCTGTTACTGAACTTTACTCAGTTCTTGAAAAGAAAGTAACTGTTGAAGAAGTAAACGCAGCTATGAAAAAATATTCTAACGATGCTTTTGCATATGAAACAGATGATATAGTTTCAAGTGATATTATCGGTTACCCAGCAGGTTCTGTATTTGACTCTCAACTAACAAAAATAGTTGAAGGTGAAAATGGAGCACAACTTGTTAAAACTGTTGCTTGGTATGATAACGAAATGGGATATGTTTCTAACCTAGTTAGAACACTTGATTATCTAGCAAATCTTTAAGAGTATTAAACAGGCGAGATAATATCTCGCCTTTTTTACGAGGTGAATAATGAATAAAAAAACAGTAAAGGATTTAGATGTAAAAGGTAAAAAAGTCCTAGTTAGAGTGGACTTCAATGTACCTTTATCAAAAGAAGAAAAAGGAAAAATAGCGGATGACGCTAGGATAAAGGCAGCTATTCCTACAATTAACTACCTATCAGAAAATGGAGCTAAGGTTATCCTTATGAGCCACTTAGGTAGACCAAAAGGGGAAGCTAATCCTGAATTTGCGTTGAAACCAGTAGCTGATTACCTAGAAAATTTTTATGGCGGTCAATTTAGATTTATACCATCTCCTGAAGTAGTTGATGAAAAAGTTAAAGAAGAAGTTAGCAAGCTCGAAGATGGTCAAATTGCACTTCTTGAAAATACAAGATATAGAGCTGAAGAAACAAAAAATGGAGAAGAATTTGCTAAAGAATTAGCATCACTTGCTGACTTATATGTAAATGATGCCTTTGGTACAAGCCACAGGGCCCACGCTTCAAATGTTGGTGTAGCAAGTATTCTTCCATCAGCAGTAGGTTTCCTAATTGAAAAAGAAATAGAAGTTATGGGTAAAGCTCTAGAAAGTCCTGACCATCCTTTTGTTTCAATCTTAGGTGGAGCAAAAGTTTCTGATAAGATTGGTGTAATAGAAAATCTTATAACAAAAGTAGATACAATCCTAATCGGTGGGGGTATGGCTTATACCTTCCTAAAGGCTATGGGTAAAGAAATAGGTCAGTCACTTCTTGAAGAAGATAAGATGGATTTATCCTTGGAATTAATGAAAAAAGCAAAGGCCAACGAAGTAGAAATCCTTCTACCAATTGATGTTGTTATCGCTGATAAAATTGAGGCGGGTGTGGATACGGAAATAGTAGACATAGATAGCATACCTGAAGATAAAGAAGCGTTAGACATCGGACCAAAAACAGCTGAACTTTTTGCAGATAAAATTAAGGACGCAAAGACAGTTGTATGGAATGGACCAATGGGAGTATTTGAAATAAAAGAATTCTCAAACGGTACTAATGAAGTTGCAAAAGCCCTTGCTGAATCAGAAGCTGTTACTATCGTAGGTGGCGGAGATAGCGCCCTTGCTATAGAAATGGCCGGCCTAAAAGATAAAATAACCCACGTTTCAACAGGTGGTGGAGCAAGCTTAGAGTTTCTAGAAGGTAAAGACCTACCAGGTATAACCGCTATTGAAGATAAGTAAGGAGAAATAAATGCGTAAACCAGTTATAGTTGGAAATTGGAAAATGAACAAGACACCTAGTGAAGCTAGGGCTTTACTTGAAGAAGTAAAGGCACTTGACCTTGATGAAAATGTTGAAAAAGGATTTTGTGTACCAGCAATAGACTTGCTTGTAGCTAAAGAAGTACTCGAGGGTACAGGTATTAACTACGGTGCTGAAAACATGTATTTTGAAGAAAGTGGTGCATTTACAGGTGAAATATCCCCACTAATGCTAAAAGATGTTGATGCAAAATACGTAATCCTAGGTCACTCTGAAAGAAGAGAATATTTTAAAGAATGTGACTGCCTTATAAATAAAAAGGTAAAATCTGCACTTGATCATGACCTAATTCCAATCCTATGTGTAGGTGAAACTCTTGAAGAAAGAGAAGAAAACAAGCAAGAAGAAAAAGTAAAAGACCAATTAATAAAAGGTTTAAAAGATGTAAGTGAATCTGATATAGAAAAAGTAATTATAGCTTATGAACCAATATGGGCTATAGGTACAGGTAAAACAGCTTCAGCAGAAGATGCTGATGATATGTGTGGTTTTATAAGAAACTTCATCAAAGAAACTTACAGTGAAGAAGCAAGCGAAAAGATTAGAATCCAATATGGTGGTTCTATGAAACCTGCAAATGTAAAAGAATTACTTACCAAAGAAAATATAGACGGTGGTCTTATTGGTGGAGCAAGTTTAAAAGCAACTGATTTCGAACAATTAGTTAATTTCAAAAAATAAAAGGAGAATAGTATGAGCTTAATAACAAGTATATATGCAAGACAAATTATCGATTCAAGAGGAAACCCAACTGTAGAAGTAGAAGTTGAAACAGAACTTGGCGGTTTCGGTAGAGCAAGTGTACCATCAGGTGCATCAACAGGTGAATGGGAAGCTGTTGAACTTAGAGATGATGATAAAGACTATTTCCAAGGAAAATCAGTTCTTAAAGCGGTAGAAAATGTAAACGAAATTATAGCAGAAGAATTAGAATACAACTTTGATGTAACAGATCAAATTGGTGTTGACAATGCTATGATCGAACTTGATGGTACAGAAAACAAGGCGAAACTAGGTGCTAACGCAATCCTTGGCGTATCACTTGCTGTTGCAAAGGCAGCTGCTGATGAACTAGGTATGCCACTATATAACTACATTGGTGGAACAAATGCAAAACTTCTACCCACTCCAATGATGAACATCTTAAACGGTGGTGAACACGCAGATAACTCAGTAGATATCCAAGAGTTTATGATTTTCCCACTAGGTGCAGAAAACTTCTCACAAGCCCTACAAATGGGTGCAGAAGTATTCCATAACTTAAAATCAGTTCTTGCGTCAAAGGGATATTCTACATCAGTAGGTGATGAAGGTGGATTTGCTCCAAACCTTAAATCAAACGAAGAAGCGCTAGAAACAATAGTAGAAGCTATCAAAAAATCTGGATATGAACCAGGAAAAGATATCTATATAGCTATGGACTGTGCTTCATCTGAATTCTACAACAAAGAAGATGGTAAATACCACTTAGATGGAGAAGGAACAGTTAAAACAGCAGACGAAATGATCGAATGGTTAGAACAACTAGTTGACAAATATCCAATCATCTCAATTGAAGACGGCCTTGACGAAAATGACTGGGAAGGTTGGGGCAGACTAACAGAAAGACTTGGAAAGAAAGTTCAACTTGTAGGTGATGACCTATTTGTTACAAATACTGAAAAACTTCAAAAAGGTATTGAAGAAGGTGTAGCTAACTCAATTCTTATCAAAGTAAACCAAATTGGTACACTTACAGAAACACTTAACGCTATTGAAATGGCTAAAGAAGCTGGATACACTGCAGTAGTTTCACACAGATCAGGTGAAACAGAAGACGTAACTATTTCTGATCTAGTAGTAGCAGTTAACGCTGGACAAATTAAAACTGGTGCACCTTCAAGAACAGACAGAGTTGCAAAATACAACCAACTTCTAAGAATTGAAGATGAACTTTGGGATGATGCTAGATTTAAAGGTCTAGATGCCCTATATAATTTAAAATAAGATTTTAGTTTTAGGCTTGCTTTCTTAATTTAGAAAGCAAGTCTTTTCTTATTTATATTGAAAAATAAGGCAACTTGTGGTATTATAAAACAGTATGAACGGAGGTGTCTATATGTCAAATTTTCTTGCAGTAATCATGATGATTGCATCAGCAATAGTTATAGTTGCAGTTACATTACAAGATCCTAAAACTGACGGACTGGGAGCATTGTCTGGAACAAAGACTAATGTTTTTGGTAAAAGTGCACATAAATCAAAAAACGAAATGTTAGATAAGGTTGTTATTTTTGGAGGAGTACTTTTATTTTTAGGAAGTATAATATTTATAGCAATAAATTAAGAGGGGGTCAAGGGTGACTCCTTTTTTTATTATAGGTGGCAAGGAGCAAGTATGAACGTAAAAGAACTAATAATAAATTTAATATACGATGACGATTATAGCCCAATGACTTTAAAGGAATTAGAACTTTATTTGAAGGCTGATAAGTATACAAAATCTGCTGTAAAAGACATAGTAGACGAACTCGTAAAAGAAAATAAAATTAGAATATCAAATAAAAAAAGAATACTACCCCTAACTGAAGAAGAAATAAATCTTAAAGGAAAGATTTCAATAGCAGCAGGAGGCTATGGTTTTTTCATATCAGATAACAAAGATTTTGATGATGTATATATATCTAGAGATAAGCTTAAGGGTGCTCATAATAACGACAAGGTAAGAATAAACATCATAAGAGAAAAACATAAGGGCAAAAATGCTGAGGGAGAAATAGTAGAGATCCTTGAAAGGGCTAATGAAGAGCTCATAGGTACCTTCCAGTCCAGTAAAAAATTTGGATTTGTAATATGCGATGATAGGTCACACCCTGATGATATCTATATTGAGAAAAAATATTCCATGGGTGCCAAAAATGGGGATAAGGTAGTAGTAGAAATAATATCTTATCCGAAATCAGGAAATCCTGAGGGAAGAATTGTAGAAATAATTGGTGGTAAAAATGATAAGAATATAGATGTTCTATCAATAATTAGACAAGAAAAAATCCCAACTGAGTTTTCCAAACAAACTAAGAAAGGATTATTATTTATAAATGATGTAGTAGGAAGCGATGAATTAAAAGATAGAACAGATTTTTCTCAGTCATATACAGTAACCATAGACGGTAGGGATTCAAAAGACTTTGATGATGCTATATCTATAGAAAAAAACGGTAATAATTACGACCTATATGTACACATAGCAGATGTAAGTCATTATGTAAAAAGGCATACAGCCCTAGATGATGATGCTTATGAGAGAGGAAATTCCACCTATCTTTATAATATAGTAATTCCTATGTTACCAGAAAAACTTTCTAATGGAGTTTGCTCCTTAAATCCAGGAGAAATTCGCCTTACTCTTACAGCTAAGATGACCATAGATAAAAGGGGCAAGGTTCTAGATAATAATTTCTATAAATCCTATATTGTATCAGATAAGAGACTTGTCTATGACGATGTAAATAATTTTCTAGAAGGGGATAAAGAAGTCTATGATAATGAAGTCCTAAAAGAAAAACTAGAGCTCTTTGATGAACTTTACAAGATATTAAGAAAGTCTCGTGAAAATCGTGGATCTATAGATTTTAACTTTGAGGAAAGCCAGATTGATGTCTCAGAAGATGGTAAAGTTTTAAGTATCGAGGCACTTGAAAGAGGCCCAGGCAATAAGATGATTGAGGAATTTATGCTTATAGCTAATGAAACTGTAGCAAGTTTGTTTGCTTATATGGATTTTCCATTTATCTATAGGATTCACGAAAAACCAAGTGAAGAAAAACTTGATGGTTTTAAAAGAGCATTAAATGCTATGGGCTACAATATCAAGGGAAGTGAGCTTCACCCTAAAGACTTCCAAAATATCTTAAAAGAAGTGGAAGGGAAAAAGGAAGAAAAAATCATTAATATGCTCATGTTAAGGACTATGAAAAAAGCTAAGTATGCAAACTATAATGATATACATTTCGGCCTTTCTACAAAGTTTTACACTCATTTTACAGCCCCTATAAGAAGGTACCCTGACCTAATAGTGCATAGGGTTTTAAAATATTTTATTGAAAATAGGTTAAATAAGATAAATCAGACAAGCTTAGAGTCAAACCTTGAAGAAGCTTCTGAGCACTTATCTATAACAGAAAGACGCAGTGAAGAGGCTGAAAGAGCTGTAGAAGACTTAATGAAATGTAAGTATATGACTCGCTTTATTGGAGAAAAATTTGAAGGAAAAATCTCTTCTATAACTGAATTTGGGATGTTTATAGAGCTTGATAATACAGTAGAAGGTCTATTTATGTATAAGTTTTCTGACCATAGGTATGATTTTTTAGAAGATAGTCTAAAAGCTTTTGATGTAGACACAAAAAAATATTATTCAATTGGTGAGGAAGTTAAAATAAGGGTCATAAATGTCGACCTAGTTAAAAGAGAAATAGACTTTTATTTGGAGGATTGTGATGAAATTATTAGCCAACAATAAAAAAGCCTTTCATGATTATTTTATAGAAGAAAGATATGAAGCAGGTCTTGAACTAAAGGGAAGTGAAGTAAAATCCATAAAAGCAGGTAAGGTTTCAATCAAAGAAGCCTTTATATCTGACCATAAGGGGGAGATGTTTGTCTATGGTATGCATGTAACTCCTTACAAGGAAGGATATGATAAGATTGATCCGACCAGAACGAGAAAACTTTTGCTCCATAAAAAAGAAATAAATAAACTAATAGGCAAGAAAACAGCGGATGGTTATACCCTTGTACCACTTAAAGTTTATGAAAATAATGGTCTAGTTAAGATAGAAATCGCCTTAGCCAAGGGTAAAAAACTCTACGATAAAAGAGAATCCATCAAAAGAAAAGATGATAAGAGACGCATGGAAAGAGCTATGAAGAATTATTAAAATTATGAATTACATTAGAATGAGCGAAAAAGATTTGGATATTATCACAAGTCTTTATGTAAAATACTATAATGAAAATGAAGATGGAATTTGGACTTTTAAGAAGGCCTACAAAAGGATTAGGCAAGTACTATTAACTCCTGATTCCTATTGCCTTATCCAAGAAATTAATGGCCTTTATACCGGATTTTTGATGGGCTATATAAAAGAATATGATGATTTGAAATCTTACTTTCTAGAAGAAATTGTCGTTTTTAAAGATTTTCAAGATAAGGGTCTTGGGTCCTTATTAATTAATGAACTTGAAAGACAATTATTAGATCTTGATATAAGTATGATTGAATTAATGAGTGTAAATGATACCAAACACTTACATTTTTATGAAAAATTTTCATTTGAGAAGTCAAATAACCTATTAGTTATGAGTAAATTTCTATAAATATTAAAAATCCTCTTCTTAGTTAAAACTAAAAAGAGGATTTTTTTTATATTTCATTTTCTAAATATAAAAATTGTGGATTTGGCATTTTTATATTATTTTTTCTAAATTCGTCAAAAATAGTATTTTGCATTATCATTTTATTTTTACCAATCTCATAGTAGGCGGTAAACAACTGGACATAAATTTTAAATCCATTATTTGCAAGCTCTGCTCTTACAGTAGGTTTTGATACCTCACCATAAGAATCCATTGATTCTTGAAATACATTAACGTCTTCCTTATCGTAATTATGTATTATTTGCAGGCATTTATCATAAGCCACTTTGCCTGCGAGCTTTATAGCCTCATCCCTATCATCAAAATCAACTAAGATTGAGGTATCTACAAAAACGTATTTATAGGTGTGGTTATAATTTAGTACAGGATATTCAAAAATATACCTATTAGGGACTGACACATATCTACCAGTATGGGTCTTAGTTGTTGTTAGATCTCCCATCTCTAAGAGATTAAATTGTAAGAAGTCCAAGTCTATCAATTCTCCAACTATACCATTAACTTCAATAACTTGGCCCATACTGAAGGGTTTTCTAGCCAAAATATAAAAGTAGGCTACTATATCAATAATTAAATCCTTAGCTGCAAGGGCCACAATAGCAATGATTAAGGAAACAACAACACCTAGAGCCCTGATGTCTGGAAAATATATTAGAAGAAATAAGATGAAGTTAGCTGCAATAACCACAACCCTTAGAACTCTCATAAGCTTTGATACCTTAGCTTCATCCTTCATGATTTTTCTAAAAAATTTACCTATTATTTGCATTAGGATGTAAGAAGCGTAAATAATAACTAACAATATAAGGCTCTTTTTTAGAACCATCTCTGCATCAACATTATCTCTTTCTAAATATCTTATAAACTTATCCATTAGTTTTCCTTTCGTAAAAATCTATATGAAACTTCTGCAAGAAGTCCACTTCCAATATAAAGGGTATCTTCATATATATCAAATTTTGATGAATGATGAGGGTAGGTACGTCCGTCAACATATGGTTTCAGGTTATTTAAGGAAATATATGCTCCCTTTGTCTTCTTTAAGAAAAAGGCGAAATCATCCGCTCCCATAGTTGGCTTTGAAAGAGTAATTACCCTACTAGCTCCAAGAAGGTCCGTTGCTGTATCTTTTACAAATTTAGTAAAATCAGAATCATTGACTAGGGATGGATAGTATCTCTTGTAGGTAAACTCAGCCTTAGCCCCATAGGCCTTTGAAATATTTGAGGAGATTTCTACCATTCTTTTTTCTAAAAAATCCCTAGTTTCATCGTTAAAACACCTGACTGTTCCTTCTTCGAAAACTATTTCTGGTATAACATTCTGGTTAACACCTCCATGAATTTGACAGATAGAAATTAAAGCAGGATTTAGGGGGTCCATCTCTCTTGAGATTAACTTATAAAAAGCGTTGTTAATTTCACCAATAATTGATATAGGATCTATGAATGATTCGACTCTTGCACCGTGGCCACCCTTACCAATAACTTTTAAACTAAAGGCATCCATACTTGCTATCATTTCACCATTTTCACGGCTATAGTTCCTTTTGTATATGATCCAAAAAGACCTCTCTCATGGATAGCAATAATCCTATCTACCTTAGGATTTTCCAGACAGCCTTCTCTTATCATAGGCTTTGCACCACCAGGTATTTCTTCTCCCGGCTGAAAAAGCACCTTAACAAGACCTCCTAACCTATCCTCATTTGCTTTTAAAATCTCACAGGCGCCAAAAGAGCCATGGCTACATGTCCATCATGGCCACATGCATGCATAAGCCCCTCATGCTCTGACTTATAAGCTAGTTTTGTATCCTCTTTAATTTCTAGGGCGTCCATATCAGCTCTTATAGCTATACATTTACCACGATATTTCCCTATATAAGCAACAATAGATCTACCACCCATTAGCATATGGTAAGGAATATCCATTTCATCAAGTCTATTACAAATATAGGAGGTCGTTTTAGGTAGGTCCAATTCTAGTTCTGGAATTTTATGAAGATTTCTTCTGTCACTTATTATTTTTTCTTGATTCTCTTTAGCTAAATTTAACAAATTCATATTTTTCTCCTAAGTTTAATTATATCATAAATCTAATACTTTATTTATAATTTGACACTTGTATAGTGGTATAGAGGTAAATATGACAGAAAAGATTTTAAATTTAACCAAAATTGATATGGATTCTTTAATAATTTATTCTAAAAGTGAGGGTATCCTATTTGAAAAATTCAGTGATGAAAGAATCAACGTTAGGTCTATTGCAAAAGTAGTAACAAGCCTTGCTTGTGGAATTTTAATTGAAAAATCTCATGGAGATTTTAATGAGGATACTCTAATCTATGATATATTAAAAGATAGGGTAAGCATAGCGAATAGAAAAAATATACCAAAATTAAAAAAAATCAGGGTAAAAGATTGTTTAACCCATACTATGGGTTATAGGGATATAATTTTGATGAGTAAGGATATAATAGATTTAAATAAGGACAAACTTCTTGATTACACCTTATCATATCCTTTATATTATGAACCAGGAAAAGAGTTTTTATATTCAAATGCTGGTTATTACGTTTTATCAGCTACTATGGAAGAGTATTTGGGATATGATTTATATGATTTTATAAATGAAAATCTTTTTAAAAAATTAGATATTTCATCTCCTAGATGGGAGAGTTACGGTAAATATCTTGTAGGTGCTAGCAAATTATATTTAAATTCTCAAGACTTACTTAGGTTAGGAAAACTTATTTTAAATGAGGGATTGTATGAAGGGGAGAGGATTGTTTCCTCAAGCTGGATAAGAAAAATGTCATCAAGTTTATACAAAAACGATAAAGATTATATAGATAGGTCTGCTTTATCAGATGATTACTATGGTTATAGCCTTTGGACTGGAAAAGACGATCTTGTTTATGCATCAGGTACTGGTGGCCAATATGTTATATTTTTAGAAAAAGAGGGTATTATCATAGTGACTACAAACGGAGGGGACTCTAATAAGGCGCCTCTTATAAAGAGTCGAATTACTACTATTATTCAAGATTTTAGAAAGGAATACAATGGACTATAATTATTTAATAAAACACACAGAAACTTATGAAAACTACAAAGACCTTATAGAAAAAGTTAATGAGTTATTAGACAAGCTTGAAAATGACAGGAAAGATTTTAATAAGCTTGTAGAGTATTACTATAGCGAGCAATTTCAAAAAGATTATGATGCCTCAAACCAAGGCAAGATTGATTCTTCAATCAATCAAGGTATTCTTTCAGAAGATGCTATCTATGACTTGATGGGAGACGATTACTACCTAGCCTTAAGATTTTTAGACCTAGCAAATAAAATGATTCAACAGAAATAAAAAATGCACTCAAGCTTAGGCTAGAGTGCATTTTTATTATCTTCTTCTCTTGCTAAAAGAAGTAACAACAGCGCTTGCAACGAGTATTGCAACTATTGATTCTGGTATAGCGTTGGTAACAAAAGCAGAAAATATTGTTTTTGCAGCAAGATCTGGGCTAATACCTATAGCTAGAGCATATTTTTGTGCGTAAAAAATATAGATTAAACTTAGTACAAGTCCAGAATTTGTAAGAGTTCCCATAAAAGAACTTACAGCTATGGCAAAATTTGCCTTCTTATTTTTAACAGATAGGTAGAGCATCACACAGGCAATTAATAAAAATATTATGGAAAATATTTTATTAATTAAATCTACATCTGACCTAAAAGATTTTACTGTAACTACTCCTAGAACGATTACAATTACTGCCCAGAAGATATTCATAAATAGTCTTAATTTGTTATTATCTTTGTTTTTTAGTCCCTTATATACAAGACCTGTTACTACACCGATTAGGATCCTTGGAACTATCGATATAAGTGGATTATAAAATACGAAAGATATAGGTGTTGGTCTTGTCATAGCATTAAATAACGAGAAAAAACCAAATATAAGTCCGACTAAGCCTCCTACTACAGGCCCTTCAAGAATACCTGCTATTATTACTGGAATATGTAGACTAGTTATCGTTAAAATTCCTAGTGGAATAAAACCTAAAGGGGTTAGGCCTAGCATAACAACTATGGCTCCTAGTATACCAACAGTGGTGAGATTTTTTGTTTCTAATTTCATTAATTCCTCCTAAATCTCAATTCTTTTTTATATTATACGAGAAAAAATAAAAACACAAGTCTTATTTTTATATAAATCTTCAAATATTTAATATTCCATTTAGACATAAAAAAAGAGGCAAAGGCCTCTTAAAAAATTTGGTGCACCATCAGGGATTCGAACCCTGGACGCCCTGATTAAGAGTCAGGTGCTCTACCAACTGAGCTAATGGTGCATATCGTCTCTCAACTGCTTTTATAGTATATCACCATATCTAGCTTATGTCAAGTTTTTATTTCGAAAATTTCCAAATTTTTAATATTTGGTCTGAAATGTCGTCATAGTCCCATTCTATGATAGAATTTTTAACACTATTTGGGTCATTTATAATAAATTTTCCATCTTTATAGGAATCTATTACTAAAATATGACCATAGAGTGTAAAATATCCTCTACCAACAGATATCAAAAGAGGAGAATCTTTTAGAGCTTCTATCATTTTATCTTTATCAAGGTTTACATCACTAACTTTTACATTATATTCCTTAGCAACATGGTCTATAAAAGCCCAATCCATACCACCATTATTCATGAATTTAGAAGCTTTTTGAGCCATCTCATTTGGATATATCAAATTATCAGTTAATCTAGACATAACCATGGATAAGGAAGTTGGGCCACAACCTGAAATCCCTATGTTAGTAGGGTAGAGGTTATCGTAAGCCCACCTATTATCCCATTGGAGGAAGTAGGGGGTTTTTCTCTTTAGTTTTACTGACTCACCCTTGTAGAAGTCAAAGTCAGTAAAGTTATGATTTTTGTTATAAATAAATTCTATAGTATCTGGATCATTGCCTGTCAAATATGCATCTATGTCATTTAGGTTATAGTAATTATCATAGACCCACTGGGCTTTTTTATCCTTTTTAGCGGCCTGTTCAACATTTTTTATTAAATCTTCTTTTATGTCAGATTTCTTTTTTGGTTTCACCTCGTATTTAAAGTCTAAGAAATTTTTTCTTTTGAAGGTGTCGCTAGCAAGAGATTTTATATCTTCAATTATTTTTACACTTTCTTCATCTATAAAGCCCTTTATATCGATGTCATTTTTCTTGGAACATGAAGTTAGGCATAATAGAGATAAAAGTACTATTGATATCTTTTTCATACTTTCATTTTACTAGAAATATATTTTGCTTCAATCAAATAAAACTTTAAAAAATCTAATTTTAGCATATAATAACTGGGTAATGTTTCTTGGCACCCATTACTAAAAAAAATCAAGGAGAAAAAATGAAAGAAAAATATTTTAGTTTAGATGATACTAATTTTTTAGTAAAATCTGCAGTAGTCGCAGCTTTATATGCTGTTTTAACGCTCTTATTACCGGTTGCATCCTATGGGCCTATCCAATTTAGGTTTAGTGAGATCTTAGTTTTATTAGTTTTCTATAATAAGAGATTCATACCTGGTCTTGTTTTAGGATGTGCTATTGCAAATTTATTTAGCCCTATGATGGTATTTGATGTTGTTTTTGGAACACTTTCATCATATATTGCTTTTAAACTTATGCAAAGAGCTAAAAATTTATATGTTGCATCGATATTTCCAGTTTTATTAGTTTCGGTTCCTGCTATAGGTACTTGGCTAATTCTTGCTAGTGATGAAGTATTTTTAGTACTACTTATGCAATTTATGCTTAGTGAATTTGTGATGGTTTCAATTATTGGTGTAATTATCTTTAAATTACTTGAAAAAAATGAAGGATTTATGTCCTATATTCATAATTTTTAACTAAAAAACTCCTCCGGCTTTTAGCTAGAGGGCTTTTTAAATTAGTCAATTTTGTTTTCTTCTTTTGCTTGTTTTTTCTTAGCAAATTCTTCTTTGGTTAGTAGGTCTACAATATCTAGTTTTACAGCTTGAACCTTAATACCTGTTAGTTCGTAAACTTCTTTTTTAATTAACTTATCAATTTCGTTAAATACTTCATTAGCTTTTTTTCCATATTCTAAAATCATTGAAAGTTCTACCAAGCATGTAGATTCTTCTTGGTTTATGGATATACCACTTGTTGAATTTTCCTCATTTGAAAATGTGGAAGTAATAGAGTTTAAAATACCACCTTGAAGATCTAAAACTCCATCTACTTTTTCAACTACTTTTTTTGTTATTTTAGCAAGTACCTTATCAGCTACTGTGTATTCGCTAACTTCATCTTGGAATGGTTTTTTGTTGATATTTTCTGTCATAATAACTCCTTTTCTTTTTATAGGTATACCCAGATTTTTTAGATTTTAGACTATATCTTATTGAGTTTATCAATAATTTTTTCTATCTCATCTATCTTAGCCTTGATTTCTTTTTCATTTTTTTGTTTTAAACTATCATAGACACAGTGTTCAAGATGACCTCTTAGAACATCTTTATTTACATTTTTGAGGATAGAGATAGATGCCATAACTTGGTTAGAGATATCTATACAATACCTATCTTCTTCTATCATTTTAATTAAACCGTCGATTTGACCGCCGACGGTTTTTAATTTTCTGATAGTTTTTTGATTATCAGCCTTCATTTACTTGCTTGAGATTCCTTTGTATTCATATCCTGCTTCTGATATAGCATCTTCTATTGTTTTTTCATCAAGATTTCCTTCATAGCTTATTAGGGCATTTTTATCATCAAGACTTACAACTGCTTCGCTTACACCTTCTATTCCTTCTAGGGCATTTTTTACGTGTTTTACACAGTTATTGCAGCTCATTCCTTCTACGTTTACTAGTACTTTTTTAACTTCGTTCATTTTATTCTCCTTTAAGTTTTCTTTTTTATTTTCTTTACTTTCCTTAACTTCATACTCGTCTGCCTTTGTTTTAAACTTTCTTAGTCTGAGTGAATTTAAACAAACAAAGACTGATGATAAACTCATCGCAAAGGCTGCAAACATTGGATTTAAGGTTAGACCAAATTTTGGATATAAAATTCCTGCAGCAAGGGGAATTAGAATTATATTATAAAAGAAAGCCCAAAATAAGTTTTCTTTTATCGTTTTTATTGTAGCCCTTGATAGGTCAATTGACTTTACAAGGTCAAGCAGACTATTTTTAACTAATACTACGTCTGCTGAATCAATAGCTATATCCGATCCCTTTCCTATAGCAAGACCTATGTCAGATCTTACCAAGGCAGGTGCGTCATTTATACCGTCTCCAACCATGGCGACCTTTTTATTTTCAGCTTGTAGTTTCTTTACCACCTTATCCTTATCTTGAGGAAGGACTTCTGCAAATTTTTTGTCGATATTTAGATTTTTCCTTATGGCTTCTGCGGTTATTTCGTTATCGCCAGTAACCATTGTGACTTCAAAACCTTCACTTTTAAGCATATCTATGGCAATTTTAGAAGAATTTTTTGCTAAATCTTTTGCGGATATTATTCCTATAACCTCATCTTGATTTGCAAAATACATTGATGTTTTGCCATCTTTGGCAAGTTTCTCACTAGTTTCCTTATAGCTATCAAGATTTATCTTGTTTTCTTCCATAAGTTGTAAGTTACCAGCATAATAAGTTAAATTATCAATTTTCCCTTTGATACCTCTGCCTACTATTGATTCAAATTCATTAACTTCTAGAATTTCACAACCCTTATCAGCAGCATAATTATTTATAGCATCGGATAGGGGATGTTCAGATAAATATTCTAGTGAAGCTGCAATTTGTAAGAATTGATCTTCATCTTTTTCTGTGACTATGTCTGTTACAACAGGCTTACCCTCGGTTATTGTTCCTGTTTTATCAAGAAGAATGGTATCAACCTTGTGTAAGTTTTCAAGGCTTTCGGCATTCTTAAACAAAAGTCCAAGTTCTGCTGACTTGCCTGTAGCAACCATAATTGCCATTGGTGTAGCAAGGCCTAGGGCACATGGGCAAGATATTACTAAGACTGAAATCATCAGATTTAGGGCGAATTCAAAATCTTTTGTAAAAATATACCAAGCTATAAATGTTATTAGAGATATTATAACAACAGCTGGTACAAATATAGTTGATATCTTATCTGCTAATTTTGCAATTGGAGCCTTGGTTTCATTGGCCTCATTTACAAGATTTATTATTTGTGAGAGAGTAGTATCTTCTCCTACCCTTGTAGCTTTAAATTTAAATGACCCTTGCTTGTTTATAGTTGCAGATATTACTTCATCACCTACATTTTTGCTTACAGGGATTGATTCTCCTGTAATAGCAGCTTCGTCAACTATTGATGAACCTTCTATGATTTTTCCATCAACAGGTATTCTTTCACCTGGTCTTATTACAATTATATCATTTTTCACAATTTCTTCTGTACCAATTTCTACTTCTTTATTATTTCTAATTACTCTTGCCTTTTCTGGTGCAAGATCCATTAGTTTCTTTAATGAAGATTTTGTTTCTCCCTTACTTCTAGCTTCGAAATACTTACCAAGTGTAATTAGGGTAAGGATCATAGCGGAAGACTCAAAGTAGAGATTATGTCTGTAATAATCTATAGTTTCAAAATCAGATATACCTGCCGCATGGGCCATCCTCATTATTACAAATATACCGTAGATAAGTGCCGAAGCTGATCCCAAAGATACCAGAGCATCCATGTTAGGATTTCTATTTACTAGAGATTTAAAACCAGAAATAAAAAACTTTCTATTTACAAATATTACTGGAATTGCTAGAAGAAATTGGACGAAAGCAAAGTTAATTGCACCCTCACTTCCTTCTAAAAATCTAGGAATAGGTAAGCCTACCATAGGCCCCATGGCTATATACATAAGAAGGGCCATAAAGAAAAATGAAACCTTAAGTCTAAACTTAGTGTTTTCTTCTTCAGCTTCTTTTATATCATTTTCCTTAGTCTCCATATTTTTGGTCTTATTTTTAGGCCTTGCTTCATAGCCAGCCTTTGATACAGCGTTTATGATATCTTGATCAGAAATTTTATCTACGTCATATTCAACGCTCATAGATTCGTTTATTAGATTAACATTTACATCATTTACACCAAGCTTTTTTACAGCCCTATCTACTGCTGCCTGACATGATGCACAAGTCATTCCATAAACGTCAAATCTTTGTTTCATTTAACCTCCTTCCATACCCCCAGGGGGTGTATATATTAATTATATTTACTCAAAGTATTTTTGTCAAGTATAATGAGATAAAGGAGTAAATATGAAAAGATACCATATTATTTTTAAGGGAAGAGTCCAGGGAGTAGGATTTAGATTCCAGACTAAGATGCTTGCAGATAGCTTAAAGCTTACAGGTTCTGTTAAGAATATGGATGACGGAAGTGTAGAGGTATATATACAGGGGAGTAAAGAAAGTATCCTAGATTTCTTTAAGGGGATTGAAAATTTAAAGTTTGCTGTTATTGATAATAAGGATATAGATGAAGTTTCTCTAGTAGAAGATGAGACTGATTTTCAAATGGTTTATTAATTTTGAAATATTCGTAAAAAAGGTATATAATAATGCCATGAGTTTAAAAAGCAAATGGGTTAAAGTATTAGCCAAATCAATTAGAGGTTTATTAAAACTATTAAACAAAAAAGCGACATCCCTACCAGGTTATGTTGCCTATAAATTAGATAAAGATATACTAAAAGAATTGTCTAAAAATACAAAGTTTATTTTTGTAACTGGTACAAATGGAAAAACAATGACAACTCATTTTTTAGTATCTGTCCTAAGAGAGCACTATCCAATAGTTCTTACAAATGAGTCTGGATCAAATATGGTCCAGGGTATTATAACGTCACTTTTAGATAATCCTCCTGATAAGGAAACTGTTGCAGTCTTGGAGGTAGATGAGGCAAACTTAGTTAGGATTGGAGATTACTTAAAGGCTGATTATATAGCTCTTACAAATATATTTAGAGACCAAATGGATAGGTTTGGTGAAATCTATAATATTCTTGATAAGATAATAGAGGGTATAGATTTAATGCCCGAAGCTAAGATAATTGCTAATGGCGATTTGCCAATATTTTCTTATGACAGTCTAAAAAAATTCAATCCAATATACTATGCTATTAGAGATGATCAAAATGATGATTATGACAAAGATGCTGAATTTAATTCAGATGGCATAATTTGCCCTAACTGCCATAGTGTTCTTAAGTATAGGACTGTAAATTATTCATCTTTGGGAGATTTTAAGTGTCCAACTTGCGACTTTAAATCTCCAAAAATTAAGTATGAGATAGAAGAAATCACAGGCTTGAGTCCAGATTATTCAAAATTTCTTATAGATGGAAAGACATATGAGGTAAACGTAGGTGGAATATATAATATCTATAATGCTTTAACAGCTGTTTCCGTAGCCTATGAACTAGGTCTAACTTATGAAGAGATTGATAGGGGACTTAAAAAGCAAAAAAATGTATTTGGTAGACAGGAAAATGTAGAAATCTTTGGTAAGAATTTAGTAATAAACTTAGTAAAAAACCCTACTGGACTTAATCAAGTAATTGATTTAGTAAGTCTGGAAAAGAAACCAATAAGTTTAATTTGTCTATTAAATGACAATTATGCTGATGGCTTAGATGTAAGTTGGATTTATGATTCTTACTATGAAAAATTATCCTCTCTAGATATAAAAGATGTCTATGTATCTGGAAAAAGAAAAAAAGATATGAAGAGGAGACTTGAGATAGCAGAGATTTATAAAGGGGATATAAGAGAATTTGATTATCAACAGGATATAAAAGATGTTATAAAAAATGCAAAGACTAATAACATCTATGTCCTATCAACTTACACAGCTATGCTTAGACTAAGGGAGGTGCTTGCCTTATAAGAAAGATAAGAATATGCCACTTATATGGAAATTTATTAAATACCTACGGTGATGTAGGAAACTTGATGGCTTTTGAGTATGAATTAAAGAAAATGGGTATAGATTCAGAAAGAGAGATTATTTCTATAGGAGATGATTTTAAGGCTACCGATTACGATTTTATATTTTTTGGAGGTGGCCAGGACTACGAGCAAAACATTGTAAAAGATGATTTGCTAAAAAAGAAAAAAGAGCTTGTAGACTATATTGAAAACAATGGATTATTCCTTGCTATATGTGGTGGCTACCAACTTTTAGGTAAATACTACTATAACTCTGAAGGAGAAAAAATAGAAGGCTTAGGAGTATTTGATCACTATACACTAAACCAAACTTCTAAAAATCGCTTAACAGGTGAAATTAAGATTCATACCGATAAATTTGATGAAACCTGTGTAGGATTCGAAAACCATGGAGGAAGAACTTTTTTAGCTAAGGGTCAAGAACCCTTTGGACAAGTTATTGAAGGCAATGGTAATAATGGAGAAGATAAGACCGAAGGGTTTATTTACAAAAATACAATAGGGACATATTTGCACGGTCCAATTTTAGCAAGAAATGAGAATTTGTGCAAAAAAATCATAAAAGAGATTATATAAGGAGAAAGACTATGACCGAATCAAAACTAAGAACAAATGAAACAGATGAATTATTTGAAGCTATCTTGATGTTAAAAGATGTTGAAGAATGTTATCAATTTTTTACAGACATATGCACAGCTAGAGAAATCCAATCAATTTCTCAAAGACTTCATGTAGCAAAATTACTAAAAATTAGAAAAACATATTCAGTAATTGAAGAAGAGACAGGAGCATCTACTGCTACCATATCAAGGGTAAACAGATCACTTAACTATGGTGCCGGTGGATATGATTTAGTATTAGAAAAGCTAATTGAAAAAGATTTGAAAGAATCAAAAGAGTAAGTCCACTTACTCTTTTTTTTGAGGTATAATGTTATGGTTAAGGAAGGATGTGTAGATGAATTTAGATAGGTTAAACGATAGGCAAAAAGAAGCCGTATTACATAGAAAAGGACCTCTTTTGGTCTTGGCAGGGGCAGGCAGTGGAAAAACTTCAGTCCTTACTTCTAGTATTGCCTATAAGATAAGAGAGGAATCTGTAGATCCTAGAAATATATTAGCTATAACCTTTACCAACAAGGCTGCTAATGAGATGAAAGTGAGGGTAAGCGACCTTCTTGGCATGGACGTATCTAACCTATGGATAGGGACCTTTCACTCCATATGCGCCCGTATTCTTAGGATGAATATAGATAAGATAGGTTATTCAAATAATTTTACTATTTATGATACCCAAGATCAGAGAACTTTAATTAGGGATATTATAAAAGATTTGGGATATAAAGATGATATAAACCCAAGACTTGCTCAAAGTGTAATATCTAATGCCAAAAATAAGTCTCTTAGTCCTGAGGATTTTTTAAAGATGAATTTCTACATGCAAAATGCAGGTGAAATTGCCGAAATTTTTAAAAAATACGAAAAAAAGAAATATGAATACAATGCTTTAGACTTTGATGATTTAATAGAAAAAGTATTAGAACTTTTTGCTAAAGACAAGGAAACTTTAAAATACTATCAAAATAAGTTTGAATATATTTTTGTAGATGAGTTTCAAGATACAAACAATTCGCAATATGAATTAATTAGATTTATTGCAGGAAATAATCAAAATGTCGTGGCGGTAGGCGATGCTGATCAATCAATATATTCTTTTAGGGGAGCAGATATTAGAAATATACTAAATTTCGAAAAAGACTTTCCTGGTTGCAAAACTATAAAACTTGAACAAAACTATAGGTCAACATCTAAGATTTTAAATGCTGCTAATGAGCTTATAGCAAATAATCTTGAAAGGAAAGAGAAAAATCTTTGGACTGAAAACAAAGATGGGTCTGATATAGTTTATAAAGAAACATCTGTTGAAAGTGAAGAGAGTAAATTTGTAATTGATACAATTAAAGATTTGCTTAACCAGGGTTATAAGGAAAGTGACATAGTTATCCTTTATAGGACCAACGCTCAGTCTAGACCCTTTGAAGAGGCTCTACTTAAAAATCTCATAGACTATAAGGTAATAGGCGGACTTAAATTCTACGATAGAAAAGAAATAAAAGACTTAATTGCCTATTTAAATATTTTGGTAAATAGCAAAGATGATGTAAGCTTAAAAAGGATAATAAATGAACCTAAACGAGGAATTGGTGATAAATCTGTAGAGCAGTTAGAAAATATTGCTATAAGCCATGGTATATCCATGCTTGATTTAATAATAGAACCTAACTTTTCTGTTTTACTTACTGATAGGTTAAAGAAACTTGCTGATAAGTTTTATAAACCACTTGAAGAAATTTTCTTAAATGTAGATAAGTACCAAATAGTAGATTTAATCAATGATGTCCTTGATAAAACTGGCTATCTAAGGAATCTTGAAAAATCACTCTTAGTTGAAGATAGGGCAAGAATTGATAATATAAATGAATTTATTTCTTCTGCTGCTGACTACCAGGAAGCAAATCCTGAAGATACTTTGAGAGATTATCTAGAAAATCTATCACTCTTATCAGAAATTGATAAAACAGAGGAAAGCGTAGAATCTGTATCGCTTATGACAATGCACCAGGCAAAGGGACTTGAATATCCAGTTGCTTTTATAGTAGGACTTGATGAAGGACTTTTTCCAGGTAAGAGAAGTTTAGATGAAGGAAACCTTGAAGAAGAAAGAAGACTTTTTTATGTTGGTATAACCCGTGCGGAGGAGAAGCTATATATGACAAGCTCCCAAGTAAGGAGAAATTATGGAAAAGTCAGCTACTATAAACCTTCACGATTTCTAGATGAGATTAGGGATTTAATAAAAAAGGATTCTAATAAAGAATTTATAAACTACAATTCTAAGTCTTATGAAAGGGCTATGAATGAAGATTATATGAGAGAAAAAGCAAGGCAATCTGTTCTTAACCTAAAGAAAAAGACTGTAAAAAAGGATGACTCAACCTATCAGGTTGGAGATACAGTAGAGCATAGCAAATGGGGTAGGGGCATGGTCGTACAAGTTAAAGAAAGTCCTGATGGTAATGAACTTGTCATAGCCTTTGATAAAAAAGGACTTAGAAGGCTAAACCAATATTATGCGCCAATTACAAAGGTATAGATATGAATAAATTAGATGAACTTAAAAATTTAATAGACAAAGTAAATGAACTTGACTACCATTACTACACCCTTGATAAGCCTCTCGTATCTGATGGAGAATATGACAAGCTATACGATAGGGTAGTTAACTTACAAAATGAATTGGATTTTATACCTGAAAACTCACCAACAAATAGGGTTGGCGGACAAATATTAGATAAATTTGAAAAACACTTTCATATAACTAAATTATTAAGCCAGGATAAGGCCCAGTCTTATGATGAGGTTAGAGATTGGATAGATAGGTGTGAAAGACTAAAAAAAGCCTATGAAATAGAAAGTGGAGAAAAACTTCCCAATCTCGAATTTATAATGGAATATAAGTTTGACGGACTTACAATTAATCTTACCTACGAAGATGGCTTACTTAAAACTGCTGCCACCAGAGGTAACGGTACTGTGGGCGAAGAAGTAAAAGCTCAGGCTGAAACTATTAGATCAATTCCCTTTACTATCAAAGAAAATTCTCTGCTTGAAATCCAAGGTGAGGCTTTGATGCCCTTATCTGAACTAATTAGATATAATAAGGAAAATCAGGTTCAGCTTAAAAATGCTAGAAATGCGGCAGCTGGAGCTATAAGAAATCTGGACACAAAGGAAACTGCTAAAAGACGACTTACAGCATATTTTTATGCTGTTCCAACCAATAATCTTGATTTCAAAAGCGAAGAAGAAATGCTAGATTTTTTAAAGGATATGAAGCTAAATGTTCATCCCTACCATAAGAAGGTAAAAAGTATAGATGAAATAATAGAAGAACTTGAAAGAATTGGAAAAGAAAGAAAAACTATCGATGTCCTAACAGATGGTGTAGTAATAAAGATAAACGATAAGAAAACCCAAGAGGTCTTAGGCTATACAAATAAATTCCCTAGATGGTCTATAGCCTTTAAGTTTGAGGCAGAAGAGTTTACTACCAAACTACTTGATGTTGTATGGAATGTAGGTAGGACTGGAAAAGTCACACCTTCAGCTATTCTTGAACCTGTGGATTTTTCGGGTGTAACAGTGGCTAGAGCCACTCTAAACAACTATGATGATATAGAAAGGAAAAAAGTAAGGATAGGGTCAGATGTCTTCATAAGAAGATCTAATGACGTTATCCCTGAAATCCTAGGCGTAGTAGATGAAAATCAGCCGGGTACAAAAGAAATTGAGAAACCAAAATATTGCCCATATTGTCATAGTGAATTAATTCAGGGTAATGTTCATATTGTTTGTCCTAACTCTATATCATGTACCCCACAACTTTTAGCAAGGATGGTTCACTATACTTCAAGAAACGCTATGGATATTGAAGGTCTTTCAGAAAAAACCATTGGACAACTGATAGAAGAGTTAGGCATAAAAGAAATATATGATATCTATGATTTGACCTATGATGATTTAATAAAACTTGATAGGTTCGGACCAAAGAAAACCCAAAACTTGCTTGATGCTATAGAAAATAGTAAAAATAGAGACTTAGGTGCCTTTATATATGCGATTGGTATACCTAATGTAGGAGAAAGAACCGCAAGAGACCTTGCTAATAAATTTAAATCTTTTGATAAGCTTAGAGAAGCTAAAGTTTATGAATTGGTAGAAATTGACGATATTGGTGAAATAACCGCTGAAAATATAGTAGAATTTTTCCATGATAAAAATATAGTAGACTCTATAGATATGCTTTTATCAAAGGGTATAAAACTAATTAATCCTAGTAATGATAAATCTTCTAATATATTAGAAGGAGTTAATTTTGTGATTACTGGCACTATTGATGGATACAATAGAGATGATATTAAGAAGATGCTTGAAGATAATGGAGCCAATGTCAGAAGTTCTGTATCAAAAAATACAGATATAGTTCTGGCGGGTCTAAAGGCTGGTTCTAAAAAATCCAAGGCAGAAGAATTAAATATAGAAATATATGAAGATAAGAAATTATTTGATTTTTTATCAGAGCTAAAAGGAGAGTAGGATGGATGTAAAAGAAGTTGAAAGAATCTATAACCTAAGTCATTTAAGTTTGGAAAATCAGGATAAGGAAATGATTTCTCAAAAATTTAATAGGGTCTTAGATTTTATAGAAGATATATTTGAGGTAGACACAGACGAAGTATGCATGACAGAATATATAAGTACTCATGACGCAGTTTTTAGAGAAGATAAACCAAAAGAATCCCTAGCTAGGTCAAAGGCTCTAGAAAATGCAAAAGATACTGAATTTGGGTATTTTAGATTAGACTGGAAACTATAGGAGCGGTAATGGATATTAAGGCTATTATAGAAAAATATAAAAATAATGAAGTGAGTGTAGAAGAAAATACAAAAAACATTCTAGAAAAAATTAAAAATGATGAAACTAATGCCTATATAGCTTTTGATGAAGAAGATTCGCTAAAAAGAGCGAAGATGCTTGATCAAAAGTTAGCAAATGGAGAAAAACTTGGATCTTTATTTGGAGTAGCTGTCGCAGTTAAGGATAATATATCATATAAAAATATGAATATGACTTGCGCTTCAAAAATGCTTAAAGATTTTAGGCCTATGTTTGATGCCAAGGTAGTCGAGAATCTTTTAAAAGAAGATGCTATTATCATAGCAAAAACTAACATGGATGAATTTGCTATGGGTGCAAGAGGTAAAACTTCAGTTTTTGGACCGGTTAAAAATCCGGTTGACCACAGCAAAGTAACAGGTGGTTCTTCATCAGGTTCTGCAGCTGCAGTAGCTAAAGAAGACGTTCTAGTAGCGCTTGGAACCGATACAGGTGGGTCAGTAAGATGTCCTGCAAGTTATTGCAATATATTAGGGTATAAACCTACTTATTCAATGATGAGTAGAAATGGTGTTGTATCAATGGCAAATACCTTAGATCAAGTATCTGTATTTGCTAAAAATGTTTCTGATATAAGATCCATTGCCCAAGTAATAGAAGGCCCAGATAATAATGACATGACAGTAAGGCTTAAAGACTATGAGTATATGATAGAACCTTATGATTTTAAAGGCAAAAAAATTGCTTATATACCTGCTGATGATGATATGCACAAAAACCTCGACTCTACAGTAGAAAAAGACTATGAAAGTGCTTTAGATAAGCTAAAAGAACTTGGGGCAGATCTTTCTCCAATAAATTTAGAGTATTCTAAATATGCCAACCAAGTATACAACGTCGTTATGTCTAGCGAAGTATCATCTAACATGTCAAGGTTTGATGGAATAAGGTTTGGTTACCAAAGTGATAAATACACCTCAGTTGATGAACTGTTTATAAATTCTAGATCAGAAGGCCTAGGTGAAGAAGTACAAAGAAGAATAGCCCTTGGAACCATGTACCTATCAGCAGATGATAATCAAAGAGTTTATAAACAAGGACTAAAACTTAGAACTCTAATTAAAAAAGAATTAGAAGAAGTTTTTGCTTCTTACGACCTAATAATAACACCAACAGTTACCAACCTACCACCTTCTCTTGATGATGATTATATGGATCCATTAAGTGATTTTAAATCTGATGGCTTTAATGTAATAGTTAATTTAGCTGGTATGTGCGGACTTTCTCTACCAGTAAGGGAAGGAATATCAGGTTCTGTACAATTAATAGCAAATGCAAATGAAGATAGTAAATTATTAAATGCTGGCGAAGAATTTTTAAGGAGAATAAATGAAAACTAAAACAATAATAGGTCTTGAGATCCACGTTGAGTTATCTACAGATACAAAAATGTTTTGCTCCTGCAAAAATGAATTCGGAGCAGTACCAAATACCAATGTTTGTCCTATATGTCTAGGACACCCAGGAACCCTACCTCTAATGAACAAAAGAGCTGTAGAATATGCTGTAATGGCGGGTCTCGCCTTTAATTGCAAGATTAGAAATGAACAAAAAATAGACAGAAAAAAATACTTTTATCCTGACCTTGTTAAGGGCTATCAGCTTACTCAATTTGATAAACCATACGCCTATGAAGGTTACCTAGAATTATCTAGCGGCAAGCACATAAATATAAGAGAAATCCATATGGAAGAAGATACTGGGAAATCAAATCACAACGACGATGATACTGTATTAATGGACTATAACAGGGCTGGAGTTCCTCTAATTGAAATAGTAACTGACCCTGATATATCCTCACCAGAAGAAGCTAGAGAATTTGTAGAAACCCTAGCATCAACCCTTAAGTTTTTAGATGTATCTGATTGTATAATGGCAGAAGGATCTATGCGTGTTGACGTAAACGTAAATATAAAAGACGAAGATTCTAATCTAAAAACAGAAATCGCTGAGATTAAAAATATAAACTCCATTAAGGCAATAGAAAACGCCCTAAGCTATGAATTAAAAAGACAAACTGCTTTATTAGAAAAGGGCGAAACTGGAGTAAAAGAGACTAGAAGATGGGATGATATAGAGCTTAAGACTATCCATATGAGAAATAAAGAAGTAGGAAACGACTATAGATTTTCTGCAGATGGTGATATACCAGATATCTATTTATCAGATGAATTTATTGAAGGAATAAGAAAAAATCTACCAGAATTACCTAGCAAGAAACAAGCTAGATATATGAAAGAATACAAACTTTCTGAATATGACGCAAATCTTCTAAGTCATGATAGAAGCCTTGCAAATCTTTTTGAAGAAACTAATAAATTAGTTAAGGACCCTAATACAACAGCCAATTGGATTTTAACCGAATTATCTAGAAGACTTAATGAAGCTGAAGAGACAGCAGATGAGATGGCTTTATCAATAGAAAATTTTGCTAAATTAATTAACCTGGCTAAAAATAACAAGGTTAATAATAATGTTGCTAAAAAACTTTTAAGAGAAATTTATACTTCTGATCAAGACCCAGAGAAACTTGCTGAAGAAAGAAATTTACTTCAGATTTCTGATTCATCTTTCTTAGAAGATGTTGTCAATGAAGTTCTTGAAGAAAATCCACAATCTACTGAAGATATAAAAAATGGTAAGGATAGAGCCTTTGGCTTCTTAGTTGGTCAAGCTATGAAAAAAACCAAGGGTAAAGGAAATCCTCAAGAAATAAATAAACTGTTAAAAGAAAAGATAGGAGAATAGGAAGTGTGCAAGCACTTCCCTTTTTTTAAAAATGAAGATATTAATAAAAAATGCAAAAACACTTTCAATGAGAACTCCTGAAATATATAAGGCTGATCTTTTAATTGAGGGAAAATACATAAAAAAAATCGAAAAAAACATTAAAAATAAAGGATATAAAGTTATAGATGCTGATGGCATGCTTTTAATGCCAGCCTTTATAAACTGTCATACTCATGTTGGAATGAGTCTTTTTAGAAATTACGGTGAAGAAGTTGAGCTTGAGACTTGGTTAAATGATTATATTTGGCCATTAGAAGATAAGTTAACAGAAGAAGATGTACATACTGCATCTCTTATGTCTTTTGCTGAAATGGTTAAAAATGGTATAGGATCTTTTGCAGACATGTACTATTTTTCTGAAGCAACAATTAAGGCGGCAAAAGAAATAGGTCTTCGTGGCCAAATCTCAAGAGGCTTATCATGCCCCGATCAAGATTTTTATAGACTCAAAGAAAATATATATTTAGAAAAAAAATATAAGGATGATGAGCTTATAAGTATAGGCCTTGGTCCGCACGCAGTCTATACAATAGATTTAGACTACCTAAAGAAAGTATCAGATATAGCTTATAAATATAAGATGCCAATTCACATCCACTTATCTGAAACAAAAAAAGAAAATGATGATTGCATAAAAAGATTTAATATGACACCAACAGAAGTATTTGAAAAATCTGGGATATTTAATTATAAAACCATAGCAGCCCACGGTATATATCTAACAGATAATGACTTAGATATTATAAAAGAAAATAATGTTAGTATAGTCCATAACCCTGCAAGCAATCTAAAACTTTCTTCAGGTTTTTTAAACTTATCAAGACTTTTTGATAAAAAAATTAATGTTTGCTTAGGTACTGATTCCTCAGCTAGCAATAACAAATTGTCAATTTTAAGAGAGATGGAAATAACTGGTCTGGTTTCAAAATTATACGCTGATAAAAATATAGAGGCATATGAAATATTAAAAATGGCAACCGTTAACGGTGCAAAGGCCCTAGGCATGGAAAATGAATTAGGGACGGTAGAAGAAGGTAAGCTTGCTGATTTAATTTTAATTGATTTTGATAATATAAACCATAAACCAAATCAAAATATCTTGACCTCACTTATTTACTCTACCTATGAGTCAGACATAAAATATACTATAATAAACGGAAAAATTGTTTATGAAAATGGAAATGTTGTAAGTTTAGAAAGAGATAAACTTAATGAAAATATAAAAGAATCATCAAAAAGGCTAGGTCTTTAATGATAGGTATTGACATAATATCGGTTAAAAAAATCAAAGAGAAGCCCGAAGCCTTTTTAGAGAGGGCATTTACTTCTTATGAGCTTTCCTACGCTTTTAAGAAAGAAAATCCCTATCAGTCTTTGGCAGGGATCTTTGCTCTTAAAGAAGCTGTTATTAAGGCATATAATTTAAGTCTTTCTTATATCAAAAATCTAAGGGTAGAAGTCCGTCATCAAACTAATAGACCTTATATATTAATAGACGGTATAAAAAAACAATGTGATGTTTCTATTTCCCATGATGGAGGGAAGGCTATTGGTATTTGCATAAGAAGAGATAGTGAAAACATAAAAATACCTACAGAGTTTAAAAAAATTTTACCCATAAGAAAAAAATCAAGTCACAAGGGCAACTATGGAAGAGTTGCTATTCTTGGTGGCTCATCAGGTATGGCAGGATCTTGCTACCTATCTTCTCTATCAACCTTGAGAGTTGGGGCAGGGCTTGTTTACCTTCTAGTGCCAAAATCAATTAGCGAAATTTTACAAATTAAATCTATAGAGCAGATAATTAACACTATTGATTCTTATAATTTAAAGTATAATGAAAATATATTTAATCAGATTTTAGGACACTTAGCTGATAAGGATGTTCTAGCTATAGGTCCTGGTATGGGAAAAGACCCCAGTTTAAATAAATTAATAGGTAAATTACTTAATATATTTGAGGGAAAGATTATTATAGATGCTGATGGATTAAACGCCATAGCAAAAGATAAAAGTATATTACATAAAGAAAATATAATCCTAACACCTCACTTAAAAGAGTTTTCGAGATTAACTGGTTTATCTATCCAAGATATTAATAGGGATAGAGTTATGCTTGCCAAAGACTTTGCAAAGAAATATAAGCTTATCCTTGTACTAAAATCTGAAAATACTATTGTAACAGATGGAGAAAAATTATATGTAAATAAGCTTGGAAATCCTGGCATGGCCACTGCAGGAAGCGGAGATGTACTAACAGGCGTCATAGCTGGGCTTCTACCTATAATGAATGAATTTAGTGCGGCAAAGCTAGGTGTGTTTTTACATTCCTTGGCAGGAGATTTAGCAAGGGATGATTTATGTGAAGAATCTCTTCTAGCTAGTGATATTATAGCTTATTTACCTAAAGCAATTAGACTTTTGAGGTAGTTATGCAGGAAACATTTGTAGAAGTAAATTTAGATAAGATTAGAAATAATATTTATAAAATAAAAAGTTTGAGCCAAAATTCAAAATTTTGTGCAGTTGTAAAAGCCAATGCTTACGGTCTAGGATCAGATGTGATTTGTAAAGATATTGAGGATATAGTAGATTATTTTGCGGTTGCTAGGCTAAGTGAGGCTTTGTTACTAAGAAGAGTAGGAATAAGAAAACCAGTCTTGGTTTTAGGTTTCGTAGGCCTAGATGATATAGAAAAATGTTCTAAAAATAATATAGATATTTCAGTTTATGATCTTAAGCTTGCCCAAGCTATAGATGATTTGGGATATAAACTTAAAGGACATCTTGTATTAGATACAGGTCACGGCAGGATAGGTTTTAGGGAAAATGAACTTGATAAAATAAAAAAGCTAAGCGAGTTAAAAAATATTAATATTATATCTGCTTATAGTCATTTTGCGACAGCTGATGAAGATGACAATAACTTTACTATAAAACAAGAGGAAATATTTGATAGGATAATTAGCCAAGTTTATGAAGACTTTAATTTTGAATTTATTCATCTAGCTAATTCTGCGGCTACAATAAGGCAAAAAATTTTTAAAGGAATGAATAGGGTAGGTATATCTCTATACGGTCTATATCCGTCAGAAGTAGTTAAAAATAATACTGAAGTAGAACTTGAGAAAACTTTTAAATTTTATTCCTATGTTCATTTTATAAAAAATATCAAAAAAGGAACACCTATATCATACGGAAGGACTTTTGTAAGTGATAGACCAATGAAGGTTGCATCTATTGCTATTGGGTATGCAGACGGTTATAATAGAGCTTTTTCTAATAAGGGAGAGGTAATAATAAATAACAGGTCTTGCAAAGTATTGGGTAGGATTTGTATGGATCAGATGATGGTTGATGTGACTGGTCTTGACCTTAAAATAGGAGACAGGGTAGAGCTCTATAGGGATATAGATAAGGACGCTGAGCAAATTGGGACAATTTCTTACGAACTTATGACAGATATATCTATGAGAGTTAAAAGAGTTTACATAAAAAATGGAGTTATTATAGAGAAAAGAGATTATTTAGGAGAAATAAATGAAAGTTAAAAGAGGAGACTTATATTACGCAGATCTTTCTCCGGTAGTCGGTAGTGAACAAGGGGGAGTAAGGCCCGTTATTGTAGTTCAAAACGATGTAGGAAACAAATATTCTCCGACTATTATAGTAGCTCCCGTAACAAGTCAAATGAATAAAGCAAAACTTCCTACCCATGTGAAACTAAAAGGAAACAAGTACGGTCTTCCCAAAAACTCTGTAGCCTTGATGGAGCAATTAAGGACTATTGATAAAAAAAGGCTTAGAGAAAAAATTGGCAGCTTTTCAAATGATATTATGAATAAAATAGACGAGGCAATAGCTATTTCTTTGGCTATTGAACAGGATTAAAAAAACGGTCTTAAAACCTGCGTGTTTATAAGACCGTTTTTAAATTTATATATTTACTAGATTTTTATAGTCTTTAACTATCATCTTGGCAAGTTCATCAGGGTTACCACAGCCAGTGGTTATCACAAGATCATCATCACCTACAATTTCATAGATGTAATCTCTTGCTTCTTCAAATGTCCCTAGGTACTTGGCATTTAGACCTTTTTTCACCATGGCATCGACAACATCTTTTGAATGGATGCTAGGGTCAAATTTTTCTCTTGCTGCATAGATATCTGTAACTATAATCTCATCAGCAGAATCAAAGCTATTTAAAAAATCATTAAATAAAGTTTTTGTTCTTGAATAGGTGTGAGGTTGCCAAACGCATATCAATCTACCCTTAGTATGTTCAGCTAAGGCATCGAGGGTTACAAGAATTTCTGATGGGTGGTGACCATAATCTGTCATTATTGTAGCCTTGTTTACATAACCTAAAATTTGCATTCTTCTATCAAGGCCAGTGTACTTGACTATATTATCTCTTATAGTGTTAATGTCTATACCATTTTCATAGGTGGCAATTATAGAAGCCATAGCATTGTTTATATTATGTCTTCCAATTACTCCTAGTTTGAAGTGCTCTACACTACCATTTTCCATAATTAAATCAAAGCTTGGTCTACCTATTTCATCAAAGGTTATATTTGTAGCGTTGTAATCAGCTTCTGGATTTTCTTGTCCATAAGTTATTAATTCTCCTTGAACCGCATCAAGAATTAATTTATTATTTTCTTCATTTAGATTTAGGATTGTTTTTGAATTTTTATCTTGATTTCTTAGATAAACCTTGAAGGTTTCGACAATATCATCTAAATCTTTATAGTAGTCGAGATGGTCTTCATCGATGTTTAAGATAATAACTGTTTGTGGATAATAGTATCTTATATTACCTTTATATTCGCAGGCTTCTGTAACTAAAAAATCTTCATTACCGACCTTAACATTACCTTTCATGTCATCTAGATTACCACCTAGTAAGATAGTTGGATTCTCATCTGAATGTAGAAGTATCTTTGAAATCATGCTGGTAGCTGTAGATTTACCGTGGGAACCAGATATAGCAATTGAATTTTTATAATTTCTCATGAGAGTGCCTAAAAATACACCTCTTGTAACAACAGGTGCTTGTAATTTTCTTGCTTCAATTAGTTCTTCATTATCGTCTGAAATTGCATCAGTATAGACAACAAGATCAGGATTTTTAATATTTTCTTTTTTTTGACCTATAAACACTTCTATACCAATATTTTTAAGTGTTTTAACAGTATCGGATTCACTTCTATCTGAACCTGTTACCTTATAGCCTTTTTCATATAAAAGGTGGGCTAGACCACTCATTGATATACCGCCGATACCAATGAAATGAACATACTTATATTTATGTTCATCCAAATTAAATTCAAACATATATTTATAATCTCCTTAATAGTTAAGTCTTTAAGTATATTTACTATATTATACCATATTTAATAATGAAAACTTGTCAAGTTCTACTTTGATTATAAGTACACTTGACGTATATTTATATTAGAATGTATTAAAAAGGAGGGTCCATGAAATTTGTAGTAGCTAACGATCATGGAGGAATAGACTTAAAACCTGCAGTGTGTGATAAGCTTGAAGAGCTTGGACACGAAGTAGTTCATGTAGGAACCTATAATAAAGAATCATGTGATTATAGTGACTTTGCTGTTAAAGCTTGTGAAAAAGTTATCAATAATGAAGCTGATTTTGCAATTCTTATCTGTGGGACAGGACTGGGCATGTCTATGTCAGCTAATAAGGTTAAGGGGATAAGAGCGGCTTGTGTTTCAGAAACATTTTCAGCAAGAATGAGTAGAGCTCACAATAATGCTAATGTTTTATGTCTGGGTGCAAGAGTTATCGGTACAGAAGTTTGCAAAATGATAGTTGAAGAATTTGCAAACACTGAATTTGAAGGTGGCCGTCACCAAAGACGTGTAGATAAAATTTGTAAAATAGAAGATGAAAATTGAGACTATTTGGGTCTCTATTTTTGTTTATTTAAAAGGAGAGAATAAATGACAATACCAACACCTCATATTTCTGCAACTAGTAAAGATCAAATTGCAAAAACAGTATTAATGCCAGGAGATCCTTTAAGAGCAAAATTTATAGCTGATAATTTCTTAGAAGATGTAACCCAGTTTACTGAGACTCGTGGTATGCTTGGTTTTACAGGATTTTATAAGGGGAAAAGAGTTTCTGTAATGGGCAGTGGAATGGGAATTCCATCCGCTATGATTTATTATAATGAACTCTTTGATTTTTATGATGTTGATTGCATTATAAGAGTAGGCACAGCTGGTTCCATGCAAGAAAATGTAAAGCTTCACGATATAGTAATAGCTCAATCTGCATGCTCTGAGTCATCTATAAATGACAACCTTTTTGGTAATATTAATTTTTCTGTAACACCAGATTTTGACCTTTTAGTAAAGGCAGTTGAAAAATCAAATGAATTAGGATATAGGACTCATTGTGGTCAGGTACATTCTTCAGACCAATTTTATAATGAAATGGATCCTAAAGTTTTTGAAAATCTAAGAAAATATGGAATTCTTTGCGTTGAAATGGAATCATATGGCTTATTTATGGCTGCAAGAAAACATGGTAAAAAGGGGCTAGGGATATTTACAATTTCAGATTCTTTAATAGAGAATGTTGCTGATAGTGCTGAGAACAGGCAAAAATCATATACAAATATGATGGAACTTGCTTTAGAGGTTGCAGAAGCCTAGTATGATTAAAACAGTTATAATGGCAGCTGGTGAAGGAACTAGGATGAAATCAAAAACATCTAAAGTCCTTCATAAGCTTATAAACAAAGAAATAATAAAATATGTAAAAAAAGCAAGCGACTTTGAACAATCTGAGACAATAATAATAGCAGGTAAAAATAAGTCTCAATTAAAAGATTTATTCCCAGAGACAAATATTGTTGAGCAAAAAATAGGAGAAGGCATTCCTTATGGGACCGGTTATGCAGCAAGCTTGGCCTTAGATCACATAGAGGATGATGATCAAGTACTTATATTAAATGGTGATATACCCCTAATAAAAAAAGAATCTTTAGAAGAATTAATATCTTATCATAAAGAGTCTGGCTCTTCTTGTACTATTCTTTCAACCTTGATAGAGAATCCTAAGGGTTATGGAAGGATTATAAGAGATGAGGATAATAAATTTATAAAAATTACAGAAGATAGGGATCTAAAACCTGGCGAAAAAAATATAAATGAGATTAATGTAGGAATATATATTTTTAAAGCTAGAGATCTTAAAGAATCTCTTTCTAAAATTGATACAAATAATGATCAAAATGAGCTTTATTTGACCGATTGTATAGGCGTATTAAAAAATACTGGTAAACAGGTAAGTGCCTATGTAAGCGATGATTATGAGCAATTTTATGGAATTAACAATAAGTTTGAGCTAAACCAAGCCAGTAAAATCCTACAAAATAGGATTAATAAAGAGCATATGTTAAATGGTGTTATTATAGAAAGTCCAGAAACAACCTTCATAGAAGAAGGCATAAAAATTGGTAAAGATACTCTTATATCTGGTTTTGTTAAAATATACGGCAATTCACAAATTGGAGAAGACTGCATAATAGAGGGAAATACTAAAATTATTGACTCTACTATTGAAGATAGTGTTAGGGTAGATAATGCAGTTATTGAAAAATCTTATATGGAAAAAGATAGCGATATAGGTCCTTTTGCAAGACTTAGACCAAATAGTAGAATTGGAAAGAAAGTTCACATTGGAAACTTTGTAGAAGTTAAAAATTCTAGCCTAGGCGAAGGGACAAAAGCAGGTCACCTAGCTTATATTGGTGATAGTGATCTAGGCAAGGATATAAATATTGGCTGTGGAGTTGTATTTGTTAATTATGATGGTAAATATAAACATAGGTCAATTATAGAAGATAAGGCTTTTATAGGTTCAAATGCTAATATAGTAGCCCCTGTGAAAGTTAAAAAGGAAGGTTTTGTAGCTGCTGGTTCTACTATAACCCAAGATGTAAATTCTGGAGAATTAATAATTGAAAGAGCAGAGCAAAAACATATCAAAGGTTATGTTGAAAGAAAAAAACAAAGAGATAAAAATCATAAGGAGTAAAAATGTCATCTAAAGGTAATCAATATATTCAAAGAGGGGAATTAAAACTTTTAACAGGTAATTCTAATATTAAATTAGCAGAAAGCGTTGGTAAAAATTTAGGTATAGAGCTTACAAAAGCAGATATCAATAAATTTAAAGACGGAGAAATAAGTATTAAGATTAATGAATCAATAAGGGGCAAGGATGTATTTATAGTTCAGCCTACTTCTTCTCCAACAAATGATAATCTGATGGAATTATTAATAATGATTGATGCTTGTAAGAGAGCTTCTGCTGGCTACATAAATGCAGTAGTTCCATACTACGGTTATGCTAGACAAGATAGAAAAACTAGAGGTAGAGAACCTATAACTGCAAAACTTGTAGCAAACTTACTAACCGTAGCTGGGGCTAACCGTGTTATAACTATGGACCTTCACGCAGGGCAAATTCAAGGTTACTTTGATATACCAGTAGACCACTTCTCAGCTATCAGGCTACTATCAACTCACTTCCAATCATTTGCTTATGATAAGCCAGAAGAATTTGTTGTAGTAAGTCCTGACCTTGGTGGTGTAAGACGTGCTAGAGAATTTGCAGATTATCTTAAACTTCCTATAGCAATTATTGAAAAAAGAAGACCAATGCCAAATGTATCAGAAGTAATGTCAGTAATTGGTGATTTCAAAGGCAAACATGCAATTATAGTTGATGACATGATTGATACTGCAGGAACAATAACAAATGCAGCAGATTTCTTAGTTGAAAATGGAGCTAAAGATGTATACCTGGTTGCAACTCATGGAGTATTTTCTGGAGATGCTGTTAAAAAACTTGAAAAACCATCTGTAAAGGAAGTTATAATAACAGATACTATTGAACTAACAGATGAAAAAAGAATAGATAAAATAACTCAACTTTCAATAGCTCCACTTCTTGCAGAGGCAATAAATAGAATTAATACTTACGAATCAATAAGTGGTTTGTTTACGGTTATTGAATAATGTATTATATTGTAGGATTAGGCAATCCTGGATTACAGTATGAAAATACTAGGCATAATGTTGGTTTTATGACTATAGATTATTTAGCAAATAAATATGATATAGATGTAAGAAAATCAAAATTTAAATCGCTTTATGGTCAGGGAGAAATTTCTGGCCATAAAGTTATGCTTATAAAGCCTCAAACTTACATGAACAATTCAGGAGAAGCTGTAAGAGATTTAAGAAATTTTTATAAATTTGATATAGATAAACTTATTGTCATCTATGATGATATAGATATTGATTTTGGAACAATAAGAATTAGAAAAAAAGGTTCTGCAGGAAGTCATAATGGTATGAAATCAATTATATATCAAATTCAGGATGATAAGTTTCCAAGAATCAAAATAGCTATCGGTAAGAAACCAGAAAAATGGGACCTAGCAAATTTTGTTTTGAGTGGTTTTTCAAAAGAAGAAGTAAATATTCTTGAAGATGAGATAAGGCTAGCTAGTGAAGGTATAGAAATAATTCTAAAAGAAGATATAGATAAGGCAATGAATAAGTGTAATTCAGTCAAGTTGGTGAAAAACGATAATGAATAAATTAATTGAAAAATTAATTGAGATTGATCAAATAAATAAAATTAAATATCAACTAGATGATTATTCTCCACTATATATTCAAGGATTAAGTGAAGGGGTTAAGGCCCACCTTGCCCTAAGTCTTTTTAAATTATTGAATAAAAATGTGGTTTTCGTTGTAGAAAATCAAAAAAGAGCTGATAAATTTTTAGAAGATATTAATCAAATTGAGAATATAGCAAAGTTTTATCCAGCGCTTGATACAAATTTTTATAATATCAAATCTATAGATGATAAAAAAGTTAATCAAAGACTAGATACGCTAATAAGTCTTGCCAAGGGCGAGAAAAGTATTACTATAACAAGTATAGGAGCCCTTAAAAATAAACTAACAACTTTAACTCAATTTAATGAGTCTTTTGTTAGAATTAATGAAGAGAGCATAGTTGATGTAGATAACTTTATATCAAGTCTACTTGCTCTTAATTATAACCCATCAGATTTTGTTGAAGAGAAGGGAGATTTTGCAAAAAGAGGGTCAATCATTGATATTTGGCCAATTAATTACAAAAATCCTATAAGGATAGAACTTTTTGATGATGAGATTGACTCTATAAGGATTTTTGATAAAAATAGTCAAAGAACTATTGAAAAAATAGAAGAAGTAGAAATAGGGCCCGCTAGTGAACTTTTATATAATAAAGAAGACTATTCCAAGGTAATTAAGGGCATTTCGAAACAAATTGAAAACAAAAAAATCTCCGATAGTAAAGACCAAAAGCTTGTCGATAAGTATAAGCAAATCATTTCATTTTTAGATCAGAGTTTATATATTGCTAACAAAGATTTAATTAATGCTTATAGGTCAGATAACTATGACACCTTTATCGAATATCTGCCGGAAGAAACTGTTTTTATTTTTGATGATGTATCAAGAATCTATGAGTCAGTAGAAGAAGATGATGAAAAATTTGCTGAAGACTTAACTTATCAAATGGAAAATGGCGAAGTTTTTTCAAGTTTTTCTAAGTATTTACTTACTAGCAAAACTATATACGAAAAAATAGCAGAAAAACCAATTATTAACCTAACATCAATTCTTAAAAGAACCAAGTTATTTTCGCCTAAAAAGATTACTGAATTTAAGACTATAGAAGTAGAGAACTTCAATAAAAATGTTGAACAGTTTATTAATACAAGTATCGGACTTACGAATAATGGAGAAAAAATATTTGTATTTGCTGGGTCTAAAGCTAGAAAAGAAAAACTTTTAGAAAGTTTTGTAGATCATGATTATTTACTTGCAAGTGATGAAGATAATAATCTAAATTTTGATAAAGCTCCTATAATAATATCAGAAAAAAAATCAAGTGAAGGCTACTATTGTAAAGATTTAGATCTACATGTATTTACAAGTATTGAGATATACGGCAAATCATCAACTAGAAATCAGAGTCGTAAAAAAGTTTCATCTAAAAATATAATTAATTACTCAGATCTTGAAATTGGAGACTACGTAGTCCACGAGAACAATGGTATAGGAATCTACAAGGGCCTTACAAAAATCGAACGTAATGATGTCGAAAAAGATTTTATCTTAATTGAATATAAGGGAAATGATAAATTATATATCCCTGTAGATCAAATGAATCTGGTCAGCAAATATATTGGAAATAGGGGAGAAAAACCTAAGCTATCATCTCTTGGTTCAGTTCAGTGGCAAAAGTCAAAACAAAGGGCCAAAAAAGCAGTTGACGAAATAGCTGACGATTTGATAAAACTATATGCAAAAAGGTCAAAGGAAAAAGGGCATGCTTTTTCTAAGGATACTAACTGGCAGAATGAGTTTGAGAATTCTTTTCCATATGATGAGACTTTTTCACAATTAAGAAGTCTTGAAGAAATTAAAACTGATATGGAAAGCAAACAGCCTATGGATAGACTCCTTTGTGGAGATGTAGGCTATGGGAAAACAGAAGTTGCCTTAAGAGCTGCTTTTAAGGCTATAATGGATGGTTATCAAGTTGCTTTTTTAGTTCCTACTACTATCCTTGCCAACCAACATTACCATACAATGCTCGAAAGATTTAAAGATTTCCCTATAAGTTCTGCTATGCTATCTAGGTTTAATACAAAAACTAAAGATAAAGAGATACTTAAAGGTATAAAATCTGGTAAGGTAGATATTGTAGTGGGTACCCACAGGCTTTTGTCAAAAGATGTTAAGTTTAAAAAATTAGGGCTTTTGATAATAGATGAAGAACAAAGATTTGGTGTAAAACATAAGGAGAAGTTTAAAAAATTTAAATCTTCAATAGATGTTCTAACGCTTTCAGCAACACCAATACCTAGAACTTTGCAGATGTCCTTATCTGGGATAAGAGACCTATCTACCCTTGATGAGCCACCCCAAGAAAGACTGCCTGTAAATACTTATGTTTTAGAGTTTGATCCTGGAATAATTAGAGATGCGATTATAAGGGAAATAAATAGGAATGGTCAAGTATATTTTGTATATAATAGGGTAAACGATATAGAGAAATTATTTATAAAGTTAAAAGACCTCGTTCCGGAAGCGTCTATTGATATAATACATGGGCAAATGAGTCCTAGGCAAATAGAAAATATTATGCTAGATTTTATCGAAGGAAAGACAGATATCCTACTTGCTACAACTATAATTGAAACTGGTATGGATATAAAAAACGTTAATACAATAGTGATCTATGATGCAGACCATATGGGTCTTTCCCAGCTTTACCAACTTAAGGGAAGAATTGGTAGGGGATATAGGTCATCTTACGCTTATTTTACTTATAGGGCAGGAAAAATTTTAACAGAAATTGGAGAGAAAAGATTAAAATCAATAAGAGATTTTTCAGATTTTGGATCAGGTTATAAGATTGCTATGAAAGACCTAGAGCTAAGAGGAGCTGGAAATCTATTAGGAGAAAGCCAGTCAGGGCATGTTGAAGCTGTTGGTTATGATCTTTATGTAAAATTCCTCCAAGAGGCTGTAGAAAAGGCTTCTGGTAAAGAAGTTAAAATTAAAGATATAAAGCAAACCTTTATAGATATTAAAATTGATGCCTTTATACCAAACTCATATATAAAGGATTCATCACAAAAAATCGAAATCTATAATAGAATAGCAAATATAGAGGATAAACACGATTATGAAGCTTTAGTTGAAGAATTAATCGATGTTTATGGAGATATTCCAGTAATAGTGGATAATATAATGTATGTCTCGCTAATTAAGTCTCTTGCTTCAGTAAATGGAATTACTGAAATAAGGGAAGATGCAAATAATATAAGTTTATTTTTTGAAAATAGAGAGTATTTTGCTTTCGAAGAACTTAAGGAAATAAATGAAAACTACGAGGGCGAAATGAGTCTTGATTTATCTAATAAGCCAGCCTTTAAGATCCCTTCTACAAAAAATAAATTGCTTGACATATATGAACTTTTAAATACAATTAACAAAATAAGGAGTAAAGAATGAAAAAGAAATTATTAATTGCAATGCTTGCATCAACAATGGTGCTAGGAGCTTGTGGAAACCAAGCAAACGATAAGAATACTGACACTAAAGTGGAAGAAAAGGCAAGTGACGTAAAAGAACTTGACAAGGGAACAGTTGCTATTGTTAATGGTGATAAGATATCAAAAGATAGCTATAAAGAAGAAATGAGTTTCTATGGAGCAATGCTTGCTAGTAGACAAAATCTCAAAAACTCAATTGTTCAAATGATGGTTCAAGATAAGTTGATAGCAGATGATATGAAAGCTAACAAACTTGAAGTTTCTGATAAAGATGTTAATGAGTCCTTCTTAAACTCTGTTAAACAATTTGGTGGTCAAGAACAATTTGATAAGATGTTAGATGACTACAATATGGATGTTGAGAAATTTAAAGAAACTGTAAAAAAAGACCTTATGTATCAAAAACATAAAGAATGGTTTGAAAAAGAACATCCAGTTACTGATGAAGAAATTAAACAATATTATGAAGATAATAAAGACCAATTTGCAAAAAGAGATGCTTCACATATTTTAGTTGACAATGAAAAAACTGCCAAAGAAATCAAAGAAAAACTAGATAAGGGAGAAGACTTTGCAGCCCTTGCTAAAGAATATTCAAAGGATACAGCTAATGCTGATAATGGTGGTAATTTAGGAGAATTCTCTAAGGGACAAATGGTTAAAGAATTTGAAGATGCAGCCTTTGCTCTAAAAGAAGGTGAAATCTCTGAACCTATTAAAACACAATTTGGATATCATATAATAAAAATAAACAAAGTTTCTGATTCTGAAGATGATAATAAGGATGCTATTTCAAAGGCAATAAATGAGAAAAAATATGCTGATTATATCAAAGAGCTTAATGAAAAAGCAAATGTAGTAACAGATGCTACTGTTAAAGAAAATAAGGCAGCAGAAGAGTCTACTGTAGAAGAAAATGATGAAACAGAAGCTGACAAGGCTGTTGAAGATAAAGATAATGAAGAAGATAAGAAAGATAATAATTAGTGTATTATCTTTAAGTTTATGTATTTTTATATTTTCGTCATGTAAAAAAAATACAAATAACGAAAATGCTATAGCCTTAGTTGATGACGAGGCAATAAAAAAAGATGTTTTTGATAAAGAGCTAGAGTTTTATCTAGCTTTTTATACAAAAAAATATGGTGAATCTTACCTAGATAAGAAAAATTCTAAGGGTAAAACAAATAAAGAGCTTATTAGAGATGATCTATTAGATTCTATGATTAAAGATCAAGTCATGTTAAATGACTTATCCAAGAAAAAAATTCAAATAGATG
>NZ_CALGYW010000065.1 GCF_937934665.1 uncultured Anaerococcus sp.
TATTCGCGCCTTATAGGCGCTATGCAAACTACCAGCTAAGCTGGTAGTTTTGATTATATAAAATAATCAAATAACGAGATAGTAGAGGTAGGAAGCCTTGGAAGAAGGGGAGGAAATCGCCAAATAAATTAGAAATTCACTTTTGCCCTGAACCCCAAAATCCGGGATACGGGTGGAGGGGTTTTTGTATGTAATTTTAACCTTACAAATTATAAATAACATTGATAATTAAAAAATTAATTTTATAATATGATTATAAATAACGTTTTCAAAGAACTGTTTTACATATAAAAAAATTAGTAAAGGAGATAATATGTATCAAAAATTATTTGAACAAGGTAAAATCGGAAAACTCGATATAAAAAGTAGGACTGTCATGCCAGCTATGGGGGGGTAATTACTCTACAGCTAATGGAGAGGCAACTAACCAAGAGATAGAGTATTATAAGGCACGTGCCAAGGGAGGTATTGGTCTTATCATAACAGGGATAACCAATGTTGATGGAAAGGCTGGAAGAGCTTGTGGTAACCAATTATCAGCAGCTTCTGAGGGTAATGTCAGATCTTTAAGAGAACTTGCTGATGCAGTTCATACTTATGATACAAAGAGTTTTGGTCAAATCCACCACGCAGGCATTCAAACATCTTCTAGAATCACAGGTTTTAAACCAGAAGGACCATCCGCGCTTGCTTCTAAGGTTGTGGGAGAAGTAGCTCATGAACTTACTATAGAAGAAATCAAAAAGCTAGAGGGTCAATTTATTGCAGCAGCAGTTAGACTTAAAAATGCAGAATTTGACGGGGTAGAAATCCATGCAGCCCATGGTTATTTAATATCATCCTTCCTAAGCCCACTTACCAATAAAAGAGAAGATGAATATGGAGGCAGTCTAGAAAATAGGATGAGAATCCTTCTAAATATACTAGGAGGTATTAAGGCTTATTGTGGCAAGGACTTTGCAGTAAGTATTAGGCTAAACTCAACTGACCACGTAGAGGGAGGCTTAGAATTTGAAGAATGTCTTCAAATAGCAAAGATTTTAGAAAAGGCAGGTGCAGATTGTATCAACCTAAGTGGTGGTACTTATGAATCAGGATATACAATTATAGAGCCATCAAGTATTCCTCAAGGATGGAAGAAAGACTATGCTAAAAAGCTAAAAGAAAATCTATCTATACCAGTTATAGCTGTAAATAATATCAAGGATCCAGAAGTAGCAGAAGCTCTCTTAGAAGAAGGTGTAAGCGATTATGTAGGACTTGGCAGAGCGTCACTAGCAGATCCAGAATGGACTAACAAGGCTAAGGCTAATAGAGATAAATATATTAGAAAATGCGTTGGCTGTATGAACTGCTTTGCCCAACTTATGAAATATGATAGACCAGTAACTTGTACTGTAAATCCTGAGCTTAGCAAGGAATACCTATACACAGACCTTAATAAGCTAATAAATAAAACAGGTGATGGCAAAAAGGTTGTAGTGATAGGAGCAGGACCAGCAGGTAGTGAAGCAGCACTTGTACTTGCAGATAGAGGTTTCGATGTAACAATTTTTGATAAAAATGAAGGAGCTGGTGGGTCTATTAGATTAGGTGCCAAGCCACCATTTAAGTCATACTTCAATTCCTACATAGCTATGCTTGAAGCTAGCATGGAGGAAGCGGGTGTAGATATAAGATTTAATGAAGAAGCAGATCTAGAAAAGGTCAAGACCTTAGATCCATATGGTGTTGTAGTAGCAGTAGGTGGAAAACCAGCTGTACTAGATATCAAGGGACTAACTTGTGACAAAGCATTAACTTACGCTGATATCTTATCTGAAGATATTGACTTCACTGGCAAAAACGTGCTAGTAATAGGTGGGGGAGAAACAGGTCTTGAGACAGGCGAGTTCCTCAAAGATAAGGGCAACGACGTAAAAGTTATAGAAATGCAGGAAGAAATAGGTAAGGAATTAGAAGCAGCAAGCAAGGGCCTAATACTAAAAAGATTTGCTGATAAAGGCATACCAGTATTAACAAAGACAACTGTAAAAGAAGTAAATGATGGTAAAGCTAGCCTGGTTAATTTAGAAACTAAAGAAGAAAGTCAAGTTGAATTTGACTATATAGTTTTAGCGGTAGGGGTAAAAAATGATCCAGCCTATAATAAAGACTTTATAGATAATTTCGATAAGGTTATAGTAGTTGGAGATGCTAGAAAACCAAGAAATATAGTTCTAGGAGCTAGAGAAGCCTACGATAAGGCCTTTGTATTTTAGTAAAAATAAATAGCATAAAATGATAATTAAAAAAGGCTGGTAGACAATAAAGAATCGTCTCAATACCATTATTGGTTTTAGAAGATATGATGGAATTTGCCCTTTGAAGTTTTGCCTTAAGGATAGTAGGTCTATAGGATCTACCTATCTAAAGAGGCAAACTTTCATAGAGAGATACTACTTATTTACAATCTTTACCAGCCTACTTTTCCTAAAAATATAGGTATTTAAACAAATTTATTAAAAAATCTGCGAAAAATTTAAATTTTATGTTTAGAACTAGATTATCTGGGTATCATATTAATAACAGAAAATGAAATAGTTTTCTTACCCACTGGCACAGGGATTAAGAAAATTGAATAATATTTATAAAACATTTAGTTTTGATTCTTCTATGGTGAGCTGTTGATTTATAAGTTTCTAGTATATCTACTTTGCTTATAGATTTATAGAAAAAGTGGTGGAAGATAAGTGTAAAAGATGAGCCATCTGACATTTTTCTATAGGATTTGTTGTAGAAGACGAATTAGAATTTGATGATTTTATAAAAAGTTTTGTCAGAACGTTACTAGCAAAAAGAAGATTTCATATATATAAAGAATGTTTCTAAAGTTAAATACTTGTACAGAGAAAGGAAAATAAGTGTGATTGAACCTAAATCAGAACGCTGTGCCGGTGGGGAAAAATAATCGACTTTGAAGTGTAAAGAAATTTCAGAGTCGATTTTTTTGTGGCTAATTTAAAAAATACGTTTCATTAAAACTCTGTTTAATTTATGATTTATTACTTAAATTCTAATTTTGAAACTATAGTTTTTGAAATAAAAAATTAAGGCGTAAATTTAATTTTTTTATAATTTAGGATGGATTTATTTATGTTTCTAGATTAAAAAGATTTTACCTAAGATAGATTAGCTACATGAATAATCATGATATAATGTTAAAGAGGATTTGAAAAGGATATGGTCATGGATATTAATTTTAAAAAACAGATAATGAATGATTATTCAATAAATAAAGAAGATTATTATTCTGCTAGGCATATATTTTCTGTTAATCAAGTAGATGAGTCTTTTATGTTTTATGACAAGGCTGACTTTGCCGCTATTTGTACTGCTGGAAAAGTGTTTATGAGATCAGATAACCCAGAACTTATGGAAGAGTTAAAGAAAAATTTTAAAGATTATCCAGGAGCTTGGTTTGCAGAGGTGGCTAATATAAGAAAACTTGACAGGATTTTAGGGAAATATAATATAGAAATTGATAACTTTTTTCCTTTGATGAGCTTTAGTGACAGAGACGTTTCGGTAAAAGACTATGAATTTACAAGGATTAATAGAGATGTAATATATAATTTTAGGAACAAAACAAAAATGGCCTTTGCTTTTGATGATGACGATAGGTTTGGTCTTCGCTATAATGATGGGGATAAGCTTATAGCCTTGGCAGGAGCTTCGGTTTCTGGAAAGTACCTTCGGGATATAGGACTTGAAAAATTCTCATTTGAAAATAGATACAAGGGCCTTGCTGCATCTATTTTAAGGAGCTTATCTTTGTTGATAATTGAAGAAAATGAAAATATAAGTCCGATAACATCTACTCAATTTTCCCATACAAGGTCTATAAATACAGCAATTAGGGCAGGTTATGATATGAATCTTTGCCTAACAGGAAATGAAAAATAGGATAATATTAATTAATTTTAGCGTTGACAAATGAGTCGAAAGAGGTAATTTATAAGGGTGGGAAATTTTGGAATGTAGCCAAGTCGGTAAGGCACCAGATTCTGACTCTGGAGATCACAGGTTCGAATCCTGTCATTCCAGCCAATTTATGAAGACTGTGGATTAAAATCTGCGGTTTTTTATTTTTGAAATTTTAATTTGAATATTATATCTTACTTATGATAAAGTATGATACTTAAAAATTCAAATAAAAACTGACCCACAGGCCAGTCCTGGAGTCAGTTCTTATCGGGATTTTAGTTTTTCTTAGAAGTCTACCTTTTCGCCGTAGTATGCTGCGTGGTAGATTTTTTTGATGTCTTCTGGGCTTGTTTCTCTTGGGTTTGTGAGGGTACAAGCGTCTTTGAAGGCATTTTCACTCATCTTATCTAAAACTTCTAGGAAGTCTTTTTCTTCGATAACTGTATTTTTACCGTCTTTGATGTTAGCACTTATACCTACAGCCTCGTTTAATTTTCTAACTTCCTCTGCTAGGTCATCGATGCCTAGGATTTTTTCTATTTTTTCGTATTTATCGCAAGCTTTTCTGTTGTAGTCTATTATATATGGAAGCATGATGGCATTGGCTTCACCATGGGTTAGGTGGAATATTCCGCCGATTTTGTGGGCCATAGAATGGACTATACCAAGCGATGCGTTGGTAAAGGCCATACCAGCTATACAAGATGCTATGTGCATTTTTTCTCTTGCTTCCATGTCATCTCCATTGTCGTAGGCTTTCTTTAGGTATCCAAAAACTAACTCTATAGCTCTAATAGCGTATGGGTCAGTAAAGTCATCTGCAGATGTAGATACGAAAGCTTCTACAGCGTGGGTCATTACATCCATACCTGTTGCTGCTGTGATGTGAGCTGGCATGGTTGCTGGGATTCTCATGTCTAGTAGGGCTACTTCTGGGACAAAGTCAGGGTGAACAAGTGGATATTTGATTTCTTTTTCTGTGTCGGTTATTACAGAGAAAGCTGTGATTTCACTTGCTGTTCCAGATGTAGATGGGATACAAATCATCTTCGCCTTGGTTTTAAGTGGTGGGTTATCAAAATTTGCAAGTTTTTCAAAATCCCAGTCTGGATATTCATAAAATACCCACATGGCTTTAGCTGCATCCATTGCTGAGCCACCACCGATAGCTACTATCCATTCTGGTTCAAATTCAGCCATCTTAGCTCCACCAGCTAGGCAGGTTTTAACAGATGGGTCTGGTTCAACTCCGTCAATTATTAAAACTTCTATGCCTGCTTTTTCTAGTTGGCTTTTGGCTTCATCTAGGAAACCAAATCTTTTCATAGAAGATCCACCAGTAACAAGTACTGCTTTTTTGCCCTTTAGGGTTGATAGGTAATCAAGTGCGTTTTCACCGTGGACAATGGTGTTAGGAACTGAAAATGTAGTATAGGTCATAAATTCCTCCAAATCTATTTTGTTAATTAACTAACAATATACTTATAATATACTTCTTTCACAAGTTTATGTAAAGGTTTACCCAAATAAAAAGCCTGATTTGTATAAATAAATTTTAAATAATTTTATTTATTAATGGGAAAAATTTAATTTAAAAGTATAATTAACCATAACTACATTAACACATTCAATAGATTAAAGGAGTTATTATGGGCTTATCATTAGCTTACAAAATATTAAAAAATCATTTATTAAAGGGAGAGCTTAAGACTAATGAGGAAGTGGCGATAAAAATCGACCAGACTCTAACCCAAGATTCTACAGGTACAATGGCTTATCTCCAGCTAGAAGCAATGGATATCAGAGACGTATCGACAGAAAATTCTGTGGCCTATATAGACCACAATATTTTGCAAGCAGGTTTTGAAAATGCTGACGACCACGAGTTCATCAAGTCTGCTGCAAATAAGTTTGGTATCAAATTTTCAAAGGCAGGTGCAGGAATTTGCCACCAGGTAAATCTCGAACAATTTGCCAAACCAGGCGACACTCTTCTTGGCTCTGATTCCCACACACCGACAGGCGGCGGCATGGGCGAACTTGCCATAGGGGCTGGCGGTCTTGAGGTGGCTGTTGCTATGGCCAAGGGCTTTTATTTTCTCAAAGTCCCAAAGATATATAGGGTAAATCTTACTAATTCCCTAAATCCTTCTGCCAACGCCAAGGACGTAATTCTTTATATTTTAGGAAGGCTTACAGTCAAGGGCGGGACAGGCTACATAATGGAATATACAGGTCCTGGTGTGAGATCACTTTCTGTCACAGATAGGGCAACTATTTGTAATATGGGGGCAGAACTTGGTGCGACCACTTCGATTTTCCCATCAGACGAAAACACAAAGGCTTATCTAAAAAGTCAGGGCAGGGAAGAAGATTATATCGAGCTTAGCGCTGATCCTGATGCTTTTTATGACGAAACTATTGAAATTGACCTTGGAGAAATCAAGCCTGCTGTAGCTAAACCACATTTCCCTGACCAATATTCAGAAATAAAAGATCTTGGAAAAATTAAGCTAGACCAGGTTGCAATTGGGTCTTGCACAAATTCTTCTTATATGGATTTGATGAAGGTTGCGGCAATTCTTGATGGCAAAAGAGTCCATCCGGACGTATCTCTTGTAATTTCACCAGGCTCTGCGACAATTTTAGAGAAAATTTCTGAAAATGGAGCATTAGCTACAATGATAAAGGCTGGAGCGAGAATCCTTGAATCTGGCTGTGGGCCTTGCATAGGCATGGGTCAAGCTCCAAAATCAGGTGGAGTTTCCCTAAGGAGCTTTAACAGGAATTTCAAGGGTAGATCTGGAACAGCTGATGCAAATGTCTACCTTGCAAGCCCAGAAACCTGCGCGGTAAGTGCTATTTTAGGCTATATTGCGGACCCATCTGAAATAGAATATAAGGAATATTTTGATAAGGATGTTTCTTTTAACCACACCCAAGCATATTTTATAGAGCCAGAAAAAGATTTGTCAAAAAGAATCAAGGAAACTGTCAAGGGTAAGAACATCAAGCCCTTCCCAAGGGCAGAAAAGGCTAGTGACATTGACAAAAAGGTAATTTATAAGGCAGGTGACGGGATTACTACAGATGATATTTGTCCGTCAAATGCTCATCTTTTACCATTTAGGTCAAATATTGAATATCTTTCAAGCTTTGCCTTCACAACAAAAATCGACGATTTCAAGAAAAGATGTCAAGATAATGACGGAGGCATAATTGTGGCAGGAGAAAACTACGGTCAAGGCTCATCCAGAGAACACGCCGCTCTCATTCCGCTATTTTTGGGGATCAAGGCTGTTGTTGCCAAATCTTTTGCAAGAATTCACAGGTCAAACCTTATAAACAACGCAATCTTGCCCCTTGTTTTCGAAAATGAAGGAGACTATGAAAAAATATCCGAATTTGACCAGATAAAAATTTCCAATATGGAGAATTCAATCAAAACAGGCGAATTTATCCTGGAAGATTTGACCAAGAATATAAAAATTAAACTTAAGGGAGATTTTTCTGACAGAGAAAAGGAAATTCTTCTTGAAGGTGGATATTTAAACTACGCCAAGAACCTAGATTTGGAGGAAAAATGAAAATTACACTGATAAAGGGCGACGGAATTGGGCCAGAAATCACAGAGGCCATGAAAAAAATTGCATCCGCTCTAAAGATAGACATAGAATTTGAAGAAATAAACGCAGGCCTTTCGGTTTTTGAAGAGGAAGGCGTCTACATTCCCCAAAGTCTTTTTGATTCCATAAGGGAAAATAAAATCGCAATCAAAGGGCCAATTACAACCCCTATCGGCCACGGTTTTAGGTCTATAAATGTGGAACTTAGGAAGAAATTCGACCTTTTTGCCAATATCAGGCCAATCAAGGCCCCAGGCCCTTTGAGATTAAAATTTGACGGTGTAGACATGGTAATTTTTAGGGAAAATACCGAAGACCTCTACGCCGGAATTGAAGAGCAAATTTCCCCCAACGAAGCCCATTCTATCAAGGTAATCACCAGAGAAAAATCTCAAAGGATAATTGAAAAAGCCTTTGAATTTGCAAGAAAAAATGATAGAAAAAAGGTCAGCATAATCACAAAAGCAAACATAATGAAGCTTTCTGACGGGCTTTTCCTTGAAGTTGGCAGGGAAGTTGCTCAAAAATATCCAGATATAGAATTTGAAGAGCTCTTAGTTGACAACACCGCCATGCAAATGGTCATGAATCCTGGACGTTTTGACGTAATCGTGACAGAAAATCTTTACGGAGACATTTTATCAGATCTTGGAGCTGGTCTTGTAGGCGGACTTGGCCTTATGCCTGGAGTAAACAAGGGCAAGGACATTGCAATTTACGAATCTATCCACGGATCTGCCCCAGATATAGCAGGGAAAAATTTGGCAAATCCGATTGCCATGATCCTCACATTTTGCCTCCTTCTTGATGATATAGGAGAAAAAGACCATGCAGAAAATATCAGAAAAGCCATCTACAAAACCCTGGCTGATAAGAATAATTATACAAGAGATTTGGGCGGAGAAAACACCACAACAGGCATTACCGATTCCATAATTTCGAACTTAGGATCTTGATATGGGAAAGTTTTTAGAAGAAAAAATAAAAATATATGCCGATGAGATTGAAAAAGCAACGATCATTGATAAGGAAATTTACGAAAAATATGCCATAAAAAGAGGGCTAAGAAACCAAAATGGAACGGGAGTCCTAGTTGGAGTGACCAAGGTTGGGGATGTTTGCGGTTATAAAATAGAAAATGGAAAGAAAATCCCAGCCGAGGGCGAACTTTTTTATAGGGGTTACCCTCTAACAGCCATGGTCCACGATATAGAAGTATCACACAGACTAGGATTTGAAGAAGTGATTTATCTTTTGCTTTTTGATAAGCTTGCAAAAGAAAAAGAATTAGAATATTTCAAAAAAGTCCTAGCCCAAAATCGCAAGCTTCCGGCCTATTTTATAGAGGATGCCATCCTTAAAGTGCCGGGAGCGGATATTATGAATAAGATGATGAGGGCCATGCTCGCTCTTTATACCTATGATGAAAATCCTGATTGTACCGAGACCTCAAATGTCCTAAGACAATCCCTATCCCTAATTTCTAAGGTGCCACTTTTAGTGATTTATTCCTACCAGGTCAAAATCCACAAATTTGATAACAAGTCACTTGTAATCCACAATCCTGACCCAGAAAAATCTATAGCAGAAAATATCCTAGCTATGCTAAGGGTAGATCAAAATTACACAAGGGAAGAAGCGGAAATCTTAGACCTCCTTCTGATAATTCATGCCGAACACGGGGGCGGAAATAATTCAGCCTTTGCAACCCACGTAGTATCCTCGTCTGGGACAGACTCCTACTCGGCCATGGCAGCAGGACTTGCATCTCTTAAGGGGCCAAGGCATGGAGGAGCAAACATAAAAGTCGCAAAGATGCTTGATAATATCAAGGAAAATGTCAAAGACAGAGAAGATAAGAAAGAGATAAAATCCTATCTAGAAAAAATCCTAGACAAAAAAGCCTTTGATAATGAGGGCTTGATTTATGGCCTAGGCCATGCAGTCTACACCTTATCAGACCCAAGAGCAGTTTTACTTAAGGAAAAAGCAAGAGACCTTGCCAAAATAAAGGGAAGAGAAGCTGACTTTTTCTTTGTAGAGAATGTAGAAAAAATCGGACAAAAACTAATAATGGAAAAATTTAAGAAATCCTACCCACCATGCGCCAACGTCGATTTGTATTCAGGTCTGGTCTACGATATGCTAAAAATCCCAAGAGAACTTTTTCTGCCAATCTTTGCCATAGCAAGAACGGTAGGCTGGCAAGCCCACAGACTAGAACAAATTGCCGATAAAAAAATAATAAGACCAGCATATCTATCCCTAAGTGATAGGAAAGAATACATAGATGTGGATAAGAGAAAATAAAAATAAATCAGATAAAAGAGTAAAGTGTGAATCTTTGCTCTTTTTAAATGTTTATTTTGAACGATTTTTATTTTTATTCTGAATTTACACTTTAATAAGCCTGTTAAAAATAAATTAATAGAATTTATTACGGAAAAGATACTTGACAAAAGATTATCAATATGAAATAATATAATAGAATATTCTATCGATATATTCTAGTAAAATATTTTTATGGAGGGAAAATGAAGTCGAAGAAGTTATTAGCTGGACTTTTATCGTTATCAATTTTATTTGCTAGTGCTTGTAGCAATGATGTGGAAAGTCCTAAGGAAGAAACGAAGACAGAAGAAAAAGCAGTTGAGAAAGCTAGATCCAACTCTGGAACGTTTGAAGGTGTTGGTAAGGGGCTTAATGGAGATGTAAAAATTGAGCTTACATATGAAGATGGCGAGATTAAGGATGTAAAGGTTGTAGAACATAAAGAGTCTGAGGGAATTGCAGATCCAGCCTTGGAACAAATACCTGCAAAGATTGTGGAAGAACAAAATATAAATGTTGATACAGTTTCAGGTGCTACCGTCACATCAACAGCCATCATAGATGCTGTAAAACAAGCCTTGGAAGCAGCTGGCGCCAATGCTGATGATTTTATTAAAGAAGCAGAAGAGACAAGCAAAGAAGGCCAAACTATAGAATAAGAATATGATGTTGTAGTTGTTGGTGGCGGTGGATCAGGTCTTGCAGCTGCAGTGGCAGCCTTAGAAGAAGATGCAAGCGTACTTGTCCTAGAAAAAATGCCGGCTGTTGGCGGGTCAACTATTATAGCTGGTGGCCAATATAACGCAGTAGATAAGCCAAGACAAGAAAAAATGCCTATGAGAAAGGATACTTTCGAGTCTGTAAAATCATATTATGAAGAAGAAGCAAAAAATGACCTTCATCAAGAGCTTATGGATAAGCTTAAGGACCAAGTTTCTGAGTACGAAAAAGGCGATATGGAAACTACCTTTGATTCTGTAGAACTGCACGCCCTACAAACCTACAGGGGCGGTGATTATGTTGGCGATTTAAATCTTATCTATCAATTCACAAAGGGAGCTGAAGAATCTGTAGGCATCCTTGAAGGCTTGGGAGTAGACTTTGTTGATGAAGTCTTCACCGTTACAGGCGCCCTATGGCCAAGAACTCACCAATTCGTAAAACCTCTTACAACTGGCCCAATTGAAGCTTATATGGAACACATTGAAAAGGCTGGAGACAAGGCAGAAATCATGTATGAAGCTGCAGCTGAAAAGCTAATTGTAGAAGACGGCAAGGTTGTAGGTGTAGAAGCTAAACAAGGAAACGACAAGATAATTGCAAGAGCAAAAAACGGCGTAGTAATGGCTACAGGTGGGTTTGCTAGAAATAGTGAACTTGTCAAAAAATATGGCATCCACTGGGAAGGCTTGGAAGAACTTGGCTCTACAAATGCTGTAAGTGCAACAGGTGACGGCATAATCATGGGCGAAGAAGTAGGAGCAAACCTAGTAGGTATGGAATGGATCCAACTTCTACCAGTAGGCGATCCTGAAACAGGAGGCATGCAAGGAAATATTTCTATAAACGCTGCAAACCAACTATTTGTAAACAACCAAGGCAAGAGATTTGTGGCAGAAGATGAAAGAAGAGATGTCCTAACTCAAGGACTAATGGAACAAGATGGCAAGGAAATGTGGATCTTACACAATGCTCACGAATATACAGACGAAACAGTTAAAAACGACTTCAACGAAGAGATAGGAGACCTTGTAGAAAAAGGTGTAGCTGTAAAGGGTGACACCATAGAAGAATTAGCTGAAGCTATGGGAGTTTCTCCAGAAAACCTAAGAGCAACAGTTGATGATTACAACAAGGTTGTAGCAGGTGAAAAAGAAGATGATTTTGGCAAAAAATTGCTACAAGATCCTTTTGACAAGGCGCCATTCTATGCATCAAGAAGAGTACCAACAATCCACCACACCATGGGGGGACTAGAAATAAATGAACTCTGCCAAGTAGTAGATAAGGATGGAAATGTAATACCAGGATTATATGCTGCAGGAGAAGTAACAGGCGGAATCCACGGCTCAAACAGGCTAGGCGGCAACGCTATACCAGATACAGTAGTCAATGGTAGAATAGCAGGTAAGAGCGCAGCACAAAAGAAATAAGCTAAAGGCACGGACACTAGCCCGTGCTTTTTAACTTGTAAAAGTGAGGTATGCTAATATTATGGGAAAAATATATGTAAGTGATAAGAAAAAGAAAATAGTAGACACCATAGCTTGCTTGGTAGATGAAAATGGCCTTAAAAATATATCGATAAAACAAATTTGTGAGGAAGCCGATATATCCATAGGCACTTTCTATCATTATTTTGAATCAAAAGATACTATTGTCTATGATATGTTTGAAGTTTTAAATGAATATTTTTTTGACAATGAAGCTCTTATAAGGTCTCAGAAAACCTCAAAAGAAGCAGCTATATACTTTGCCAAAAGCTTCGGAGAATTTGCCGAAGAATGGGGATATTATGCTAATGTCCTCATATCAACAGCCAGGGTAAGGAAAAAACTAATATCCATACCCGACCACGATATGTGGAATATCCTGAAATCTATTTTAGAAGAAGCTATAGAAAAAGGCGAAATATCAGATGTTTATGATGCAGATTTCTATACGGACTCAATAAAGGCGATAATCAGAGGCAGCCTATTGGAATGGATCTATAATAAAGATGACTTTGATGTGGAAGAGACAATAAGAAAAAGAGCAGAATGTTTCTTAAACTAAGCTAATATATTTTTAAAATCAAAAGATAAAGACCAAAAGCTCTGGAAAACCAGGGCTTTTTGCTTGAGCAAATGAAACTATTTGCAGATTAGGATAAAAAGAGATAAAAATCCATAAAACAGGTATTATTATTTTAAGAAAAACGGGTAAGTATTTATTGAAGGGTGCAAGGACTAAGAAGTACTTTGACAGTGTTTTAGTTTTTTAGCTAGCAAATCGATTTAGGCATAAAGAAAAGATTGGAAGACTTATGGATAAAAAATTAGTAATTGATAAATTAAGAAAAGATTCTAGGAATAAAACCTATACAGACAGGGAGATTGACCCGATTTTTCAGCTTAATCCTAGATCTAAGGTTTTGATTATCGGTCAAGCTCCTGGGAAAAAGGTTGAGGATACAGGGATTTTATTTAATGATAAGAGTGGAGAGAATTTGGTAGATTGGCTGGGAATAAGTATGGAAGATCTTCACAGCGAAGATTTTTCTATAATACCCATGGATTTCTATTACCCAGGCAAGGCAAAGTCTGGAGATAAGGCTCCGAGAA
>NZ_CALGYW010000066.1 GCF_937934665.1 uncultured Anaerococcus sp.
AGCCACCAGGCAGATTTATAAAAAAAATCGTCCAGCATTTATCTAACAAATGCCAAGGACGACTTTTTTAATTTCTAAATATTTCTAATTTTATTTATCTCTGTAAGGTCAAGTACCCTATCGGCTATGGCCTCCACAAGGGCCTGGTTGTGGGAAATAAAGAGGATTCCTAGGCCGTGTTTTTTTGCAAAGTGGAGTAGGAGTTTACATATTTGAGCCTGGCTTATAGAATCTAGCATAGTTGTGACCTCATCTGCTATGAGGTATTTTGTGTCTTTGGATAAGACTCTTGCTATACAGACCCTTTGGAGTTCTCCGCCGGATAATTCTGTTGGAAACTTAGATAAAAAAGAATCTTCTATGCCAAATTTCTCCTTCACATCAGAATTTACCTCCCAACCCTCATTTAAGATTTTTCCCACCTTCCACCTAATGTTGACATTTTTTTCTGGTGCCTGGTGGACCATTTGAACTGGCAAAAATCCCTTAAGGTCGTTTATATCCCTGCCATCAACGGTAACAGTCCCCCTAGGAGCCTTGATATAACCTGCCATGAGCTTACCGAGAGTTGATTTGCCAAAGCCTGAAGGAGCCATTAGACCTAAGACCTTCCCAGGCTCCAAGTTTAGTGATACATCCTTTAATATCTCATTTTTCCCGTCATAGGAAAAACTCAAATTTTCTACCCTTAACATAGATCATCCACCTCATCTTTACTTAAAAGCTTGAGCCCATTTTCTGGCAAGGCCCTTATAAGCATCTTAGAATATGGGTTTTTAAGGCCTGCACCTTCGTTTTCAAAGGCCTCTACCGGAGAAACTTCGATAATTCTCCCATCATAAAATATGGCAATCCTATCAGCTATGCTTAGGGCCATGTTGATATCGTGGCTTATAATTAAAGAAGTTTTGCAGGCTGCCTTTTGTTCTCTAAAGTATGAGATAATCTCATCTGTGGCTTTTTTATCCATACCTGGTGTAGGCTCATCGGCAATTATAAGGTCAGCATTAGACAAAATGGCATCAGAAACTAAGACCCTTCTTGCCATCCCACCTGATAATTCAAAGGGATACATCTTATCTACTTCTTTGCCCAGACCAAAGGCCCTATAAACTTCTTCTTGTCTTTTATACTCACTTCTTTTTAGGGTCATCCTGGCTTGCTTTGAAGTCTTTAGGAGAGGATTTAGGGCATTTATAGTTTGGGGAATAAAAAATATTTCCTCACCCCTTACTTTTTCTAGGAGGTTTTCATCTAGAACTTCTCCCTTGTAATAAACTTCTCCTTCATAAAAACCATTATAAGGCAAAAGTCCCAATATGGCGTGAGCCAAAAGGCTCTTGCCAGAGCCAGATGCACCAAAAATCGCCATTATCTCGCCTTCTTTTACCTCCAAATTCAAATCTCTTACCACATCTAGCCTCCTTCTTTGAAGGCCCTTTTGGTATTGGTAGAAAGATATATTTAAATTTTTAATTTCTAATACATTCATAAAATCACCTGTGATAAGAATAGGGGTCAATGAGTCTGCCCAGGTTTTCCCCTAGGTTATTTATAGCGTAAACTACCAGGCACAAAAGAAGTCCTGGGAAAAAGGCCAAATGCCAATGTCCCTGGAGGAGATACTTCATTGATTCTGATAAAATTATACCAATAGATGGAGTCGATAGGGAAAGGCCAAAACCTAAAAAGCTTATGGCTGACTCATGCAAAATAGCGTGGGGAAATAAAAGGATAAGTCCCACAATCATCTGCCCTGCTATATGGGGTAGGATGTGATGGATAAAGATAAAGATTTTGGACTTACCCATAGCCCTTGAAATTTTTATATAGTTTTCGTTTTTAAGTTCCAAAATCTCTCCCCTTAAAAGCCTTGTTAGGCTTGTCCAGTGGGTTAGGGCGATTCCTAGGATAACCCCCTTGGCTCCCCTACCAGTTGCTACCGATATAAGGATTAGAAGCATCATGTGGGGGATGGATAAAAATATATCTATAATAAAGTTTACCAATTTATCCACTCTCTTATTGCCAATACTTAAAGCCAAGGAAAATAAGGATGCTATAAGTAGTGATGATAGGCTGCCAATTATCCCTATATATAAGGAATTAGCAAGACCCTTTATAGTCCTTAGGGCCATGTCCCTACCATTGGCATCTGTCCCAAAAATATGGTCAAGGCTTGGAGACTTTAATTTATTGGCAAAGTCTGCTGCCAGACTCTCATCAGTTATCAAAGATCCCTTGATAAAAATAAAACTTAAAAACATAAGGGAAATAAAAATCATTAGGAGGGTCTTTTTTCTAAGACTTAGGCCCCTTTCTTCTACCCTTTGGGAGTAAGACTTGGTCATATTTTTTGTATATAAATTATCTTCTAGTTTCATCTTGCCCCCTTAATCTCGGGTCAATCGCTAGGTATAAGAGGTCACAAATCCTATTTCCTACATAAACAAAGATAGAGGAAAATAAGACCAAACCCAATAAAAGTGGTGCATCTCCCCTAAGACCTGCCTCTACCGTAAGAGATCCTATACCTGGGTAGTTAAAGACATTTTCTACAAGGACTGTTCCTGAAAAAAGCTCCGAAAAGGATGTGAATAATAAACTCAAACCAGGTAAGATTAGGTTTTTAAAGGCAAATTTATTTACGATTTCACTCTTTTTCATCCCCCTTGCCTTGGCATATAGGATATAATCAGAGTTTAAAATATCAATCACCTTGCTTCTTGTATGAAGGATTAGGTTTGATACTCCAACTAAAACCAAGGTCAAAGCTGGAAGAAACAGGTGTTTTAAGGTATCAGCCAGGGTAATATCTTCCCTTAGGACACCTATAGGAGCACCCATGGATGAGGGGAAAATCTTTAATTTCAAAGAAAATACAATAATAAGTAAAATCCCCACCCAATAACTAGGTGTAGATGCAAAAACAATGGCATAGGCCTTGATAATCTTATCCTTGACCTTTCCAGCATTTGCCCCTGCTATTATCCCAAGCCCAATTCCAATAATCCCTTGGAAAATCCAGGCTAGGCCCATTAGTAAAATAGATTTAGAAAAACCTTCTTTGATTATATCAATTACTTCTCTGCCGTAGATATTTGATACCCCCAAGTCTCCCCTAAAAAGGTGACTTAGCCAAGAGAAAAATCTCGCCATGAGGGGTTTATCTAGCCCCCACTGGCTTATTAGTTCTTGTTTGGCTTCAGGGCTTAGGCCTATAGACTTGTTTCTTGCAAAACTTGCGACTGGGTCTATAGGCGATAAGTCCAAAAGAAGAAAGGATATAAAACTTACAGAGATAATTAAAAGAAGGAAAAGAAATAATTCTTTTACAATTCTTTTAACCATCTATTCCCACTTCCAATTTGCTATCGAATCTAAAATTGTAAAGCTAGAGCTGTGTGGTTCTATCTTAGTTTGGCCGATTTCTAGACCGTCTCTTACCATGTAAACATGGTTTTCATTTACAAGCCATACCCATGGAGCATCACCTAGGTGAGAAAAACCAGTTTGTCCATCCCATTGGGCTTTTTTGAAATAATCATAGAAATCATCTAGGTTGTCAGCTGACAAGCCCTTATCAAAATACTCATCTACCCTTGGATTTGAGTAGAAGTTTGTGTTATAAAAATCATAGGCCTGGTACTTAGTTGAATAAGAATAGTACATATCAAGTGGGTCGTAGCCTCCCCAACCAAAGAGGACTGCCTGATCATACAAATGATCCATTACATAGTCCCAGTCACCATACTTAGTTTCTACTTCTATACCGATTTGACGAGCTTTTTCTGCAAAATAAACCGCAAGGTTTTCCCTATCTTGGTAGGCATAGTAGAGGTCAAACTTAGCCCTTAGACCGTCCTTTTCACGGATACCATCGGAGCCTGCCTTCCAACCTGC
>NZ_CALGYW010000067.1 GCF_937934665.1 uncultured Anaerococcus sp.
CACCTGCTGCCCAGATCATAGCTATAAAACCTTCAGCTATCATTGTAGAGTAGAAGGTCGATTTTGCTTCTTTTTCGCTTTTAACAGTTCTTGAAACAAGGGTTACTTGAGAACCGTGGAAGCCTGATAGGATGCCACAGGCAACTGTAATAAAGAATGCTGGGATAAATCTTTGTCCCTTAGGGTGGTCTGCTAGTAGGCCTTGGCCTTCAAAAGCAAGGTGGGCATTACCTTTTACAATTACACCTATAAGTACGCCTATAGCAGATATTATTAAGAATGCTCCAAAGAATGGGTAGATTTTACCGATTACCTTATCGATAGGCATTACTGTTGATAATATGTAATAAGCAAAGATTACAGCGTAGATTATCCAAATAACTGCACCTTCTGGGTCTTTTCCTAGGACGAATTTAGCGATTAAATCTCCTGGTGTATAAACAAATACAACACCTGTTAGGAGAAGTAGGATGGCTATAATCACATTATAAAAAGCCCTAACTCCGCCACCTAGGTATTTACCAACAAGTTTTGGTACCTGGCTACCACCGTTTCTCATAGAAATAAATCCTGTCATAAAGTCGTGGACTGCACCTGCTATTACACAACCAATAGGAATGGCTATAAAAGCGATAGGACCAAATAGGATACCTTGGATAGGGCCTAAGATTGGGCCTGTACCGGCTATATTTAGTAAGTTAATAAGCCAGTTTTTAGTCTTACTCATGACAACAAAGTCGACACCGTCGGCTTTTTTGACTGCTGGAGTTTCTCTATCGTCTGGTTCTAGTTGACTTTCAACATATTTTGAATAGAGATATCCTCCTCCTAACAAAATTATAAGTCCAATAATAAATAGTGTCATTGTTTCCTCCTTTATTTATTATTCTATACTCATTATAAGATAAATAAAAAAATAATACAAGCCTTTTCCTAAAATTTAACAAGAAAAGTCTTTTTATAACAATAGTTATACATGAAATATAATTCGAAAAACAATAATTTGTTGAATTCTTATTAACTAATTAAAGACTTATGAATATTGATATTTATAGATAAGAAAGTATAGTAAACATAGTAAGAGTGGGGCGGAAATTCCACTTTTTTTTAATGTTAGGGGAGATTTGAGATGGATTTAATAGAAAGATTAAAAGATGCCTTAGAAGGCGAAATAGAAGATTTAGGTTATGAGCTTGTTGACCTTGAGTTTATAGGAGGTAAAGACGGCCATAGGTTGATTTTCTATATTTATAATGAAAAAGGTATTACAATTGATGACTGTGAGAGAGTTAGTGGATATTTAGATGAGAGACTAGATGAACTAGACCTTATAAAAACTTCCTACTACTTAGAAGTATCCTCTCAAGACCTATCAAGACCACTTAAGACTGATAAGGACCTCCTTAGAAATAAGGATGAGCCTCTAAAGATTAAGCTTAAAAACGGAGACCTTATCCTAGCTAAGTTGAAAGATATCAAAGAAAATTTAATTGTATTTGCCAATGATAAGGGCGAAGATATTGAAATAGAAAAATCAGATATAAAGGAAATAAAAATAGAGATAGTGTTCTAAAAGGAGATAAGATGAACAAAGACTTTATGTTAGCCCTTGATGAGCTATGCAAGGATAAGAATGTAGAAAAAGAAATAATCCTAGATGCTCTAGAAAAGGCGCTTGTAAAAAGTTATCAGAAAAATTATGACAACCAAGAAAATGTTGATGTAGTTATCGACCACGATACAGGTGAAATAGGAGTATATGCCCTAAAAGAAGTAGTAGATGAAGTGGTAGATAATATAAACCAAATTAGCGTAAAAGATGCCAAAGAAGTAGATCCAACACTTTTTGTGGGAGACACTGCAAGGATAAAACTTGTACCTAAAAACTTCGGCAGGGTGGCAGCCCAAACTGCAAGAAACATTGTAATTCAAAAAATAAGAGATGCCCAAAGGGAATCTTTATTTGGAGACTACCTAGATAGGGAAAACGAACTTATAACAGGCTCTATCCAAAGAGTTGATAAGTATAATGTTTATGTAAATTTAGACAGGATAGAGGGAATTGTTCCACTAAAAGAGCAAGTTGCTACAGAACAGTACATCCCAAATGAGAGGATGAAATTTCTAATCAAGGAAGTTAGGAATTCAGGCAAAGACCCTCAAATTGTCCTATCAAGGTCTTCAGAAAATCTCGTTACAAGACTTTTTGAACTAGAAATTCCTGAAATAACTGACGGAATTATAGAAATATATTCAATTTCCAGAGAAGCAGGCTCAAGAACTAAGATGGCAGTTTTCTCAAATGATGAAACAATCGATGCTGTTGGAGCCTGTATAGGATATAAGGGAGCTAGGGTAAATACCATAGTTGATGCACTTCAAGGAGAGAAGATTGATATAATAAATTATTCAAATGATATAGAGACCTTTATATCAAACGCCCTATCTCCAGCTGATATAATAGAAGTTATTGTAAATGAGAAAAATAAAAAGTCCCTAGTGGTAGTAGAAGATGACCAATTATCCCTAGCCATAGGCAAGGAAGGTCAAAACGCAAGACTTGCAGCAAGACTAACAGGCTGGAAGATAGATATCAAGTCAAAACTAGAATTTGATAACCTAAGCGAAGAAGAAATAGATGAGATACTTGCAGTAAATGAAGTAGAAGAGGAATCTACCTTAGAAGATAGTCTTGATTTAGAAAAAGAGAATCTAAAAGATACTGAGGAAGAAAACCTAGAAGATAATTTAGAAGAAAGTACAGAAGACGAAAGCCTTCAGATATCTGAAGAATCAGATCAAGATCCTTATGAAGAAGATTTGGATGAATTAGAAGAA
>NZ_CALGYW010000068.1 GCF_937934665.1 uncultured Anaerococcus sp.
AGTAAAGCCCTTGATGTCTTCCTTGCCTGCCATGGATATCTTTGCCATGAGTTTGGATACGGCTTGGGGAGTGTAGAATTCGCCTGCCTTTTTGCCGCTTTCTGTGGCGAAGGTCCCTATCATGTATTCATAGACATCGCCCAGGACATCTCCGGAATATTTAGATAGGTCAAGGTCTGATAGTTCCTTCATGACTTTTGCTATAGTTTCATTTTGTTTGGCAAGGGATTGGCCTAGTCTTTTTGAATATAGGTCTATATCTTCAAAGAGATTTTCAAAGGCCTTAGATGATTGTTCTATCTCTCTAAAAGCCTGGGCTAAATGATCTAGTTCAAAGGTTTTTTCGTCGATTTCCCTGATCAAGTTTGTATAGGTGAGACTTGGCCTTATGGCATAGGAAAATTTGAATTCTATTTCTTCTATAAAGTCTTTGGCGTCTTCCGTTTGGTAGAAGTCCTCGTATTCGTCTTGGAGGATTTCAAGATTATCTTCATTGATATCAAGAAGCTCACCAACATAGGCAAGTTCCCTGTCTGATAGGTATTTATAAAAAATTAAGCCCAAGAGGTAGGACTTGTATTCAGATGCATCCATATTGGAACGCAAAATATCTGCTGAATTCCATAATTTTTGGTAAAGCTTAGTGCTAGTTGACATTATTTCTCCTTGTTTTGTGTTCTTCTTATTATTATAACATTTTTCCAAGTAAAGCCGAAAAAAAGAACCCTTTAACGGGCTCTTTAATATTTTTCTAAGAATTCTTCAAGGATTTTCTTATATACTTCCCTATCTTTATATGGAAATGATGCGTGTTTGTAATTTTCTACTGTGATTAGTTCTTTTTTATCATCGGCTTTTGCCGCATATAAGTCTTCTGCCATATATGGAGGGGTTACTTTATCTACATTAGAATGACTTATTAACACTGGTATCTCAATATTTTTCATATATTCACTTCCGTCCATATCAGAAAAACTTAGGCCGAGTTTGGCTTTTGAATATAAGTCGCCAGCTTTTATCATGTATCCAAGAGGAATTCCTTGTTTTTTGGAAATATCTTTCATTACATTTTCTATCATATCGAAACCATTAGAAACTGGACTTTCTAGTATTAGATAATCAATATTTGTCTCGTCTTTCTCTGCAGCTATTATGCTTGTAAGCCCTCCATAAGACTCTCCCCAAAGTATGAGCTTTCCATTTTGGTATTTAGCCTTTATATAATCTATAACTGCCCTTGTATCTTTAGATTCTAAAATACCGGAGGTATTGTAGTCTGCCATATTTTCCCCAGAATTTCTCTGATCGTAGGCGATTGTATCATAGCCTAGGTCTAGAAAGGTTTTCATGATTGGGGATACAGTTTCTTTTGTTCCACCCATGCCGTGGACTAAAACGGCAATGTCCTTATTTCCTTCTTTTTTAGCTAAAATCGCAGGTATCTTATGATCTAAATTTTTATCTTCAATTTCAAACTTTTCTAAATCATA
>NZ_CALGYW010000069.1 GCF_937934665.1 uncultured Anaerococcus sp.
TTCTTCTGCTGGAGCTTCTGTTGTTGTAGTTGTTTCTGTTGGTTCTTCTGCTGGTTTGTCAGCTGAGTTACCACATGCGCTTAGCACTAATGCTAGAGCTAGTAGAGAAAATAATTTTTTCATAGTACCCTCCTATATTTTCTTGTGTACCCATTCTCCTAAATTAAATCTGTGCCTTAGACTTAAAAATCTTGATGCTTGGTCAGATAGGATACCAATCCAGATACCAGCTAGTCCCAGGTCAAAGACCTTAACACAGATAAGAGTCACTATGGATCTGATAAATGTTACCGATACAAGTGCAACTCCTAACGTATATTTTACATCACCCGCGGCTCTTAAGCAACCCCCATAGATAACTTGTGAGATTTGAAGGAGGACAATTACTACTAGAAACCTTGAAATTAGAACACCCATGTCGAGTATGTGATCTTCTTTAAAAAATACGGAAAATATATTTCTACCGAAAAATATCAGGCCTAGAGATATGATTACAGAAAATATAAAGCCTAGTTCTTGACAGGTTTTGCCGTATTTCATGGCTTCTTTCTTAAGATTTGCTCCGAGTGCGTTACCTGTTAGGGCTATTGCTGCTACCTGCATACCATTTCCAAAGGAAAATGATAGGGATAGGAGGTTCATGCCTACATTGTGGGCGGCAAAGGCATCTGTTCCAAGTTTTGCTGCACTTATGGCAGTTATCATAAAACCAACCCTTGCTGACACATTTTCTATAAATAGATTTACTGCTAGGTTTTTTATCTCTTTTGCAATTTCTACAGAGAATTTGAACTTAGTTTTGGCCATTGTTTTGAAATTCATATAAGAATCTTTGTCAAATAGGGAAAGTATACACATTGTAGATGCAACTATAGTTCCTATTACAGTGGCAATGGCAGCTCCTCTTACTCCCATTTTTGGAAATCCAAGCCTACCTTCTATTAGCAAAAAGTTAAATCCAATATTTACTATTGAAGATATTAGGTTGGTTACAAATGCTATATTTGTATTACCGCAGCCCCTGTGTCCAGAGTTTATAAGCATTGACAGAGCGTTAAATACCATGCCTAGCATGATTATCATATAATAATCGTAGGCGAGTTTGTGGGTATCTGGGTTTGATCCGGCAAAGGCTAGGATTTGGTTGGCAAATACTACCATGACAAATGTTAAAATAATTACAAAAAACACCATAAGGTAGAGGGCTGTTGTCAGGGTTTGATTTGCCTTATCCCTCTTTTTTTCGCCTTGGCGTCTTGCAATTAGGGCAGATACTGCCGCATTTATTGCAAAAAATACTGATAAGGCAATAAATTTTGGCTGGGTTGTAAGTCCGATTGCAGCGATTGCAGCAGGTCCCATAGATGAGACCATGAAGGTATCGATTATGCCTGCAATTGCTATAAAGAAAAATTCTAGGACAGCTGGCCAGGCGATTTGAAGTGATTTTTTAAAATATTGTTTTCTTGTTTTTTCCATCTTAACCTTCTATCAAAGTCAGGAATTTTTCTATATTTATCTCACTTGCACCTGGATTTTCTTTTTCATTTTCAACTATAATCTTAATTATATCCTGGCAAGTTTTAGCGATTGCTTCTTTTATTCCAAAAGATTTTAATAAATATCCTATGAAGAGGGCGTCAAATAAATCTCCAGAGCCTCCTACTTTTATATCTTGTTTGTCATAGGGGATGATATTTTCCCTGCCATCATGGTAGATTACAGCAGATTTTTCATCTTTTATGGCTGATGTTATTATAATTTTTTTGCCACTTTCCGTTAGATTTTCGATATCAAGGTCCAAAAATTTGGCTTCTGTTTCGTTTGGAATTATTATATCTGCGAGACCTATTAGGTCCTTATAATTATTTACCTTACTTTCATCAAGACCTGGATAAAGAAGGCCATCATCGCCCATTATTGGGTCGAAGACTATGGTTGGCTTGTAATTAAGATTATTTATAAAATCTTTTATGATTTCTTTTTGGCCCTTATCTTCGATATAGCCGATAAAGATTAGGTCAAATTTTATACCTAAATTTTCCCAGTTTTTTAGGCTTTCCTTGATAAAGGGGTCTATATTAAAAAAAGCATTACCACCGAGGGAAAAGTTGTTTGCTATCATTGCTGTTGGCAGCAAAAAAACCTCACAGTCCATATAGGAAAGAACTGGTGCCATGAGTCTTCCAGCTATCTTTCCTTTGGATACGAAGTCGTTTAAGACTAATACATTTTTCATTTTACGCTCCTTTTCTATATCTTATGGAAAGGGGATAATAAAGTCAAATATATTGAAGATAAAAAGCTTTAAAGAAGTATAATTATAGAATGAATGATCAAAGAAATAAAGTATTGCATAAAATAAAAGAGAATAAATATGTTAAGAAAACCAAGAAGGGCATGGGGTCTTTGGTATTTTCCAGGGCAGGTTTGTTTGCCTTTTTGATTCTCCTTCAAATATTTTTGCTGGTGATGATTAATAGGAAACTAGGTATCAACCAATATTATCTTTTTGGGGGTTCGTCCATCCTTAGCTTTATCATGATGATGGTAATCCTAAATTTAGATCAGATGAATCCTTATATGAAGCTATCTTGGCTAATTTTTATTTTTGTGGCACCTACTTTTGCAATTGTAGCATTTTTGATGTCATATTTCAAAATTGGTTACAGGAGAGAACACAAGAGGGTCATAGATCTAGAAAAAGAATCGAGAATCTATCACAGTAGGTATATGAGTAGGGGGGATATTTCAGAAATTGGAGATAAGAGGTTTGAAAATCTTTCCTACTATCTTAAGCATACCGGAGGATTTTCTACTTATAAGTCAAGCACATCCGAGTATTATAAGCTCGGCGATGATATGTATCTCGCTATGATTGAGGATATAAAAAATGCTAAAGACTTTATATTTATGGAATTTTTCATCCTTGATTATGGCTATATGTGGGGGACAATCCTTGAGCTTTTGGTCGAAAAGGTCAA
>NZ_CALGYW010000070.1 GCF_937934665.1 uncultured Anaerococcus sp.
AGATCCTAAAAGGACCCCTCCACCCATTCCTGCAAGCATTAGACTATAAAAGATTTCATCTTTGGCAAAGGCAGGTAAGACTGCACTTATAGATGTTGCAGAAAAATTTATAAAAACTACTCCAAGGACTAGGGCAAAAATCCTAGAATCCTTAAATAAGTCCAGACCTTCTTTAAGACCCTTAAAGTGATTTTTAATAACTGAACCTTGTTTTTTATTTCCTCTTTCATTATAATGACTAAGCTTTTTTGATAAGAGACAAAACAATAGTCCAGTCAATATAAAACTTACGCTATCAGCATAAAAAGCTGTCATAAAGCCAAATATAGATATAATAAAACCTGCTAGGGTATCGAATATTGCATTTGATCCTTGATAAGCCATAGTCATCAAAGAATTTCCTGTAACAAGTTCTTCTTCTGAGAGAATCTTAGGCAAAAGAGAAATCTGACCAGGATAAACCAGCTGGTTAATCAATGAGATTATAGGCATAATAACCATAATGTGGTAGACATTTAGTTTTTCAAAATAATACAAGGCTGGAATAATTAATATTAAGATAGCTTGTATAAATTGAGAAAGAATCAAAAACTTCTTCATATTAATCTTATCTAAAATTGGACTTAGAAGTAATTGAACAATGGCTGTTGATGATGTTAGAAACAGGGTTATACCTGAATATACAGTAGATCCACTCATCTGATAGACCAAGAGGGTAGAGGCTATAGCATAGAGGCTATCACCAAAATTTGTAATAAGTCGCCCTAGAATCAGGACATAGAAATCTTTACTTTTAATCATTTTTAACATACTCCTTAGATTTAACGTTTAGTTTTTATTGACAGTTATTTCTTTTTTTACCAGTAAGCTTTTACTTACTGGTTTTAATACGATCTATAAATTTGTTTTTTTTATTTGGATAAATCCTCCTTCTTTACCATATTTATTATTAATTCAATAAATAAGTTTTATAATTTATTGATAGTACTAATTCAAAATTAATCATAGACACCCATTATTTACACCTATATAGTTTATATAAATTTAACGTTTAATATTTTTTGACTGGAACGTATTTTTTTACCAGTAAGCTTTTACTTACTGGTTTTAATACGATCTATAAATTTATTTTTTATTGAATTAACCATGAAATTTGAATGTACAATGGAGTTTATGACTTAGTCATCATTACCCGATTTATATTTTTTAACGTTTAAATTTTATTTACAGTAATTTTTATTTTTAGGAGCTGCTGCAGAATGAATAAATAGTTCTAATATTTTTAGAGTAACCATTAGAAAATTTTGCCCTTTCGATCTAGCTATAGCTGATTGCCGGCTTTGAGATATAAAATTTTCTAATGGAACCTTCTGCTAATAGAACGATATTTATTCACAATTACACTAGCTCTTTAAGATAATTTATAGATTTGTACTTGGAAGCTTTCAGAATATTCCCCATTATTACTATATTTTTTTATAAGTTCATTCAATTCTTTTTCAAAAGACTTGTAACTATCTTTTGGAATTTTGAAAGTGAATTGCTTTTCTTCCAAATTTTTATTAAATATTTCGCTATTTGGTATAAAGGCCTTGGCCACTGGTAGGAAATATTTTTGAGTAATACCATTTATTAGCTCTGTGTCTACGACCTCTATAATGCCATTTTGTTCCAATATTTTTAAGTGGTAGTGGATTTTAGAACGACTGACTCCAAGGGCATGGGATATGTCTTGGGCAGTTTTTGGGCTTGTTCCAAGAGTCATAATTATTTTAAGTCTTATAGGATCACTTACTATATTTACTTCCTCTAGAGTGTTTAGTATATGTACTTCCTTCAAAAAATCACCTCCGTTTATCTATTAACTAGAGTATAACACAGAAATATGGCACTGTCAAATAAATTTTATCGTTAAATATAGATTACACGATAAATCTTTTTGTCCTTATTAGATAAACCATTATTTTAAAAGATTCATCCTCTTAGTTGCCTGGTATAAGAATATTCCAAGGATGGCATTTATGGCCATGGCTACTAGTACTGCTGGGTAGGATGGGAGAAATAAATTTAGCTGTTTGGTCACACTTAAGGCAATTGTCAAAAATAGGGTGCCTGATACCATTGTTCCTAGGGCAAATATTAGGATTATCTTTGGTATAGAGAAGTTTTTGCCCATGGCCTTTATCATGTAAAAGACAACTAAAGCTGTGATTATCTTTTCTATGAAGTTTGGGATTTGGCCACCTGGAAAACCTGTTGTTAGCGCAGACATGATTCCTCCTGCGATTCCTATTAGTAAGGCTTCTTTTACATCTCTTACTATCATAAGGGAGATAAACATCATGGAGAGTAAAAAGTCAGGTTTTACTCCAAAAAATATCCCTGGCACCATTAGATGGAGGACAAGGCCTAGGGCCATGAAGACTCCTGATATGGTTAAGTTTCTTACTTGTATTGAATTTGTTTGCATGATTTTTTCCTTTCTTCCTGCTTTCTAATAAAAAAAGCCCGCTCCTATAATTATAGGAGCGAGCTTAGCCCACGGTGCCATCCTCATTTGTCTATCACAAATAGACCTCTTTAGATACTTACATATCCTATCCCTGTAAGGTGAGAACCACCCGCCGGCTACTAACTTTCACCTTTGATCCGATAGATCCATTCACAAAAAATCTTACCTTGCAATTCTCATCAAACATTTACTTTCTGTTGGTTTGATATTTTGCTACTACTTCTATCTACGATTTATGTTAGCTTTATCATATTACATCATTAGCACTTTGTCAAGTATATTTTTTAAATAATATATCTGATTAAAAATACGAGTGCTAAAACATAGATCATAGGGCTTACTTCCTTACCCTTGCCTGTTAGAAGTTTAATGGCCGCAAAGCTCATAATTCCAAAGGCTATACCCTCAGCTATAGAATAAGCTAGTGGCATCATGAGGATTGTCATGAAGGCTGGGAAGGCTTCAGTGATATCCTTAAAGTCGATCTCTGCAACAGTAGATAGCATGAATAACCCTACTGTTACTAAGGCAGCTGATGTTGCTGCTGCAGGTATTATAGAAAATACTGGGAAGAAAAATGCTGCTATTACAAAGCATCCTGCTGTTGCAAGGGCTGTAAGTCCTGTTCTTCCACCTTCTGCTACACCTGATGAACTTTCTACAAAGGTTGTTATTGTAGATGTTCCAAGAAGGGCTCCAAAGGTTGTTCCTACTGCGTCACTCATTAAAGCCTTGCTTACTTCTGGTAGGTTGCCATTTTCATCTAGCATCTTTGCCTTTGTCGCAACTCCTGTGAGAGTTCCAAGGGTATCAAAGATATCTACAAATAAAAATGAGAATAAGACTGAAAACATCTCAAAAGAGAAGATATTAGAAAAGTCTAATTTAAAGGCTACCGGTTTGATTGATGGTGGTAGGCTTACGATATTTGTATCTGGTAAATGTGTTACGCCTAGGATTAGTGAAAGGACGGTTGATACCAAGATTCCCCAAAGTAGGGCTCCCTTTACTCCTCTGGCTGTAAGTACAATCATCACCACTAGGGCAAAGAAAAATACAAGGGCCTCAAGACTCTTTAGGTTACCAAGAGCAAGGGCTGGTTCTGCCTTTACTATGATGTTTGCATTTAATAGGCCGATTTCTGCTATAAATAAGCCTATACCGACTGACACTGCCTTCTTTAGGGTAGTTGGAATTGAGTTAAATATTGCTTCTCTAACTCCCACAAAAGATAGTAAGATAAAAACAATTCCTTCTAAAAATACCGCGGCAAGAGCAAATTCCCAACTCTTTCCCATTTGACCGACTACTGTATAGGTGAAGAAAGCATTAAGCCCCATACCAGCAGATAGACCGAATGGTAGGTTTGCATAAAAGGCCATTAGGACCATGGCTATAACACTTGCGATGATGGTCGCTGAGAAAACTGCCCCATAATCCATGCCAGCCTCACTTAGGATAGCTGGATTTACTGCAAGGATATAACTCATTGTCATAAAGGTAGTTATACCTGCCATTATTTCTGTCTTAACATTAGTACCATGTTTATTTAGCTTGAAAGTTTTTTCAAAAAACGAAATTTCTGCCATATTTGCCTCCTTTTTTTTATGATACATTCTCATTATATATTTTTATTTAAATTTATCATTAAAATCCTTTATTTTTAAGTCGAAAATCGCTATAATAAGTATAAGAGAATAATTTATGAAAGAAGGAAAAATGAGTCATACGAATTGGATTGAGCTTATAGTTATAATATTGGGGGTAATGGGAAGCGCGTTTTTTTCCTCATCAGAAACAGCCCTTACATCCTTAAATGTATTTAAAATTAGGCAGATGGAAGAAAATGGAGTAGAAAATTCTTCCCTAGTTAGAAAGCTAACTGACGATATTGGTAAGGTTTTAACTACTATTTTGATCGGAAATAATATAGTAAACATAGTTACTACAACAGTTGCTACCATATTTTTTACAGACCTTTTTGGCCCGTCAGGTGCCATTATATCAACTGTTGTCCTTACTCTTACCATCTTAATCTTTGGTGAGGTTACACCAAAAAATATAGCAACCTCCTCATCAGAAAAAGTCGCCCTCAAAGTGGCAAGGCCTATTAGGTTTTTTGACCTTATCTTAAAACCTATGTCCTTTTTTCTCCAAGCCATTACTAATGTTTTAACTAAGATGCTTATAGGAGAAAGTGGACAAAAAGATGAGATAGTTACAGAAGAAGACCTAAAAACTATAGTCGATGTATCTGAAGAACAGGGGGTTATAAACTACCAAGAATCAGAAATTATCAACAATGTTTTTGAATTTGGAGACTCTGACGTAGAAGATATCATGACCGCAAGGACAAATATGGAAGCTATAGCAGTCGATATGGAAGATAGGGAGCTAAAAAACTTCCTAAAAAATTGCAAGCACTCAAGAATACCGGTCTATGGTAAGTCCATTGATAATATAATAGGCATCTTACATATGAAGGATATAGTCGCTTTTATCGCTGAAGATAAGGATTTAAATATCGAAGAGATGGTTAGGCCTGCCTTCTATGTATATGATAATATGCATATTTTTGACCTCTTTAAGTCAATGAGAAGTGAAAATGTATCCCTTGCCATAGTTATAGATGAGTACGGTGGTACAAGCGGGATTGTAACCATAGAAGATATAGTAGAAGAGCTAGTTGGCGAGATTGAAGATGAGTATGATACCCATCTTGAAACAATTTTTAAGATAAATGATAAGGAATATTTGGTAAACCCATCTATCCACATAAATGACTTTAATGATTATTTTGATACTGACCTTGAGCAGATTAAAAATGATTCTATTGGAGGATATTTGATTGATAAGCTTGGTAGGATTCCAAAACTTGGAGATGCGATTGAAGTAGGAGGAATAAAAATTGCAGTCCTCCAGATAAATAGGTATAAACTTGAGATGTTAAAGGTAGAATTTTTTTAAAAGGGGAAAAAATGAGAGAAACAGTTTACATCACAGGCCATAAAAAGCCAGACACAGATTCAATTATGTCAGCTATTGCCTACGCTGACCTTAAAAACAGGCTGGGAGAATACGAGGCCATTCCTATAAGGCTAGGCAAACTATCCCAAGAAAGTCGTTTTGTCCTTGATTACTTTGGGGTAAAGCCACCAGAAATCAAAGAAACAATGAAGCTTACTGTTGGTGATTTATCCTACGATAAGGGAAGTATTATAGATCCTTCTATTCCTATAAGAAAGGCCTGGGACACCTTCCAAAAGGGTGCCACAAATTCCTTATCAGTTGTAGATAATGACGGAGAAATAGTAGGTATAGCTTCTCTTTCAAATATTACCAAGTCCTATATGGATGTTTGGGATGATAAGATTTTAGGCCGTGCCAATACTCCTATAGACAATATCGTAGATGTACTTAGCGCTAAGGTTATTTATCTTGCAGATAGTGAGGCTACTTTTCCTGGCAAGATGACAGTTTTTGCTATGGGTGGAGATGAAAACAAACTTGAAGATATCTTCTCTGAGGGAGATATAGTTATATCAGGAAACAGGAGCGATTATTATGATTACCTACTAAGGCAAAAAATCTCACTTCTAATTTTAACCAATGGAGCAAGTCTGGGTGAAGATATGATAGACCTTGCCAAGGAAAATAAGGTTACAGTTATTTCTACAGAATATAACTCTTTTATGACTTCAAGACTTTTACCACTTACTATTCCTGTTAGCCAGGTTATGACAACTGATAATTTGATTTACTTTAAAACCGACGATACCCTAGATGTGGTAAGAGAGGCTATGGCCAAGTCTAGATTTAGGTCCTATCCAGTAGTTGACGCTACTAAAAAGGTTGTAGGATCTATTTCTAGGTACCACCTTATTTCTTCAGATAAGAAAAAACTTATCCTAGTAGACCACAATGAGAGAAACCAATCAATAGATGATATAGAAGAAGCAGAGATTATAGAAATCATAGACCACCACAGGGTTGCAAATATCCTTACAACTTCGCCTGTATTTTTTAGGGCAGAACCTGTAGGATCTACTGCTACTATTATAAGTGAGATGTACCTAGAATCAGGTATTAGACCTTCTAGAGAAATCGCAGGTATTCTTTGCGCAGCTATTATTTCAGATACACTTTTATTTAGGTCACCAACCACAACCTCTACCGATAAGAGAATCTTAGACAGGATGAGTAAGATTGCAGGTATTAATCCAGAAGAATTTGCAGACAAGATGTTTAGGGCGGGAACATCGCTAAAGGGTAAATCTGCCAAAGACCTTGTAGAAGGTGATATTAAGACCTTTACTATTGGTGAGGCTAATGTCAGGGTAGGCCAGGTTTTCACCATGAATCCAGAAGAACTAGTGCCAATCATGGATGAATTAAAAGAGCAAATGGCAGCTAAAATAAAAGAAAGGGGCGAAGATACCTTTGTCCTAGTACTTACAGATATCTTTAATCAAAGATCAGAACTCCTAGTTGTTGGCGAATACTACGATGACATCAAAGAAGAATTTGGAGAATTAACAGCTAACGGCACCATTGATGCGGCTGGAGTTTTATCTCGTAAAAAACAAGTAATACCAAGACTTACAACTGCAATTATAAAAGCATAGAAAAGAGCTTGACCCTTGTGGCAGGCTTTTTTGAGGTAAAAAATGGAAATTTTAGACATATACGATAAACACAGGAGAAAAACAGGAAAGACTTATCCTAGAAATGAAGAGATACCAGCAGGCGGTCTTAGATTAATTGTCCATATCCTAATTTTTAATGACAAGGGTGATTTATTAATCCAGCAAAGGGCTGATCATAAAAAGATGGGTGGACTTTGGGATATAACTTGTGGGGGTGCCTGCCAAAGTGGTGAAGATTCCTTTGAGGGAGCAAGGCGAGAATTAAAAGAAGAGTTGGGTCTTGACTTTGACTTCAAAGACATAAGGCCAATTTTGACAGCAAATTTCGATCAGGGTTTTGATGATTTTTTCTTACTTAGGGAAAATATAGAAATTGCTGACCTAATCTTACAAAAAGAGGAAGTAAAGGCTGTGAAATGGGCAAGTCGACATGAGGTTTTAGAACTTCTTAATAAAGGAAAATTTGTAAAATATAAAAAATCCTACTTGGACTTACTTTTTGACTTAAATAGCGATAATAGATTTATGGAATATTAAATAAAAAATCGCCCCAAGCCTTAAGCTCAGGACGATTTGTAAAGACTAAGAAAATTTAGTCATTAAGTTGTTCAAGCAAATAATCAGGGTCCATGCCATGAACCATGCAAGCTTCTTCAAGGGTCTCATAAAGAGCTGTTGGACAGGCTATGCAGCCCATGCCACTCATCATGAGAGTGTTGATAGCTTCTGGTTTAGCTTGAATTATATCGCCTATTATCATATCACGTGTGATAGTAACTTTGTTTTGAGTATTTTCGGTCATATTAACCCCCTTTTTCATCTAATAATATTTTACTACCAAAGGGGAAATAATCAAAGTAAAATACTAGGATATAGGAGGAAGTATGGAAAAGAAAGATTTAATCAAAGAAAAACAAGGAGAACTTTTATCTATAAATAACGCACTAAATACTGGCTTAAAACCAAGTTTTGTTAGGCTATTTATAGGACCATTTGCCCTGGCTTTGTTGGCTTTTTTAATTGGAAAATTATTAAAACTAACAGATATCCAAAGCCTGGGCCTTATAATTGTTGGATTTTTGCTAGGACTTTTTACCCTCACTCTTAGGGAAAATAAAAGGATAGAAAAAGAAAAGGCAGAACTTATGAACAAGAGACTAGCGATTCAACAAGAAATCGTAGCCTTAATAAGGGAGATAAAAAATGAAGATAGTGAAATATAGTAAATCTGAAGAAATTCTAAACATAGGAACCCATATTTTGGGTTTTATCCTTTGTCTGGTATTTTTTCTGCCTCTTTTAAGCTCAACTTATAAAAGCGGTGATATTTTGGCCTTTATGGCCTGGCTTATATATTTTATAGCCCTAGCCATGATGTTTTTAGCATCAAGTCTATACCATTCCATGACAAACCCCCTCGCCCGTACTATATTTAGGGCCATAGACCATGGGGTAATCTATTTGACAATAGCAGGATCTTATACACCTATAATTTTAATTGGCCTAAGGTCGACTTTTTCCATAGTTATTTTTGTAATAATTTGGATTCTGGCCCTTGCAGGTATAACTATGAATATAATTGCCTTTGCCATAGGCAAGGAAGATAAGATTAAAAAGGCATCTATGATTATATATTTGGCCATGGGTTGGCTGTCAGTCTTGCTTCTTTATCAAATATATAAAAATATTGGCCTGGCCTATATTTTGTTTTTAGTCCTAGGTGGGATTTTTTATACAGTTGGGGCTGTGTTTTACTCTCATAAAAAAATCCCCTACAACCATGCTATCTGGCATGTCTTTATCCTAATTGCAGCCTTTGTTATGTTTTATGGTAATATAAAATATCTTGGCTAATTGCAAGAAAAGTAAATATTAGTATAGTATTAGCAGTCGAATACACAGACTGCTAATTTATTTTTATAAAAATTCTCAGGGAGGATTAGATATGAAACAAGAATTTAAGGCGGAAGCCAAAAAAGTTATGGATCTTATGATCCACTCAATTTATACCAACAAGGAAATATTTTTAAGAGAGCTTATTTCAAATGCGTCAGACGCCCTCGATAAGCTATACTATGAAGATTTAAAGGGTGATACTACCACAAACAAGGACGATTATTATATAGAAATAATCCCAAATAAGGAAGAAAGAACTCTAACAATTAAAGATACAGGGATTGGTATGGATGAAAAAGATTTGGCAAATAATCTTGGAACTATTGCCAAATCAGGAACAGAAGCTTTTAGAAAATCTGTCGATTCATCAGATATCAAGGACCTAATAGGGCAGTTTGGTGTTGGTTTTTATTCTGCTTTTATGATCGCAGAAAAAATCGAAGTCTTATCCAAAAAACATGGATCTAAAAAAGCCTATATCTGGGAGAGTGAAGATGCAGATGGCTTTACTATCGAGGAAGCAAGCAAGGCTAGCACAGGTACTGATGTTATCCTTCACCTAAGAGAAAATACAGAAGACGAAAATTATGATGCTTACTTAGACCAAAATACAATAAAGAGTCTGGTTCGTAAATATTCAAATTATATTAGATATCCAATCAAGATGGAAGTAACTAAGACAAAAATCAAGGAAGATTCTCCTGAAGATAAGCCAGAATACGAAGACTACAAGGCTATGGACATCCTAAATTCTGATAAGCCAATCTGGAAGGAAGATAAGAAAAATCTTACAGATGAAGATTATATAAACTTCTACCAAGAAAGTCATTTTGGTTTTGATAAGCCACTTTCATGGACCCACTTTAAGGTAGAAGGTCTAGTAGAATTTAGAGCCCTTCTATATATCCCAGAAAGAGCACCATTTGATTATTATTCCAAAGACAGAGAAATCGGCCTAGAGCTTTATTCCCACGGAGTAAAAATCATGGACTCCTGCGATGAAATCCTAGATGACGCTTATTCTTTTGTAAAGGGTGTTGTAGAATCTGATGATTTAACCTTAAATATTTCTAGAGAAACCCTCCAACAAAATAGGCAATTAAGGGTTATTTCAAAACAAATAAATAAAAAAATTAACGCTCACCTAAAAGACATGATGGAGAAAAATAGGGAAGACTACGAGAAATTCTACAAAGAATTTGCCGACTCCATCAAGGTATCAATCTATGAATCCTACGGGGCAAACAAGGAAGACCTTGAAGATTTACTTCTCTTCTACTCTAGAAAAGAAAATAAACTTATAAGCTTAAGAGAATATAAGGAAAAGGCCCCATCAACAGCCGAATTTATCTACTATGGCACAGGTGAATCCCTAGATAAAATCAAAGCATCTCCAGCCCTAAAAATGGTAGACGAAGACAAGGATGTTTTATTATTAGATAAGGCCCTAGATGAATTTTTAATCAAGATGCTAGGTGAATACGACGGTCTAGAATTTAAGTCAATTACAGCAGAAGATGACTTAGATAAGGAAGATAAGGAAGATAGCGAAATCATCTCCTTTATCAAAGAAGCCATGCCAGAAGACGTGGTAGATGTGATTTTCACCGATAAATTAGAAGACGTCCCTTCTCTTATTAAAGAAAGAGGCGAAGTCTCAATTGAGATGGAAAAAACCCTCAAAAACCAACCAAATGCTATGGGAATCAAGGCTGATAAGATCTTAGAAATATCTACAAAAACAAAGGCTTACGAGATTTTAGAAAAATCCTACAAGGATGATAAGAATAAGGCAAAGATGGTAGCAGGAGTCCTATTAGATCAAGCGAGGCTAATAGAAGGCCTAGAAATAGATGATCCTGTGGCATATGCTAAAAATATTTGGAAGTTAATGTAATAAGAATTTTAAAGGAAGTGCGGAAATATCTGTGCTTTCCTTTTTTATTAAAAATTACCAAGAAACCGGTATAATAATCTTATAAAAAGTATCGAGGGAGAATTCCCTTTTTTATTGGAGGAAGTATGGAAGATGTTAGAAAAAATGCTTGGTTAGAGATGACCGAGGCAGAATTAAAAGATTTAGATGGATTTTCAAAAGATTATCTTTCTTTTATGGATGAGTCTAAGACAGAGAGAATGGCTGTAAAAGAGGTAATCAAAAGAGCAGAAGAGGCAGGTTTTAGATCTCTTGATGAGCTTATAGAAAAAGGCGAAGTTAAGGCAGGGGCTAAGGCCTATGCTATTAATAGGAATAAGGCTGTGGCTTTATTTGTGATTGGTTCAAATGACCTTGAAGAGGGTATGACTATTGTTGGTTCTCACCTTGATAGCCCAAGGCTTGACCTTAAACCAGTTCCACTTTTTGAACAAAGTCACGCAGCTTATTTAAAAACTCACTATTACGGTGGTATCAAAAAATACCAATGGACAAATATTCCTTTAAGTCTTGTTGGCGTTGCCTTTAAAAAAGACGGTACAAAAGTTGAAATATCAATAGGTGAAAAGGACGATGACCCAGTATTTTTCATCTCTGAACTTCTAGTCCACCTATCAGCCGACCTTAACCAAAAAAAGGCTGGCGAAGTTATAGAAGGTGAGAAATTGAACATCATGGTAGGCTCAATTCCTCTTAAGGATGAAAAAGAAAATCCTATCAAGAAAAATGTCCTAAAATACCTAAAGGAAACTTACGGTCTTGAAGAAGAGGACTTTATGGTTGCAGAACTTAACGTAGTGCCAGCTACCAAGGCTCGTGATGTTGGTTTTGATAGGTCAATGATTATGGCCTATGGGCATGATGATAAGGTATGTTCTTTTGCTTCTCTAAAGGCAATCCTTGAAGCAGGCGAGGACACTCCAGAAAAAACTCTAGTGGGTCTTTATGTTGACAAGGAAGAAATCGGATCTGTTGGTGCAACTGGTATGACCAGCCAATTTTTCGAAGACATGGTTCTTGAAATATTAGAAGCTCAAGATAAAGGCAATATTGTTAGCCTAAAAAGAGCTCTAAGAAATTCTAAAGTTCTATCTGCCGACGTAACCCTCACAGAAGATGCGGGATATCTTGATGCAACAGAACCAATGAATACTGCTAAACTTGGCCATGGTGTTGCCCTTACAAAATATACAGGTGCTCGCGGTAAGGGAGGCTCAAATGATGCTGACGGAGAATATTTATCTGAGGTAAGAACAGCTTTTACTAAAGAAAATGCAATCTGGCAAACAGGTGAACTTGGTAAGATTGACCAAGGTGGCGGTGGAACAATTGCCTATATCCTAGCAGAATACGGCATGAGTGTAGTTGACTGCGGTACCCCAGTAGTATCTATGCACGCACCATTAGAAGTAATTTCTAAAGCTGACCTCTACCAAACCTACAAGGCATATTTAGCATTCTTTAAACACATATAAGATATTGAAATTTACGGATTTGCCTGCCCATAAAAAAACTTTGAAAAATATTTGACATTAGTTTTAGCTAGTGTATAATAATAGTTTTCTTGACAAAAGTACCTTCCCATCGTATAATGATACAAGTATCAATATGGAAGGATGATTAGATGGCACAAAGATCAGTTCACGATATTAGGAAAGAAGTTGAAAATTCGGTGGGCAAGGAAGTTATCCTTAAAGCCGATATGGGCAGGAAGAGAGTAAAAACTAAGACAGGTGTCATTGTAGATGCATTTCCAAGTGTGTTTACAGTTAGGGTCAACAACGAATTTGATGTAGAAAGAACAATATCTTACACATATTCAGATATACTAACATCAACAGTAAAGTTGACTACAAGCAAATAAAAATAAGGGGCTGTTGCAAATTGTGAATAATTATCGTCCCATCATCATGAGGTTCTCTCTCAAAGTTTCATGTTTAGCCCGCCGGCTCATAGAGGCGAAACTTCACGAGAAAAAAGCCCGTCGGCTCATTGAGACCTCATGATGATATTGGGACGATTTATTCATTCTGCAACAGTCCCTTTTTTATTTCTAAATAAAAATTTTAGGAGGCTGATAAATGAAATTTGCGGACTTGCACATGCACACATCTTATTCAGATGGGGACGATGATATAAAAGAAGTAATAGAAATGGCCTATAAGGCGGGTCTTAAGACAATTGCCATTACAGATCACGATAGGGCAGACCACTTTGAAAAGATAAAAAAAGCAGGTAAAGACTATGATATTAGACTAATAAAGGGTCTAGAAATATCTGCCTATGACTTTGACGCCCATAAAAAAGTCCACATAGTGGGCCTGTTTTTGCCAAATTCTACGCCAGAAATTGATAAATTAAACGCCATTACTAATAAAAAAAGAGAAGCCTACCATATTTCACTTTTACCAAAACTTGCAAGAGACGGTTTTGACCTTGACTATGATTATGTAAAAACTTTTGCAAAAAATTCAATAATCTATAAGTCAGATATATTTTGGGCTATGAAAGAAAAGTACCCAGAAAAAATGGAAGGAGTCGGTTTTAAGGATATTTTCCACGAAAAAACTACAGATGAGCTTGCAAAGACTATGGGCTATATACCTGTAAAAGATGCCATAAAAGCAGTAAACGCCGACGGTGGTCTATCAATCCTTGCCCATCCTCAAGAGTATGACAACTGGGATGAGATAGGGAAATATAAAAAAATGGGCTTAAGAGCCATGGAAATTAACCACTCTAGGATGAAGAACGGAGACTTTGAAAGGGCAAGAGATTTTGCGAGTAAACTTGATCTTTTAATGTCAGGTGGTTCTGATTTTCATAGGCTAGGACGCTTTGACCTTGCTGATTACGGCCTAAGTGAGGATGAATTTAAAAACCTAGAGGAGGACTTTTTTGAAAAATATTGTAATTCTTGATTCAAGACCCCTAAATCCAGGAGATATGACCTTTGCTGACTTAGAAAAGTTAGGAAATCTCACAGTCTATGAATCTTCTCCAGATGATAGAGAAGAAATCATAAAAAGAGCCAAGGATGCAGAGATCCTTCTTGTTTGCTATGCAAAAATTACTAGGGAAATTATAGAAAGCCTACCTAAACTTAAATATATAGGGGTATTATCAACAGGTTTTGATAATATTGACCTTAAAGCTTGTAGTAAAAACGGTATAGTTGTAACAAACGTGCCTTCCTATGGGACTGAAGCTGTAGCCCAGTTTGCCTTGGCCCTCCTTTTAGAAATAACAAGTAGGGTTGGCCACCATGATAGGGAAGTTAAAAATGGTCGTTGGAAGAAGGTGGGATTTTGGTATTTTGGTGACTATCCGCTTATAGAACTTACTGGCAAGACCATTGGCATAATGGGACTTGGAAAGATTGGTATTGCAGCAGCAAAGATATATAAGGCCATGGGTATGGAGGTTTTAGCCTACAATAGGAGCGAAAGCGATGAGGGTAGAAAAATTGTAAAATATGTAAATCTTGATGACATTTATGAAAAATCTGATATAATTGACTTACATCTGCCTTTAACTAAGGATACGGAAAATATTATAAATGAAAAATCAATATCAAAAATGAAAGATGGAGTTATCATTATAAATACAGCAAGGGGTGGCCTAATCGATGAAAAAGCTCTGCTATCTGGGATTGACTCTGGAAAGGTTTTTGCTGCAGGCCTAGATGTTAATAAAACTGAGCCAATCAATGATGATAACCCGCTACTTGCCTACGAAAATATCATCCTAACCCCGCATATGGGCTGGGGGCCAGTTGAAACTAGAAAAAGGCTTGTTGATATTGCCATTTCAAATATCCTATCTTTTGAAAAGGGAGAGAGTAAAAATAAAGTAAATTAAAGGAGTTTTATGAATATATTTATAGATATTGCAAACTTTATGTGGGCAAACGTAATCGGTTATGTCCTTCTGGGCATGGGCCTTTATTATTCTATAAGGCTAGGTTTTCCTCAGTTTCGTTATGCTTAGGTTTTCCTCAGTTTCGTTATGCTAAGGACATCTTTCACGTTATCAAGAAAAATTTAAAATCTGAATCAAATGTATCTGGATTTGCAGCCCTTGCCACAGCGGTAGGAGGCCAAGTAGGTACATGAAGCTTGGTAGGAGTAGCGACAGCCCTTGTAGCAGGTGGACCAGGAGCGATTTTTTGGATGTGGATGACAGCCCTACTTGGTATGATCATTACCTTTGCAGAAACAGTTCTAGGCCAAGTATATAGGGTAAAGCTAGAAGATGGTACATATAGGGGAGGACCAGCTTACTATGTAAGATTTGGTCTAAAATCAAAGGTTATGTCAGTTATAACTGCATTTTTCTACATAATTGGAGTTGGTCTTTGTATGGCCTTTATGCAGACAAATTCTATTGCCCAAGCTCTAACAGGTGTATCTGATATAAACCCAGTTTACATAGGTATAGTTATTACCATAATTGCAGCTCTTGTAACAATCGGCGGGGTAAAGAGACTTACAGACATATCAAGTAAAATAGTACCAGTAATGGCAGGTTTATATATACTTGCAGTTATATTTATTCTTGTTACAAATATTACCAAGGTCCCAGCCATGTTTTCTGACATTTTTAAAGGAGCCTTTGGCATCAAACAAGTTTTTGCAGGACTTGGTGGATATACAATCATGCAAGCCTTTAGGTATGGGGTCGCAAGAGGCCTATTTTCAAACGATGCTGGTAATGGTATAGCAGGTATAATGCACGCATCAGCAGACGTCGACCACCCTGCAGAACAAGGATTTCTTGGTATGTTTGGTACCTTTGTCACAACTATTATTATCTGTACCCTAACAGCCTTTGCCATCATGCTAACAGGGGTACTTGGAAACGGAAACGACGGTATAGTCCTAGTTCAAGATGTCTTCCAAGCCCAGCTAGGTAATATTGGTAGGTGGATGATTTTCTTTGCCATGCTGATGTTTGGTTATACAACTCTAATAGCCGACCTATTCTATGGTGAAACCAATGTCCTACTAATCTTTAAAGACAAGGCGAAAATTCCACTTTGGATCTATAGACTAACAGCCTTTGCCATGTTTATAATCTCAACCAAACTAGATCTACATGTTGTTTGGGGCATTATAGATGTTTTTGTAGGGATAATCGTATTTAAAAATGTAATTAGCTTATTTTTACTATTTAAAAAGGTAAAAGGTGTAATGGACGATTATGAAAGACAAAAAGCAGCAGGCGTAGAAGACCCAGTTTGGAAAAGAGATACAGACTACAAATTATAAGAATTAAAAAATCCGGATTTAGGAAAAAACCTAGTCCGGATTATTTTTTTAAAAATTTTAGTCTTCTTTTTGAATGATTTCTATCTTGTAACCATCTGGGTCAGTTACAAAAAAGTACTTATCAGAATTATCACTTAAGCCTCTTAGTTCAGTAACTTCAAAGCCTTTTTCTAAAAATTCTTCTCTCAAAGATTTAATATCAGAGTGAGATATAGCTATATGGCCGTAACCATTACCTAGGTCGTAATCTTCTTCTTGGTCGTAGTTATAGGTTAATTCTAATTCATAGTCTGGACTTTGAGGAAGTTTTAGGTAAACAAGGTCAAATTCCTTTTCAGGAAATTCCTTTCTTCTAGATTCAACAAAACCCAATTCTTCTGTATAAAACTTATAGGACTTATCAAGGTCCTTAACTCTAATCATAGTGTGTAAAAATTTCATCATATCCTCCTAGTCTATTTATAACCCAAAAAGGGAGATATTACGCACCTAAAATAAAATTAAGGATTGCTTTTTAATTATCTTTAATAATATTAAATTTGAATTCAATATTATTTAGGTTTATAATAAAAATAAGCAAGGAGGCAAGCTATGGGAAATGTTAAGAGAGAGCGGATAGATAATCTTGATGATAGTGAAATCGACTTTATCAAAAGATTTATCCTAGAATCAGGATCCTTAAAGGAAATGGCAAAAATCTACGGCGTATCCTACCCAACGGTGAGACTTAGGCTTGATAGGTTAATAGAGAAAATAAAATTATCAGACAAGAAAGATTTATCCTATATAAGCCTAATAAAAACAATGGCCATAGACGGAAAAATAACCCTAGATGCAGCTAAGATTTTGATTGAAGAATACAAAAAAGAAGGAGAGGAGAAATGAAGCTAGTGGCAGTAAACTCAGTAATAGCAATTTTATTTTTGGTCTTACCAATAATTGGGCAAATTTTGATATGTAAATATATAAAGGGAAGGGCAGGCCTACTCCTACCAGGGATTTCTTTTATAATATCAATCATATATATGTTAATAATTCCAGATGATGGTAATTGGTGGATGGCAGTCCTTACAACTTTGATAATATCCAACATTCCAACAATAATTTTCTACCTAATTTATAGGTACTACGACAAAAAAGAAAAACAAAAAGACGAACTAGATAAGATGGAAATAATGGATATGTAATAAGAGCAAGGTTTAGACCTTGCTTTTGTAGTATGACGGGCATGTTCTAATGCTGGGGTGAAAATCCCTACAGAGCGT